>DMPQ01000304.1:0-531 GCA_003455945.1 Planctomycetaceae bacterium
TGGATCCGTCAGGCGATCACCCGAGCGGTCGCCGACCAGAGCCGGACGATCCGGATTCCGGTCCACATGGTCGAGACGATGTCGCGCGTCCGGACCGTCAACCGTCAGCTCCAGCAGGAGCTCGGTCGCGAGCCGACGCTCGAAGAGACGGCCAAGCGGGCCGAGACGACGGTCGAAGAAGCGCGTCGCGTGATGGTGATGAGCCGCTTCCCGATCTCGCTCGATCGGCCGGTCGGCAACAGCGAGGACAGCCACTTCGGCGAGCTGCTCCCCGACGCCGAAGCGGAGAGCCCCGCGACCGGTGCTTCGCAGGAAATGCTCCGTCACCGGATCGACCGCGTCCTCAAGACCCTCAGCTATCGCGAACGCGAGATCATCAAGCTNNAAGGCGGTCCGCAAGCTGCAACAGCCGAGTCGCAGTCAGGAACTGGTCGGGTTCCTCGACTGAGTCGCGGCCGAGCCGCGGCGGTTCGACGAATCAGGAAACGAACGGACGGGGAAGGGAGTCGCGACTCTCTTCCCCGTCTTCAT
>DMPQ01000304.1:543-19525 GCA_003455945.1 Planctomycetaceae bacterium
ACTGCCGTCGTGGGATGCCGATGACGGACCGACGCGTGACGGTCGGAGCGGGATGGCGACCGGAAGGGGAGTGAAGGGATGGCGAACGTCGGCGGGGAAGTCACCTCGCAGTCCGGCGATGACGCCGTCCGGAGACCTCACGCGATCGAACGGCCGCACCACGCGACTGCCGAGTCGACTCGAGTCGGAATCGTGTTGGCGGGAGGGAAGGGGACGAGGCTTCTTCCGACCACCGCCGCGGTCAGCAAGCATCTGCTGCCGGTCTACGACAAGCCGATGCTGCACTACGCGCTCTCGACGCTGCTGCTCGCCGGCCTGCGCGATCTGGTGATCGTCGTCCACCCGCGCGATCGAGCCGCGGTTCGACGTCTCTACGGCGACGGTTCGCGACTCGGCATCTCCATCGCGCTGGTCGAACAGGCGCGCGCCAACGGGATTGCCGACGGTTTTCTCGCGGCGATGGCCGAGCGGCCCGGGCGCTCGTCCGTCATGATCCTCGGCGACAACTTCTTCTTCGGTCATGGGCTCCAGGCGCAATTGGCCGAGGCGCTGGCGGACGAGGCGGGGGGGACGATCCTGACCTGTCGCGTCAAGGATCCTCGCTCCTACGGCGTTCTGACGCTCGACGCACGAGGCAATCCGCTTCGGATCGACGAGAAGCCGGCTCGTCCCGATTCCGATCTGGCGATCACGGGGCTCTACGTCCTCGATGCGTCGGCAGCCGAAAAGGGGGCGGTTCTGCAGCCCTCCGAGCGAGGCGAGCTGGAGGTGACCGACCTGCTGCGGGCCTATCTGGCCGAATCGCGTCTTCGGGCGCTGCCGTTGGGACGAGGGACTTTCTGGACCGACATGGGGACCGAAGCCCGGCTGCTGCAGGCGGCGAACTTCGTCCAGTCGATTCAGGCTCGGCAGGGATGGCGGATCTGCTGCCCGGAAGAGATCGCCTTTCGCAAGGGATTCATCGACGCGGCCGCACTCCGGCGGCTCGCTCGTCGCTCTCCCAATCCCTACGGACGCTACCTCGCCGAGGTCGCCGACGGTCGCCCGGTCGATTCGTGACCGTGCGGAACGGCTCGCGCCGTCGCCGTTCGGAGTCTTTCGTTGCCGAAACACCTCGTCGATCGACGGGAGAGAGCCGGAATCGTCGCCCAGGCGATGCGCGGTGCTTTGACCGGTCATGCGAACCGACATAGGTTTCCCGCTGACGACCCGGCGAGGGCGTTCCGTCTCGTTGTCCGGGACGGGAATTGCGACCAGGCAGGAACCGGCCGGTGGCGAATGCCGGCGGTTGCCGACCTGAGGTGAGCTTCATCATGCGGCGACGGAAAGAGAAAGGGGGGCGTGAGCCGAACGGCCAAGGTGCCGACCGGGAGCGCGCCGTCCTCGAGCATCTCTCTCCGGAGGGAACCGATCGGCAAATCGGCGTCGAACTGAACCTGTTCGCCGAACGGTCGGAGGCGACCGAATCGCTCGATCTCGGGCTGCCGATCGAGCCGTCATCGGCGCTCGATACGGCTGACTCCGAATCACGGTCGCTCGGGTTTTCGCGCGTCGAGCATCTGCTCGAACGACTTCAGCAGGAGCAGCGCGAGATTCGCTCCGAGGCTCGTTCGCATGGTGATCTGCAGATTCGACTCCTGGAATCGATCGTCGATCGTATCGCGAGTACCGACCGATTTTCGTCGAACGTCGCTCCTGCGGACCGCCGGTTCGACGATGTCGCTGCGGAGCGAGATCGCCTTCAGGAAGAGGCCGATCGGCGGCGCGACGAAGTCGAGCTTCTGCGCAGCGAAGTCGACCGGCTGCACGCCGAGATCGAACAGCTGCGGTCCGAACCGGCGGTCGAGACCGTTCTCGACGGCGACGCCGAGCGTGATGACGAAGTCGAACAGCTCCGACGTCGACTCGAGCTGGCGCTCGACGACCTTCGCGAGGCGCGAGCCGAACTCGCTTCTCGTCCGGCTGGGGACGAATCGACCGGTGCGGGACTCGACTGGGAGTCGCAGAAGCGGCGGCTGATGGCCGGTTTCGATTCGGAAGACGCCGCCGATCAGGCAGAGGCATCGAGCGACGCGAGCGAGGTCCGGCAGATCATCGAAGCGACCGACGAAGTGATTCGGCGCAAGGACGAGGAGATTCTCGAGCTGCAGCGCCTTCTGCAGCACCAGTCGGAGAACCTCGGTTCGTTCGCCGTCGGAGCGGCGGCGATCGAGGAACTGCTGGCGAGCGACGAGCTGATCCAGCAGGAACGCGACAACCTCGAACGGCTTCAGGCACAGTGGCGCGACAAGCTCAAGCAGGCCGAAATCGAGATCTCGATGGAGCGGGCACGCATCGCTCGGGAACGCAAGGAACTCGACTCGCAGCTCCAGACGTTTCGCCAGGAGCAGCAGCGACTCGAAGCGAGAATTGCCGAGCTTCAGTCGACACGTCGCCCCGGCAACGAACCGGTCCCGCGCAACCGCTGGTTCAGTCGCTTGGGACTGAACGAGTCGGGGGATCGGAGCTGAGGCGATCGGCAGCCGTTCGCGAACGAGGGGATTCGGTCAGGCGAAAAGGGGGAGGAAGGGGCGCCCCTGATTGATCGTCGGCCGCTCCGGCCGACCGCCGTGCAGATAGGTCAGCCGCATCGGGTCGATTCCGAGGGCGTGCAGAATCGTCGCCTGAAGATCGAGCACATGCAGACGTTGCTCGATCGCATGCAAGCCGAGTTCGTCGGTGGCTCCGATCACCTGGCCGCCGCGCACGCCTCCGCCGGCCATCCACATCGTGAAGCCGTACGGATTGTGGTCGCGACCGTCCCCCTTTTCGCTCATCGGCGTTCGCCCGAACTCTCCTCCCCAAACGACGAGGGTCCGATCGAGTAACCCGCGGCGTTCGAGATCCTGCAGCAGCCCGGCGACCGGACGATCCGAAGCCAGACAATTCGTCGTGTGGTTCTTCTCGATCGCCGCGTGCGCGTCCCAGCGGCTTCCTGCGCCGTGGTAGAGCTGCACGAAGCGAACGCCGCGCTCGACCAGGCGACGCGCCAACAGGCACTGCCGACCGAACGATGCCGTCTCGGGGCGATCCATGCCGTAGAGCGTCTGCGTTTCGGCCGTCTCGCTCGCCAGATCGACCGCCTCGGGGGCCGACACCTGCATTCGGAACGCCAGCTCGTAACTTCGGATTCGCGCTTCGAGATCGTCTTCGCTTGGGGGCCTCTCCATCGGCGAGTGCGGTGTGCTGCGCCGATGCTCGGCATCGAGCCGACGGATCCAGTCGAGCTTGGCGTGTTGGCGACGAGCATCGACCCCTTCCGGACTCGTCAGATTGCCGATCGGTTCCTCGCCCGCCCGAAACGAGACCCCCTGATGACTCGACGGCATGAACCCGGCGCTCCAATTGCGCGGACCGTTGATCACCTTTCCCGGTTCGTCTTCCATCACGACGAAGGCCGGCAGATCCGAGCTCGCGTCGCCGAGCCCGTACTTCACCCAGGAACCGAGCGAGGGACGACCGGCGACGATCGCGCCGGTGTTCATCTGACAGACGCCGTTGGAATGGTTGAGACCGTTTCCCCAGCAGCTTCGGATCACCGCCAAGCGATCGGCGCAGCGTCCGATTTCGGGGAGCCAGTCGGAGACCGTCAGCCCCGACTGGCCATAGCGAGTCCACTTCCGCCGCGAAGCCAATAGCGGCGCACGATACTCGCCCATCGGCGTGATCACCGGTCCGAAGCTCTCCGGCAACGGTTGGCCCGCCAGTTCGTTCAGCTTCGGTTTCGGGTCGAACGTATCCAGATGACTCGGACCTCCTTCCAGAAAGACGAAGATCACGGCATCGGCGGTAGGCACATGAGTCGGGCCGGTCGGCCGCTCCGACGATTCGTCGGCCGATAGACGGGAGCCGATCAGATCGCAAAGCGCCAACGCGCCGAACCCGGTGCCGGCCGTCAGCAGCATCCGCCGTCGATCGAGACTCAGGGCGTTCGACTGCGGCAGGTTGTTCATCGAGACGATCCGGGACAAGAGGAACGGGGGCTCGTGCGAAACGGAGGCCGGATACGAACGCGCCGATACGAGCCATCAGTCGAGAAACAGAAACTCGTTGCTGTTGAGCAGTCCGTGACAAAGGTCGATCCAGGCGTCGTCGCGAGCCGCTTCGATCGATCGACCTGCCGCGACGGCAGCGTCGGACTGTTGCCTCAGGAATGCCAGTCCGGCCTCCGTCTCGTCGGCGGTCGGCGAACGTCCGAAGCTCGAACGAAAGGCGAGATCGACCGCGGCTTCTTCGCGGTAGCCGGCGGCCGACCGGACCTGGCGGGACATCGTGGTCGCGCGAGCCAAGGTCCACGGGTGATTCATCAGCAGGAGCGCCTGCAGCGGACTGGTCGTGACGTTCCGACTGCCGCAGCTTCGGATCCGATCGGGAAAGTCGAAGGCATCCAGCAACGGTTCGCGGCGGTTCCGCATCACCTGCAGGTAGACCGAGCGGACCGGCGCGTCGAGTTCCGACGAAGGACCTCCTCGGCGAGACGTCAGCTCTCCCGACGCGGCGAGCATCGCGTCGCGGATCTGTCCGGCATCCAGACGCCGCCGTTCGGCTCGCCAGACGTAGTTCCGATCGGGATCGAGCGAAAGGCAAGCCTCTTCGTCCGCTCGCACGCTCGCCTGGCGATAGGTCGCGCTGGTGACGATCTGCCGAACCAGTCGCTTGAGGCTCCAGCCCTCGCGCCGCCATCGATCGGCAAGGAAATCGAGCAGTTCGGGCATCGCCGGAGTCCGAGTCATGCGTCCGAAGTCGGTCGGCGAATCGACGAGGCCGCGTCCCATCAGCGCGAGCCAGACTCGATTGACGATCACGCGCGCGGTGAGCGGGTTCTCGTTCGAGACGATCCAGCGAGCGAGAGCGACCCGTCGCGGCTCGTCCGAGCCGAACTCGTATCGGCGATCGGTCGCGACCAGGACCCGAGGAATGCCCGGAGCGACTTGCCGTTGCGGATCGTCGGCGACCGGCCAGCGCTCGAGCACCTCGTCCCATTCCCGCACGGCGAGCGTCGTCGGCAGCGGAGCCGGTCGATCTCGCTCGGCGAGCGCCAGCTCCTGTTTCAGCGCTTTCCAGGACTCCTGCAGTTCGGTCGTCAACCGCTTGCCGAAATCGATCTTCGAGAGCTCTTCGTCGATCTGCCGCATCGCGAGCGCGATCAGTTGGCGATCGAGACTCGACCGCTCCGCTTCGGGGCGATCGAAGCAGGCGACGACGTTCGGCGGAAACTTCTCGATCGCTTCACGCAATGCCGAGGCTCGCACCTCACGCTCCAACTCGGCCAACCGCTCGCGCGTCGCACGAGTCCGATCGTTCCACTCCGCCAGCTTCGCCTCGTACTCCGCTCGCTCGACATCGGTCGCTACCGACGCATCGTCGATCGGATCGATCCCGGCGAAGCACGCCTGCAACCGATAGTAGTCCTCCTGCGAGATCGGATCGTACTTGTGGTCGTGACAGCGAGCGCAGCCGACTCCCAAGCCGAGCAGCGCATCGGCGGTCGTCTCGGTAATGTCCTCGAGCATCGCGGTCCACTGCGAACGCGCGTCTCGCTGGTTGTATTCGTAGATGCCCAGACGCAGGTAGCCGGTCGCGGCGATCCGTTCGGGAGCGGACGGTTCGAGCAGATCACCGGCCAACTGTTCGAGCACGAAGCGGTCGAACGGCAGATCGTTCGCCAGCGAGTCGACGACATGGTCGCGATAGCGCCAGGCGGTCGGCCGAAACGAATCGGCCTTGTAGCCGTCGCTCTCGGCGAAGCGGACCCAGTCGAACCAGAGGTCGGCCCACCGCTCGCCGAACCCGCGCGAGGCGAGCAGACGATCGACATGATGCTCGTAGGCTTGGTCGGACTCGTCCGACAGGAACGCATCGATCTGTTCGATCGTCGGAGGCAAGCCGATCAGGTCTTCGGTCACTCGTCGGAGCAAGGTCAGGCGGTCGGCGACGGGAGCCGGCGTCAAGCCGACTCGTTCCTGAGCGGCACGGACGAACAGGTCGAGATCGTCGCGAGCCCAGTCGCCGTCGGTGATCATCGGCAGCGGCGGAGACGCGATGGGGCGAAACGCCCAGTGGTTCCGATCTTCGTCGGTCGGGGCGGCATCCCCTCGCTGTCGTTCCAAGCGGGCGGTATCGGGCCACGCGAGCCCCTGTTCGATCCAGTCCCGCAGCGACGAGATCGCCCGGTCGGAAAGCCGTTCATCGGGAGGCATCGCGAGATCGCGATGCTCGACGGCAGCGATCAGCCGACTCGCGTCCGGGTTTCCCGCGACGGCCGCCGGTCCCGACTCCCCTCCGGCCATCAACCCGTCGCGCGACGTCAGATCAAGGCCGCCGTCAGCGTCCGGACCGGAATGGCATGCGACGCAATGCTCGATCAGCAGGGGGCGAATCTCGCTTTCGAATCGAGCCGTCGCCCGGGGATCGGTCGATTCTCCCGTTTCCTGGGTTACGGCCGCGGCTGTCTCGCCGGCAACGAACCCGAGAACGATCAGCGCGGCGTACGACACGACTCGCGACACGACCCACTTCACGGGCCGAGACACGGCTCGAACGCCGCACGAATGGGGATTCCGGCCGAGATCAGGCATGCCCGCATCTCCGAGCGGCAAGGAGGCGTTCGGCAGGAAGGGGGCAGGCCGGCGCCGAAACCGGCTCTCAAGGTAGCCCCATCCGCCGCAGGCCTCAATCGAGAAACGGCCGTGCAACCGGGTGAAAAGCGACTCGGTGCGGACTCGGCCAGAGCGCCGATCGAGCGCGTGGGAGCGACTCATCGGACTACGGCGCGGCTGACAGCGGTCGGTGGGGTGCCTAAGATGTGCGGGTCGGGAAGAGACGGGCGGCTCGACGCCGTCGCGCAGCATCTCTTGCCGACGCTTGGCCCCCGCTCGATTCGGTTCGCCGCACGACGTCTCGACCCCCGCGGCAGTTCCCGCGGCCGACCACGATCCCGTCGTCGAAGCTTCCGTCGAGCCTCCGTCCTTTCCGTAATCGCGGGCGAGGAGAACAACGACCATGACGCAGCTACCGCTCGGTTCCGCCGCATCGGCTCTGTCCCCGCTGGTCGCTCAGCAGAACAACATCCTCGGTATGCTCGTGCTCGCGGGCGTCGTCCTGCTGATGCTCGTGCTGCTCGCGTTCTTCGCGCTGTTTGCCGCCTACTTCCGGTGGTGGATCCAATCGGTGCTGACCGGCGCCGGGATCGGGTTCTTCGATCTGCTCGGCATGACCTTCCGCAAGGTGAAGCCGGCGGTGATCGTCCGCAGCAAGATCATGGCGGTGCAGGCGGGCCTCTCGGATCCCGAGCTGACTCGCCAGGCGATCGAGGCGCATTATCTGGCGGGAGGCAACGTGCCGCTGGTGATCCGCGCCCTGATCGCCGCCAACAAGGCGAAGACGATCTCGCTCAGCTTCCGCGAGGCGGCGGCGATCGATCTGGCGGGGCGCAACGTGCTCGAAGCGGTCCAGACCAGCGTCTATCCCCGAGTCATCGACTGTCCGGCCAAGGGGGATGCGAGAGCCAGCCTGGATGCGGTCGCGAAGGACGGGATTCAGCTCAAGGTCCGAGCCCGCGTGACGGTCCGCGCGAACCTGCAGCAGCTGATCGGTGGTGCCGGCGAAGAGACGATCATCGCTCGCGTCGGCGAAGGGATCGTGTCGAGCATCGGCTCCGCCCAGGATCACAAGGTGGTGCTCCAGAACCCCGACATGATCTCCAAGGCGGTGCTCGCTCGTCGTCTCGATTCCCAGACTGCCTTCGAGATCGTCTCGATCGACATCGCCGACATCGACGTCGGACAGAACGTCGGAGCGCGTCTTCAGGCCGACCAGGCCGAAGCCGATACGCGAGTCGCTCGGGCCAAGGCCGAAGGGCGTCGAGCCCAGGCGGTCGCTGTCGAACAGGAAAACCAGGCGATGATCGAGGAGAGTCGCGCACGCGTGGTCGAAGCCGAGGCGGAGGTGCCCAAGGCGATGGCCGAGGCGCTCGCTTCCGGAGCGATCGGTGTCGTCGACTACTACAAGATGAAGAACCTGCTGGCCGACACCGACATGCGCCGCGCCATCGCGACTGCCGGTGCACCGACCGGTCGCCCGGCGTGATTCGATCACCGGTGTCGAAGCAGCACAGATAAGACCGCACTCGCCGTGCGGTCTCGGTCGATCCGATCGGTCGACGGAGCCGAACGATGTCCCGAGATCTCGACGACTTTCTGCGAAGGGCTGCCGAACGCCGGGCGCAGAAGCAGCAGCAGCGCCGCGAACCGGTCGTCAATCCGCACACCGCTCCGCCGGCAGCTCCCCTCTCGCGACCCGCTCCGCAGGCTCCGTCCCCCGCACCTCGCTACCAGCCTCGACCGACGCCGACTCCCGAAGCGCCGGTCCTGCTCACGTCGGAAGATCCGGCCGTCCATCAGGCGGACGAGCGGATGAGTCAGCATCTGCACGCGTCGTTCGATCATCAGCTGGGCGATATCGCGGCCCCGGCCAAGACGGTCACTGCCGCAACCAGTTCGGCTTCCGCGAGCGGGACTTCGCCCGAGGCGACGACGACCGGCAGCTCGGCGTTCGTTGCCGATCTCGTCGCGATGCTTCGGCAGCCTCGCTCCGCCGCAACCGCCGTCCTCCTTCGCGAGATTCTCGAGCGACCGGAGCATCGCTGGTAACCGCACGGCATGGCGCGTCTCGGGCGACTCGCCGCTCGATGCGGGACCGACGGCCGAAGCGGGATGGACAGATCGATCGAATCGGCGAAGCTTCATGGAGGAGGCTGATCGTCGTTCCCGCCGATCCGTGCGTTTCGCGTCCGTTCCGGTTCGTCGGCGCCCCTGCTCCGAACTCGCGGTTCGGTCCCTCTCTCACCTGCCCGACGTCCGCTCCGGTTTCGCCGGAATCGGATCTCGCTTTGCCGTTCAGGAGTCGAAGGTCGATGAACGTTCCGAAGGTCGAACCGGGAGTCACCCGACTCGGATGGATCGGAACCGGTGTGATGGGGCGCAGCATGTGCGGCCATCTGATGAATGCCGGTTTCGCGATGACGATCCACTCCCGCACCCGATCCAAGGCGACGGAACTGCTGGAGCGTGGAGCGACCTGGGCCGATTCGCCGGCCGAGGTCGCTCGGGCGTCGCAGATCGTCTTCGGCATCGTCGGATTCCCGAACGATGTCCGTGAGGTGTATCTGGGCGAACGAGGGGTGCTGGCGGGAGCGTCCGCCGGTTCGGTGCTGGTCGATATGACGACCAGTCGTCCGGAGCTGGCGGTCGAGATCCACGCACGCGCGGCCGAACGCGGCGTGCATGCGATCGACGCTCCGGTTTCGGGAGGAGACATCGGTGCCCGCGAGGCGCGCCTGAGCCTCATGATCGGCGGCGACGAACCGGTCGTCGAAGCGCTCCGTCCCTGCTGGGAAGCGATGGGGAAGACGATCGTCCGCCAAGGGGGACCCGGGAGCGGCCAACACACGAAGATGGTCAATCAGATCCTGATCGCTGCCGGCATGGTGGGGATCTGCGAGGCGCTGCTGTACGGCTACCGCGCCGGGCTCGATCTCGAAACGGTCCTTCGTTCGGTCGGTTCCGGAGCGGCCGGCAGCTGGTCGCTCACCAATCTCGGGCCTCGGATCATGGCCAATCGATTCGAGCCGGGATTCTTCGTCGAGCACTTCGTGAAGGACATGGAGATCGCACTCGACGAGTCGCGACGGATGGGGCTTTCGCTCCCGGGACTGGCTCTCGCGCATCAGCTCTACGTGGCGCTCCGATCGCAAGGGCACGGGAAGGACGGGACTCACTCGCTGCAGCTGGCACTGGCGTCGCTGTCGGGAATCGACTGGGCGAATCGCGGTTGAGACGCGGCGGAAGCGTCTTGCCGATGCCGAATCACGCCAAGGGAACGAGGTCCGAAGTGAGCTGGGATCCGAACTCGATCCGGGATGACTTTCCGATTCTCGCGCGGACCGTTCATCGCGAACGTCCGCTCGTCTTCTTCGACAATGCGGCCTCGACTCAGCATCCTGTCGCGGTGCTCGATGCGATGGATGCCTGCTATCGAAGGCACTACGCCAACGTGCATCGCGGGGTCCATCGGCTCAGTCAGGAAGCGAGCGATGCCTACGATGCGGCTCGGGCTCGAGTCGCATCGTTCGTCGGAGCCGAGCGAGTCGACGAGATCGTCTTCGTTGCAGGAACGACGATGGCGATCAATCTCGTCGCTCGCTCGATGGGCGAGAGCGGCATCGGGGCGGGGGACGAGATCCTGCTGACCGAGATGGAGCACCATTCGAACATCGTCCCGTGGCAGCAGCTTGCCGCGCGCTGCGGAGCGCGAGTCCGATTCCTGCCGATCCGTGACGACGGAACCTTGGCGCTCGAGCGTCTGGGCGAGTTTCTTTCGCCTCGCACACGTATCGTGGCGTTCACCGCCGTCTCGAACGTCGTCGGCACGATCAATCCGGTCACGGAACTCGTGGCTCGCGCGAAACAGGTCGGCGCGACGGTCCTGGTCGATGCCGCTCAACACGTGCCGCACGACCGCACCGATGTTCGAGCCTGGGGAGCCGACTTCGTCGTCTTCAGCGGTCACAAGATGCTCGGTCCGACCGGAATCGGCGTGCTCTGGGGACGCTACGATCGGCTGGAATCGCTTCCGCCCTTTCTGGGCGGCGGCAGCATGATCACCGAGGTGACCACGTCCGGTTTCGTCCCCAATCTGCCGCCGGCGAAGTTCGAGGCGGGGACTCCGCCGATCGTCGAAGCGGTCGGTCTGCACGCCGCGATCGACTATCTGGAGTCGATCGGACTCGAGCGGATCGCGCGGCACGAAGCGGAGCTTACCTCCCGCGCGATCGACGCGATGTCGGCGATCGACGGCGTCCGGATCCTCGGTCCGAAGGCCGAGCAGCGCGCGGGAATCGTCTCGTTCGTCGTCGACGGCGTCAGCTCGCAGGATCTCTGCGTCTTTCTCGATCTGAAGGGATTCGCGCTGCGCAACGGCCATCACTGCGCGATGCCGTTGCACGAACGCCTGGGCGTCCCCTCCAGCTGCCGCGCCAGCTTCTACCTGTACAACACCTTGGCGGAGATCGATCGTTTCGCGACGACGCTGCGGAGCGAGATCGATCGGCTGCGCTGATTGCCGATTCGGCCGTGCGCCCGGTTATCGTGTTCGCTCGGCGCCGGACGGAATCGGCGGCAGCGGGAGCGGATCGTCGCGTGTCGCGGCCGCTTCGCGAATTCGGACCGCGTGACGATAGAGCTCGAGATCGTAGCGGTCCTTCGCCTCGATCGCCTGTCGAACGATCGGATCGGANNGTCCGCCGATTGGTAGATCCGCGAGACGTTGGCGCGCCGCGCGGGAGGTTTCAGGCCGAGTGCCCGAAAGACGATCGGCAGATCCCGCTCGCTCGTCTCGGTCAGGCCGACGAACCAGCAGCGTTCGAGGAAACCGATTGCCGCTTCGAGCTCGCGGCGGCCGACCGTTCCGCTCCCCTCGGGATCGTCTCCCGACATGGCGAACGCGAGGAAGCGGACCATGTGGTTGCCGCCGTACTGCTCGTCGAGCCAGCGAAGGAACGGAACACGATCGCGGGGAGCGCCGAGCCGCGCCAGATCTCGGGCGTGATGCGGATGTCTCGG
The DNA here is from genome assembly GCA_003455945.1 of Planctomycetaceae bacterium. GTDB lineage: Bacteria > Planctomycetota > Planctomycetia > Pirellulales > Pirellulaceae > UBA11682. Next base: position 12,204 of record DMPQ01000304.1, read on the forward strand.
GTCGTCGGCGATGCCGCAATGATGGTTGTACAGACTGACGACTCGCGTCGTCGGATCGCGCAGGAAGGTGAAGTAGCGCGGCGGCAGCGACGAGAGTTCGTGCAGCCCCCAGTGCACGCGATGTCCGAAGAAGAGCTCGACCTGATCAGGGCTCAATCGCCGTCGCGCGATCGTCTCCTTGGCCTCGCGAACGATCGCCTCACGCGACTCGGCCGGTTCGGCCAGGCAGATCCCTCGGCGACCGTAGCGTCCGAACGCCTCGACCAGCGTCGTCCCCCCGCACTTCGCGACGTGAGCGAAGAGATGGCAGTGCGTGGCTCGCCGACGTCCGAACATCGTGGCTTCGTTCTCCGGAGTCGCTCGGTGGGGAGTCGATCGAGAGGAATCGGTCGGGGACAGTGCGAGATGGTGCCGTGAGGGCGGATCGATTCCATGTTAATCCGAAGTCATCGATCCGCTCCCGGTAGCGCCTGCCGCAGGTGGTAGCGCCCCTGATCCCCCGCTCCCGCTCTTCCGGCTATTCGTCAGAATACCTCGATCCGGCCGATGCTCCTTCCTGGAGCTCGGTTCGCCGCCCAGGAGTTTCGACCGCCATGCCCTCTCCCGAAGCCGAACGACCGGGGAAGATCGTCACCTGGTTTCTCCCTTCGCTCGGAATTGCCGCCGAGGCAGAGGGGGCGGTGGCGGTGGTGATCGATGTCCTTCGCGCATCGACGACGATCGTGACGGCCTTGGCTCATGGCGCCGATTGGGTTCGGCCCTGTCTGGAAGTGGACGAGGCATCGGCCGAGCGGAGCTCCCGCCCCGGTTCGTTGGCCGGCGGGGAGCGTGGCGGCCTGCCGATCGCCGGCTTCGATCTCGGCAATTCTCCGGGGGACTATTCCGAAGCGAAGGTCGCGGGGAAGGGGATCGTCTTCACCACGACGAACGGGACGCGAGCGCTGCATGCGGTGCGTGGCGCCCGCGAAATCGTGATCGGAGCGTTCGTGAACCTGACGGCGCTCGCGAATCGACTCGCGGAAGAGCGGTCGATTCTGCTGGTGTGCGCCGGGACCGGCGGGCGAGTGACTCGTGAAGACGTGCTGTTCGCCGGAGCGCTGGCCCACCGGCTCGAATGCCGGGATCGGGAGCGGGGGGGAGCGGAACGCGAGCTCGACGACATGACTCGAATCGCCCGCGACGCTTGGGTCGGAGTCGACGGTCCGTCGGAGGGGCGCCTGTCGGACGAGAGATTGGTCGACGAGCTGCGCCGGACGACCGGGGGGCGCAATCTCGCTCGCCTCGGCCTCGATCGCGATCTGGCTCAGGTCGCCCGAACCGATGCGTTCGATCTCGTCCCTCGCTTCGATGCCGCCTCGGGAATGTTGCGGCGCGACTGAGGCGACATGGCGTTGATGGACGACCTCCGTGATCGGCTGCTGCGCCGGTCAGCCTCTCCCGTAGACCGATCACGCCGAGCGTCGGTAGACTCGGCGGTTTCGTATCGCACCTTCTGTGACCGAGCGGCCCCCTCATGGACATGGACAAGCTCGTCTCGCTCTGCAAGCGGCGAGGCTTTCTCTTCCAGTCGAGCGAGATCTACGGCGGGATCAACGGCTTCTGGGACTACGGTCCGCTCGGAGTCGAGCTGAAGCGGAACATCAAGCAGGCCTGGTGGCTCGACATGGTCACCGGCCATGACGATCTGAACGTGCTTCCCGGTGCCCCGTCGTCGTACGAGATGACCGGCCTGGACTGCACGATCCTGATGCACCCGCAGGTCTGGAAGTGCTCCGGCCATTACGACCTGTTCCACGACTACATGGTCGACTGTCGCGAGTCGAAGAAGCGGTATCGTCACGATCAGGTGGCCGGTCGTTGGGTGACCTGCAAGGGGCAGAAGATCTTCGCGACGGCGCCGTCGGGAACCGACGCCGAGGCGGAGATCGAGCACGCCGCGATGAAGTTCTTCAACCTGCGAGGAAAGGATCGCGATCAACTCGCCTTCGACGGACCGGTGCGCAGCCTGACCGAGGTGACGGAACTCGCCTCGGTGCTCGGTCCCGACGCGAAGCAACTCGGAACGCTCACCGAGCCTCGCGAATTCAATCTGATGTTCAAGACGTTCGTCGGCGCCTTGTCGGGTGAAGAAGGGGCGGCGTTCCTTCGCCCCGAAACGGCTCAGGGGATCTTCGTCAACTTCAAGAACGTCATCGACAGCACGCGGCATCGATTGCCGCTGGGGATCGCTCAGGTCGGCAAGAGCTTCCGCAACGAGATCACTCCCCGCAACTTCACCTTCCGCTCGCGCGAGTTCGAGCAGATGGAGATCGAGTTCTTCTGCCATCCCGACTCGTCGGCGGATTGGTATCGCTACTGGCGCGATCGCCGCGTCGCCTGGTACAAGGGGCTCGGACTTTCGGGCGATCGTCTCAGGCTGCGCGAGCACCATCGCGAGGAGCTGGCGCACTACTCGATCGGAACCGCCGACATCGAATACGCCTTTCCGTTCCTCGCGGCCGGCGACTACGGCGAGCTGGAGGGAATCGCTCACCGAGGCGATTTCGATCTTCGCAGTCACATGGAAGGGAAGCTCGACGAGAAGACTCGGCCGCTGCAGTTGCAGCTCGGGGCGGACGGCAAGCCGCGATGGAAGGGGAGCGGCAAGGATCTCTCGCAACGGGACGAACTGACCGGCGAGCGATTCGTGCCGCACGTCATCGAACCGTCGGCCGGTGCGGATCGTGCGGCACTGGCGTTCCTGTGCGAGGCCTATGACGAGGACGAGGCGCCGGACGAGAACGGCAAGCCTCAGACACGCGTCGTGCTCCGGTTCAATCCGCGTCTGGCGCCGATCAAGGCGGCGATCCTGCCGCTGGTGAAGAAGGACGGCATGCCCGAGCTGGCTCAGGAGCTCTACCTCCGACTCAAGCGGAAGATGAATGTCTTCTACGACGAGAAGGGGGCGGTCGGACGACGCTATCGTCGGCAGGACGAGATCGGGACGCCGTACTGCCTGACGGTCGATTCCCAGACGCTCGCCGATCGGACGGTCACCCTTCGCGATCGCGACTCGCTCGAGCAGATCCGGATCGGTCTGGACGACGTTCCGGCCGAGCTCGAACGACGTCTGAGCTGAGTCTCGATCGTCGAGAGCGCGGGGGCGGTCGCATGACGGCCCCTTCGTACCGCGTCAGCCTTGCGGCGACGCGCGGTTCGGTTCGATCGTCGGCGTCGCCGACAGCGCCAACGAGGCTCCGGCCGGCAGCGGCGTCGGCAGGCCCGACTCGACCTCCGAAGCGGGAGTCGCCGAGTCGGTTGCCGGTTTCTGCGTCGAGCGGCTCGGAATGAAGTGCCTCTCGACCAACCGGTAGAAGACGACTCCCGAACCGATCGAGGCGAGGACGCAGGTCGGTACGACGACCAGCATCGTCTCGAGCGGCGAGTCGACTCCGGCTCGCCACGCCGCATGCGAGATCCCCTTGGCCACCACGGCGTGCGACAGGTAGATGCTGTAGCTGATCCGGCCGACTCGGCGGAGCGGTTCCAGAACGCTCCACCGTGCGATCCGCGACTCGACGTCGATCGTCAGGCTCGTCGCGAGAGTGAAGGCGAAGGCGACGAAGCGGTCGATGTCGTGATTCGGCATCGCTTCGAGCAGGCGAGCCGGATCGCGCAGATGAGCGACGATGCCGAGCGCCAGGGCGGCGTGAGTCGCGTGGACCTGCCATCCTCGGGCGAAGTGGATGCGCCAGTACAGCAGCAAGCCGCAGGCGATCAGCAGCCACTGGCCGTCGAAGATCGAACCGTGAACGTCGATCCCGGTCAGCTTCGAGATCACCTTGCCGCTCATCGCGACCACCGTGAACAGCGCGAACGCGGTCAGAATCCGTCGCGGCAAGGCGACCAGGATCAGCGCAGCGACGACATAGAACTGCTCTTCGTAGGCGAGGGTCCAGGTATTGGGGAGCAGGTGGCTCGAAGGGCTCCCTCCCAGGCAGTGCCGCCATGACTCGGTAAGCGTCACGTTTCCCAGGAGCACGTCGAACGGAAGCTCGAGCGGGTGGAGAATCGAGAAGGTCCCTCCGGTCAGGACTCCCGGCCACTTCGACTCGATCAGGATGATCGCGATCGCCGAGACGGCCAGCGCGATCCAGTAGGGCGGATAGATGCGGACGAATCGCCGCTTCAGGAACTCCCCCGCACCGCCGCGATCGACTCGCGCGGTCAGCGTCGCCATGATGCAGTAGCCGCTGATGACGAAGAAGATCGGAACGCCGATCCAGGTACGGGCGGCGAGCCAGAGCAGGGCCGAACCGAGATCGTCGACCGGGCGATCGTCGTTCCAGAAGCGGTGCGCGATCCCCTGCATCGACGCATGAAAGACGACGAGCATCAGACAGCAGGTCCCTCGCCAGACGTCCAGCAGCTCGAGCCTGCGCGGTCGCGGGTACGAGACCGGGGCGGGGGAAGCATCGCGGAGCGCAGTCGCGCCGTCGGCTTGGGGAGAATCGTTCATCGGCACCGGTCCGGCTCGTCCGATCGCATCGACGGGCGAGCCTCGAACGGTGGGCGGCGGCCGGTGCGATTCGAGTCGAACTGTAGGCCGTCCCTGGGGTGCCGCGAGCGGGCGAAAGTGCGGCGCGGCGTTCGGTCGGGTCAGCCCGCGTCCGCGGAGTCGCTCCATGCGACCTTGCGACTTCCGGAAGGGACTTCGACCGCTCGGCCGATCGTCCAATGCGGCAGTCCGGTCGTAGCGATCAGATCGGCCACCGGACCGGCATGATGGGGCGACACGATCATGACCATGCCGATCCCCATGTTGAAGACGCGGAACATCTCGGCGAGATCCAGGTCGGCCAGACACCGGAGCCAGTCGAAGGCGGGGGGGGCGGTCCAGCTGTCCCGGTCGATCCGGAGCGAAACGCCGTCCGGTACGATCCGCTCGAGGTTCTCGAACAGTCCCCCTCCGGTGATGTGCGCGATGCCGTGGACCGGTCGCTTCACTCGGTAGTGGTTGAGCACCTTGCGGACGGCCGAGACGTAGATCGTGGTCGGTTCCAGCAGGATCTCGCCGACGGTCGCTCCGAGTTCTTCGACCGGAGCGGAAACATCCAGGCCGGCATGCTCGAAGACCACCTTTCGGATCAGGCTGTAGCCGTTGGAGTGGAAACCGCTCGAGCCGATCCCGATCAGGACGTCATCGGGAGCGATGCGGGTCCCGTCGATCAGCTGTTCCCGTTCGGCGACGCCGACGCAGAAGCCGGCGAGGTCGTATTCGCCCGGCGGATACATGTCCGGCATTTCCGCGGTCTCGCCGCCGATCAGGGCGCAGCCGGACTCCTGGCAGCCGGCGGCAATGCCGCCGACCACCGCCACGGTGGTGTCCACGTCCAGCTTGCCGGTGGCGAAGTAATCGAGGAAGAACAGCGGTTCGGCGCCCTGCACGACGAGATCGTTGACGCACATCGCCACGAGATCGATGCCGATCGTATCGTGAATACCGCTCTCGATCGCGATCTTGACCTTGGTGCCGACGCCGTCGTTGGCCGCGACGAGGATCGGATCCCTGAACCCGGCCGCCTTGAGATCGAACAGCCCGCCGAACCCGCCGATCTCGGCGTCCGCACCCGGCCGGCGCGTCGCCCGCACCAGCGGCTTGATGTCCTCGACCATCGCGTTCCCGGCATCGATATCGACGCCGGCGGCGGCGTAGGTCAGGCCGTTCTTGATCGCTTCATCCGACATGCGCCGGGTCCTTCCGGTGGGCTGGAACTGCTGTTTCCGGGGAACAATCGCATTGCCTAGCAAAAAGCAATCCCGAACGGGCCAAAAACCAATCGCGGATGGGCATGGAATTGCCATTCCTTGGGGACATGAATAGCGTGAACCTGCTTCCTTCGCCAACAGTCCGCCGATGACCATCGCCAATGCCCTGACCCTGCTGCGCCTGTGCCTCATCCCGCTGATCGTGGTGATGATCCATAGCGGCCGCTTCGGAATCGCGACGGTGATCTTCATCATCGCCGGCCTCACCGACGCGCTCGACGGCTATCTTGCCCGCAAACTCAACCAGCAGACGGAGATCGGCGCCTATCTTGATGCGCTCGCCGACAAATCGCTGATCGCGGCGAGCTTCATCGCACTGGTTTTCGTGCAGCTCGTGCCGTTCTGGCTGGTGGTGCTGGTGATTTTCCGCGACCTGATGATCGTCGGCACCGTCGCCATCGCCTGGCTGATGAACAACCCGATCCCGATCGAACCGCTGCGCGTCTCCAAGGCCAACACCGCGGCGCAGATCGTCGCGGTCGCGACCACGCTCGGCGCGCGTGGCTTCAGCGTGCCGCTGCCGGAACCCGTCTTTCTCGGCATCTACGCGATCGTCGCCGCCTTGACGGTTATTTCGGTCGCGGCCTATTTCTCGCGCTGGTTCGCGCATATGGCCGAGTAAAATCGGCGGGAGAGCAGGATGACCTTGCAACGCCAGATCGGCTTCTGGATCGCCTGCCTCGCCGGCTTCATCCTGTTCCTGTACCTGTTCTCCGGCATCCTGATGCCGTTCGTGGCGGCGCTGATCCTCGCCTATCTCCTCGATCCGATGGTCGATGTGCTCGAACGGCTGAAGCTCAGCCGGCTGATGGCGACCAGCATCGTACTGCTCCTGTTCGTCGTCATCTTCGTCGTGCTGCTGCTCGCCGCCGCGCCCTTGCTGGTCAACCAGCTCTCGGCCTTCATCGCCAAGGTGCCGGAATATATCGCCCGGCTCCAGACGCTGGTGACCGAGCAGGGCGGACCGCTTTTCGAGCGCTTCGGCGGCGCCGACAAGCTGAAGGAACTTCAGGGCCAGCTCGCCTCCGGTGCGGGCGAGGCGGCGAAATGGCTCGGCGGGGTGGTGACGGGCCTGATTTCCGGCGGGCAGGCGATCCTCGGCCTGTTCTCGCTGCTGGTGCTGACCCCGGTCGTCGCCTTCTACATGATCCTCGACTGGGACCGGATGGTCGCCAAGGTCGACGGCTGGCTGCCACTCGCCCACCGCGACACGATCCGTGAGCTCGTGCGCGAGATGGATACGTCCGTCGCCGGCTTCCTGCGCGGACAGGCGATGATCTGCCTGCTGCTGGGGCTATTCTATGCCATCGCCCTCAGCCTTTCGGGACTGCATTTCGGCTTCATCATCGGCATCGTCTCGGGCTTCGTGAGCTTCATCCCCTACGTCGGCTCGATCACCGGGCTGCTGCTCTCGGTCGGTGTGGCCTTCGCGCAGTTCTGGCCTGACTGGACGATGATCCTCGTGGTGATCGCGATTTTCGGGGCCGGGCAGTTTCTGGAAGGGAACGTGCTCC
>DMPQ01000164.1 GCA_003455945.1 Planctomycetaceae bacterium
CTCGCTTCCAGCGAGAGAGTCAAGAGTGACAGCTTGAAACGACTGGCCCCTGCGCTTTGCGCTACGGGCTGGGAGACACGGGGTTGGGAGGCACGGGGACCCCTTGCTCACGCGGCGGGCTGGGAGGCACGGGGCTGGACGGCACGACACGATCCGCGATCGTCACGCGTCGTCGCCCGATTTGGCGATCGCTTCGAGCTTGGCCGGATCGAGGACTTCCGGCAGCGCCAGGAACCACTTCGGATCGTCGACGTAGCCGTGTTCGATCAGCGCGGGACCGGCCAGGTCCTGCAGCCGCCGACCGTCTTCGCGCGTGAAGAGCTCGCGCCACGCGCCGACCGCCGTTCGATACGGCGCGGCGATCTTGCGGACTCGCAGCAGCATCCGATCTTGCCGAGCGGCGGTCGACGGTTCGGTCGCTCCGGAGGCCTGCGCCGTCGGGCTCGAACTCGAGTCACCGGTCGTCGGAGCCGATTCGTCCGAAGCGGCCGGCAGATCCTCGAGTCCGAAGTGAGTCGACAGGCGAACCAGCGCATCGGCCGGCGCCGCGACCCAGTCCTCGTACCGCAATCGCTCGATCGGCGAACCGTCGGGAGCGGTCATCGGCGACCGCGCCAAGTCGTTCCAAAGACGACCCCAGCGATCCAGGAACGCATCGTCGAGAAAGCGAGTCAGCTTCAGCGGCCGACGTTCGACGAAGAACGCATAGCGGTTCGTGCCGTGCGTGTCGCGCAGCAGCCAGCGAAACGCCTGGTCGACCAGCACGTCTCGTCCGTCTCGGATCAGCTTCAGACGGGGGGCGTCGGGCAATCGCCCCGCCAGCCCGCTCTCGACGGCGCCGAGCGTTCCCGGAAAGGGCATCACCAGATCGATCATCGATCGACGCCCCGAGTGCCGGAGTCCGAAGTCGACGATCAGCGCCACCAGTTCGTCGAGAAAACGCTGCTGGAAGTCGACCCGGTTCATCCGCAACGGTCCGAGGCGTGCCGAGCGGGACCACTCGGTGACGAAGCGATCGACGGTGATCGCCGGCAGCATCTGCCCTCGATCGTCCGGCCAGAGCTCGCAGAAGCGGCCGAAGAGCGTGTTCTCGGTCACGAAGACCGATCGTCGGGCGGAAAGCCACGAGCCGATCCGTTCGCCGCCGGAGCAGGGGGAAGTGAGAATGAAGCCGATCCGATCCATCCGCTACGAATCCCTACCGCAAGAGGTCGAACCCGAACCGCGAAACCGATCGGCGGTCCGGGTTCTCGGCCGCCGGCAGTATAATCGACGGGCGAGGTCATCCGGCGCGGCCGACATCGTGCCGGGGCATCGCTCGGATCGCTCCGACCTCTTGTTCGCCCCCCAGTCGCTCCTCCATACGCCGAACGAGACTCCTCCGCGATGCCTCGCCCCCTTCGATGCTCGAGCCTCGCTGCCGCGTTCGCACTCGTCTCGCCGTTTTACGGCCCCGTGTTGCTGATCGTCGCGCTGCTCGCGATCGGACCGCTTCGGTCAGGCGAGGCCGCATCGACTCGTCCCGCTCATCCGTTCCATGCGACTCAGGCCGAGGTGGAGTGGAACCCCGAGTCGCAGCGGTTCGAGGTCGCGTTGTCGCTCTGGCCGGTCGATGTCGAAGGAGTGCTGCGCGAGGACGCGGAGCTGCGCAAGGCGGTCCCCGAAACGATCGATCTCGACGATCCGAAGCACCACGAGCCGCTCGATGCGGCGCTGCGACGGTATGTCGAGTCGCGGTTCTCGCTCGTCATCCTGCCGCCGACCGACCTCGGCGACGATGTCTCGATCGGAACGACCGAAACGGCAGCGGAAGCGAGCGGGCCGAGTCGCACGTCGGTCGAATGGCTCGGCTTCGAGATCGAACAGGACTCGCTCTGGTGCTATTTCGAACTCGTCCCGCAGGGGCTCGAACTGCCGCCGGTCCCGTCGGCAGGAAGAGGGATCGGGCCGAATCGCCGTCGCGAGGAGCCGGCTGACGAGGAGCTCGACGCGACCGATCCGGCGAATGAGGCGGAACCGCCGAGTCACCGCCTGCGGTTCCGCAACTCGCTCTTCTTCGAACTCCACCCCGATCAGGAAAACGTCATCCTGCTGCGTGTCGGCGATTCGCGGCGAGCGCTGCGGGCGACGAACGATCGAAGTCCGGAACCGTACCGCTGGCCGGTCCGCCGCGACTGAATCGAACAGGGCGGAATCGCGACGTGAGTCTCGGCGACACTTCCTTCGACCGCGAAACACCGCTCGGCGACGACCGATGCCGAGCGGCGTTCGATCTTCGACGAAGGTCGTTCGTCGCTCAGCTCTTCAGCTCGAACATCCCTTCGATCTCGACGGTGATGTCGCCGGGGAGCGAGCCCATGCCGACCGCGCTCCGCGTGCCGACTCCGAGATCGGCGCCGAAGATCTGGGCATACAGCTCGCTGCAGCCGTTGATCACCGCCGGGTGCTTGTCGAAGTCGGGCGTGCAGTTGACCATCCCGAGCAGCTTGACGACGCGACCGATCCGGTCGAGGCTGCCGAGCCCCTGACGGAGCGTCGCGAGGATCGCCAGTCCGGTCTGGCGAGCGGCGGCGTAGCCCCCTTCGAGATCGGTCGCGACTCCGACCTTCCCCGTCATCAGCGTCCCGTCGCTCTTGAGCGGGCCGTGCCCCGAGACGAGAACGGTATTGCCGACGATCACCATCGGCTTGTAGACGCCGGCCGGCTTCGGCGGCGGGGGGAGTTCGATTCCGAGTTCCTTCAGGCGTGCTTCGGCGCTCATCGCGACGGGACCTCCGCGGCTCATGGTCGATTCGGATGCAGAACGGTCGGCCCCCGCGCTCGGGAACCGCTGATGCCGCCGAGGCGGCGTCGCTGCGATCCGGGAAATTAGCCGATCCCGAGCGATCGGGGAAGCGACCGAAGCCGCGTTGCTCGCCGTCGCGTTGACCGAAGCTCGGTCGATCGGGATCATGATCGGCCCGATCCGCGGCGGTCGTCCGTGCTCGTCCCGCGTCTCGACGAACGAGAACCTTGCGCGATGAACGGAATCGACCGCGATCGGTGGTTCGCCGATCTCGAGATCTCTCGAACGCTGATCGATGCGGCCGAGTCGAATCGTCGAGAGGGAGCGATCGCATGGATCGAGCCGGAGCGACGAGCGCGTCGAGACGCATCGAAGAGCGACGCGGCCGTGCTGGCCGAAGCGACGGTCGGCGAACGGCCATCGGAGTCGGCGCCTACGTGCGGAGCGGTCGAGCTGCGGATGGCGGTTCGCGAATGCGGCGCGTGGGAGCCGCATGAGGCGGCTCGTCGATTCGCCTGGATCCGCGGCGTCGCTCCCGACTGGACCGGCGGCTGGTGGGACCGGATCGAGTCGCTCGTCGTCGAGCAAGAGCCGTTGCCGAAACCGAAGTCGCGCGCCGCGACTCGCCGCGGCTCGACTGCGCGTCGCTCCCACGACTCGCCCGATGCACCGAACGACGACTCGTTCGAGCGCGTGATCGGCCGAGTCGCTCCGAGTCTCCGCCGACGTCTGGGGATCTGGCATACGCCGGAACCGCTGGTGGCCCATGTCTGGCGCCAGGCCGAGGCGTTCGGATTCGAGTCGGGAGATTGGNNGGCGTCTTTCTCCGCGAGGGGATCGCTCGCGTCGCGCGGCGTTCGACTTCCGGTCGACGCGTGTCCGAGATCGAGTCGCTGCTCGAACGCTCGGTCGGCATCGAGATCACGTTCGGCGCCTGGCTCGTCGGTCTGCTGTCCATCGCTCGGACACTGGACCGGTTCGGCCATGATCTGATCGCGCGACGACCGCTCGCTTGGCATTGGGGAGACGGGACACGGACCGAACCGGCGGATGGGGGCGTTCCCGAGGCGGCTCGACAGGATTACCGACTGGTCATCGGCAATCCGCCGTTTTCGTCCCGGGTCGAATCGAGTCATCCGTGGATCGAACGTCTGCTGCACGGCGAGGTGCCGGGGCCCGGCGGCTCGTTCGACTATTACCGGTTCGACGGTCGACCGCTCGGCGAACGGAAGAGTTGGCTCCACGATCTCTACGTCCGCTTCTTTCGACTGGCGCAGTGGTGGACCGCGACGAGCGATCGCGCGGTGGTCGCGCTGGTGAGCAATCGAGGGTGGCTCGACCACCGAACCTTTCGGGGCATGCGTCAGGCGCTCGCCGGCGACTTTGCGACGATCCGAATCGATCAGCCTCCGGCCGGAACGAGTTGGTTCGACGTCGCGACCGAAACCTGCGTGGCGGTCCTGCGGCGCGATCGATCGGCGACGACGGATAACGGAAGGTCGGGAGGAATCCGTCGGCGAGAGGTCATCTTCACCGCGAGTGACTCGCCCGAGACGACGATCTCGGATCGAGCGGTCGTACCGTCGGAAGAGCGCTTCGAGTTCGCGGTCGGTGACGCAGCAGCCGAGGATGCGCTGTCGACGATCGGCTGGCCGTTGACCTCGATCTTCATCGACAGCGCCTCGGCGATCGTCACGGCGCGCGATCGATTGGTCATCGCGCCGACGCGCGCCGAGTTGCTCCGTCGAGCGGCGCTGTTGGCCGATCCCGAAGTGGACGACGAGCGACTCCGCGAGGCGTTCTTCCGCAAGGCGCGGTCGCGCCGATTCGAGTCGGGGGACACGCGTCATCGGAGTCTCGAACAGTTGCGCGAACAGGTGCGGCGCCTGCGCGAGACGAAACGGGGCTGGCGCGGGCTCATCCGATCCTGCCGCTACCGGGGACTCGATGATCGCTACTTCGTCTGGGAGGCAACGTTCGTCGATTGGCCGCGCTTCACCGCTCAGGCGACTCTCGGCGAAGGGGATTGGGGTGTGATCGCCCGTCGTCAGTCGCCCGTCGATCGGCCGGCCGACTACGTGCTCTTTACCGATCGGCCGGTGATCGACGGGGTGCTGCGAAGCGACAATCGCGGGAACGAGTCGATCTTCCCGCTGCATCGGATCGACGCCACGGGGCAACGAGTCACGAACCTGAAGGACGATTGGCTCCGCGCATTCGAGGCGATCGACCGATCGGATGCGGAGGCGTCGCGTCGCTCGTTCGCCTATCTGTACGCGCTCCTCCGCGCGTCGAGTTTTCGACAGCGATTCCGTGACGAGCTGGTTCGCGAGTTTCCGGCAGTGCCGCTGATCGCGGACCGCGAGTTCGTCGACGCGGTCGTCGCGCTCGGTCTCGACCTGATCGCCCGACAGGCGGCTCCGTGCGGCGACTTCGGCGATCGAGTCGCTGAAGAGGATTGGCCGCGGCTGTTGGCCTGGACGATCGGTGCTCACGCACCGCTGACTCGGTGGCTCCGCGATCGGGGAACGACGTTCGGGGCGATTCGCGAGGAGGGGGAGCGAACGCCGCGAGGACGTCGATTCGCGCGGCTGGCGGCGACGATCCGTGCGACGATCGAAGCTGAAGAGGAAATCGATCGTCGGATCGCAAGCTTCGGCGGGTGGGAGCAACTGTCGCAGCGTTGCGTCGTACCGCAGGGGCGCGAGTAGGATCGTCGAGAGGCGATGGGAGAGCAATTCTCGTTCGGCCGCTCGCCAGACCGACTCGCTTGCCCATTTGTTCTCGACCCGGTTCGTCGTCAACCGTTACGATAAGGGGGCGACGGAACGCCGCGACGGGAGTCGAATCGTATGGTCGGACGCTGGGAATTCGAGACCAAAGAGCCCCTCCGATGTCATGGACGTCGGCGACGGATTCTTTGTCGTTCGGCGTTCGGATTCGCGCTGGCGCTCGGCGGATTCGCGTCCGGCGACGCCCAGGCCCAGTGGAATCTGGAGTTCGTCCCCGGCGTCGGGCCTGCCGAATCGGCGGGCTCGTCGGCGACCGATCTGCGTAGTCGGCTGGGAGCGTTGCCTCGCGTCGAGCCGCGTCGAACGGCGGTCAGCGATGCCGAGCGGCGACAGGCGTGGCTCGATCTGAGTTCCGACGATTTTCAGGTCCGCGACGCGGCTCAACGGACGCTGATCGATGCGGGAACCGATTCGGTCCCCGAGTTGGTTGCGGCGCTCGATCGGGGCGATGATCCCGAAACGCATTGGCGAGTCCGTCAGGCGTTGATGACGATCGCGATCGAGGCGGAAGATCCGCAGACGGTTCGTCGGGTCCGCGAAGGACTCTGTCAGGCCCGTGGACCGTTTCGAGGCGAGCTGGCTCGATTGGGAGCGGAACTCGGGCGGTTCGACGATGGTCTGAGAAGCGGCCGCGCGGTCGATCGTCTGCAGCAACTCGGTGCTTCGGTCGTCGTCTCGCACGGTTTCGACATGGGCTTCCAGGCTCCCGGACAAGGGCTCTGGCTCGGCCCGGCAGGGGGACAGGTCGTGGTCTTTCAGGCGGCCGAACAGGTCGTCATCCGTCAGATTCAGATCGATCTCGATTGGCAGGCGCAGCTTCCGGAGATCCAAGTCGACGGGGAAGCGTTCGAAGTGCCGGCCATGGAAGCAATCGACGAACCGATCGACGATCGAGGCGAGGGGGAGCGTCTTGCCGAGATCCTCGAACTGATGCAGGATCCGCTCGAGGCGGCTCAGGCCATCGCGCGGCCGATCGACTTGCCGGCGATCGGCTTGCCGGAGATCGACGCGCCGCGGTTCGACGAGTCTCGCATCGAGGCGCCGGTTCAGGCGGGAGCGATCGTCATCGACGCNNGCGATCGAGGCTCAGGCGATCGAGGCTCAGGCGATCGAGGCTCAGGTAGGCGAAGTGCCGGCCGATTTCTTCCTGCCGCCGGGAGTTCCGATGGCAGCCGACCTGGTCCCGCTGGGTGAGCGATTCGGCGACGGGGCGGGGGCAGATTGGATTCGCCGCAACGGAGTCGAATCGCCGGAGCGACGCCTCTCGTCGGCCATCGCGACGACCTGGGGCGGGTCGGCCGATCCGATCGCTCGGGCGTCGGTCTCGGATACGAGAATGATCGGCGACCTCGACCTGCTCCGTGCGGCGCCCGAAGCTGCGAGATCTCCCGCATTCGTCGTCGACGGCTTCGATCGGCCATGGGGAGCCGAAATGCCGCTGGGTGAGCCGGATCGGTTCGGTCCACTGGTGCCGTTCGGTCCCGAGCCGCTGCGCGAGGACCAGCCGTTCGGTCTTCCGGTCGCATCGAACTCGCTGCAGCAGAGTCTGCTGCGAACGGTGATTCTTGACGAGAACTGGCGCGGTACGCCTGACGACTGGAAGCTGTTGCCTCAGGTCGATGGGCTGACATCGATGCAGATCAACGGCCGCGAACTGTCGGCCGGCGAGCTGACCGAGCTGACGCGCTGCCTTCGCCTGACCGACCTGTCGCTCAATCGATGCAAGATCGATCCGCAGGTGATCGACGCGTTCCTGAAGCAGCGTCCCGACCTGAGCGTGTCCGCGACCGGCAAGGGGCGTTTGGGGATCTACGGCGCGACCGAACAGGACGGTCGCGGCTGTCTGATCGGCGAGGTGCTGCAGGAGAGCCCGGCGGCGGCGGCGGGGCTGATGTCGGGGGACCGGATCGAACAGATCGACGGTATCCCGACCGCCGACTTCACGCGATTGGCGCTGATCGTCGCGATGAAGGAACCGGGCGAAACGCTCGAACTGATGGTGCTCCGCGACGGCAAGCGACGGATGCTCGACGTCACGCTCGAACCGCGCCCCTGATCGACCGGTGGTTCGAGCGAACGCTCGTTGGCCTTGCGGAGTCGCAGGTTTCGCCTGCGCTCTGCGCTCGCTGATGACGGTGAGCTTCGATCGATTTCGACCGACTGCCGCCGCTGCCGTCGACGTTCGACATCGGTCCGGTGGGTCGGACCCATGAGGTGACTCTGATGATCGGCCCGTGTCGCAGACCTCGGTTCGCTCGCGTCGCGATCATGTTCGTGCTGTTGCTCGGCATGGCAAGGATCTCCGGCGCAGCGACCGCTCAGGAGCTACCGCTCGACCCGGTTCTGGCGTCGGTCCCGGCCGAGCTGGCGATGGCGATCGTGATTCGTGACGTCGATCGGTTCGTCGCTTCGTACTCGCGCTTCGCCGAGCGGAGCGGAGCGAACGAGTTCGGCGACGTGAGCTCGTTGCGAGAGAGCGGACTGGGAATTCTCGGTCTCGATGCGGGGACCGATCCGAACGGTGCGGCGATGTTGGTCGCGATCGATCCGCCGAACGGGGATTTCATCGGACTCGATCATTTGGCGATCGGGATTCCGATTTCCGACTTCGAAGCTGCTCTGGCGTCGATCGGTATCGATCGGAATCGATTCGGCCCCGACGGACGCAAGGTCGTGACGCGAAACCGCGATGCCGCTGCACAGCGCCGCGACTTCGTGCTCCCTTGCCTCGCGATGACCGAACGGCATCTCTGGTTCGCGCTGGCGGCGGCGCCGCTGGAGACGATCGTCCGTTCCGAACGATCGTGGTTCGACGCGCTGGGTCCGGATCGAGCGCGAGCGTTGGCCGACCGAGAGCTCCTGATCCTGTTCGACGCCGGCTCGCCGATGATCGCTCGCATGCTGCACGACGATCTCGAGCGACGCCTCGACGAGGCATCGGTCGATTCGTCGTCGGCCGGGACGCGAGAGCAGCGAGAGGAAGAGACTGACGCTGAGGCGACTCGGATTCTCGAGGTCTTCGAGGAACTGGACCGCCTCGCGATCGGCCTCTCGTTCGACGACTCCCTCTCGATCGTCGCGCAAGCGATCTTCGACGGGGCGAGGTCGCGGAAGTTGCTCGACGAGCTGGCCGAGCCGCCGCCGTTCTCGCGCTCGACACCTCGCGACGACATCGATCGTCTCGGTGCTCGTCCGATCATGACGCTGCGCAGCGGACGCGGCATCATCCGCTCGTCTCGACTTGTCCGTCTGGTGACCGGGACCTCGTTGTCGAGCGCCTTGCCGTTCGTCGATACCGAGCCGCTCCTTCGCGAGATCCCTGATCTCTACGATCTCCTGCAGACGGTCGGCGATCGTCTCGACGGAGTCGAGATACGCTGGGTCGCGAACGATGCGGCCGAAACGGACGGTGCTTATGCCGCGCGTCTCGAACTGGCGTCGTCCGAACCGTCGGCGCTTCGCGAGCGGCTGAGGGAATGGGAGCGGTGGATCGAACTGTCGCAGGGGGATGAAGCGACGTTTCGAGCGGCGATCGATCGGCCGTCGATCGACGGATTGATCGGAGACCTCGGAGCGGACGAGTTCGCGACTCGTGAAGCCGCGAGTCGTCGACTGGCGCGAGTCGCACGATTCATCGAACGGGAGCTGAACGACGCGGCTGGCGGTTCGGACCTTGAAGTCGCGTTCCGCGCGCAAGCCCTGATTCAGACGGCTCGCGAGCAACGAGAGCATTCGGTCGACGAGGAGCTCTCGCTGCTGGCGCGACTCGAGCCGCGACTTGCCGAGATCGAAGCGACCGCCGACGAAGCGGCTCGCGGCCTCACTCGCCTTCGTCTGCAGCTGTCGGGCGAGGAGGCGTTCTGGAGCTCCGAAGCGGAACGACTGTTCGGACCTCGGTGGGATCGCATGACGCTTGCCGAACGCTCCGATCGATTGACGTTCATCCTCGGCTCGAACGAAGCCTGGATCGAGGCTCAGCTGAAGCAAGCGACCGTCGACGGAGCGGAGAACGCGGAGCCCTCTCCCGACGCGGACCGGGCCGATCGAGTCGACTCGATCCCTGCGGGCCGGATCGTGGCGATGCTGTCGGTCGATGTCGCGAGTTGGCTCGGCTCCGGGGAGAGCAGCGGGGATTCGGTGGAAGACCGGTCTCTGGCGATTGCGATCGGCGCCGAATCGGAGCGACTGATGTTCGAGGGAACGATCAGTCCCGAGGCGTTTCGGATGCTGCGTGATCAGGTCCGGGAACGGAGCCGGGTCCGGTAGTCGCCGGCGGCGGCTGACGATCGGCGAGCCGATTTCGACCTCACGGAACCGATCGGCCGACGAACCGATCTGCGGCGGAGCGACCTTCGAGCGCAGCGACCGCCGCGGGGACGTTGCCCCTCCACTTGTCGGGCGATCCCCTGACCCTCAGAATCGACGGTCTCTTCTCGGAACGGGTTCGTCGTCCGGGGGCAGATCCTTCCCTCCATGAGGCGTGCCATGGGTCAGCCGGACAAGCGAGTCGGCAGCATCGGATGGTTCGATCTGACGGTCGACGATGCCGATCGCGTGCGCGACTTCTACGCCGATGTCGTCGGCTGGAAGATGTCGAGCGTGCCGATGGGGAGCTATGCCGACTACGGCGTGCACCGCCCGGACGGAGACGAGATGATCGCCGGCATCTGTCATGCTCGCGGTCCGAACGCAAATCTTCCGCCGGTCTGGTTGCCCTACGTCAATGTCGCCGATCTCGATCGGAGTCTGAACCGGACCGAAACGCTCGGCGGCAGGGTGATCGTCGGCGAACGGTCGATGGGAGGCATGGGGCGGATGGCGGTCGTGAGCGACCCGTCCGGAGCGATGTTGGCGCTGTTCGAACATCCCGCCCCCGTCGACTCGGAACATGACTCGGACGACGACTCGGACGACGAGGGGCTCGGCGAGGCGTGAGCGAACCGGATCGATTCGGAATCGATCCAAGCGGCGAGGCTGCCGGACGAATCCTTGCCGGCGGTCGCGAACGGACGACCATGGCGAATCGAGCCGTTCGATCTCGACGATCGGCCGGACCGGATACCTCGAGAACGGAACGATCTCCGGAACGAACGCCGCGACCGGAGCGCGGAACCGAAGGCGAACGACGATGGAGAAGACGAACGTGCCCGACCCGAAGAAGCATGCCGACGACCGGAACTGGTTCGAGTCGCTGATTCGCCGCATTCCCGGATTTCGCGGTTACCTCGAAAAGGAGTACCGCCGCGACAGCGATCAGCTCGCGCGACAGTGGCTCGCGGAGCGATTGGAGCGAGCCAAGCCGAAGTTGACCGACTTTCTGCGCGAGCTGACCGAACAGGGGCAGCTCGCGGCACTCGGCGACGGCGATCGGCTGCGGGCCCGCGTGGACAAGGTGATCGGTCGCTTCCGTTCCGCGCCCGCCGGCTACAGCGGACTGTTCGACTTCGTGAAGGTTCGCGAGGATCGTCTCGATCAGGTCTACGCCCACGATGCGGCGATGATGGAGCAGGTCGAACAGGCGGCGACGGCGATCGAGAGTCTGCGAGCCGACGAGGCCGATGCGCGGGCCCGACTGAGGTCGGTCACCGACCTGATCGACGGCGTCGACCGTCAGTTCGACAAGCGAGCCGATCTGCTGTCGGGGCTCGAGAACTGAACTGAGCGGCTTGCCGTGGGGGCGGGCGTTGACCCCGTCCGGCGGAGCGGTCCGGCGAGTCGGCGACCGCTTGCCGCATCGCCTGCCGTATCGCTCGCTCGTCGCCCCAAAACACCCGATCCGAACATCTCCGATACCGTGAGGTTCCCAAGTCATGAGTCTGCGTCTGGAAGTGCTGGAGTTCTTCGACGAGACGAATCGTTCGCTCGTGCATCGCATTCCTCCGCAAGGATCGGCCGACATCAAGTTCGGTGCTCAGCTGATCGTGCAGCAGCAGCAGGAAGCGGTCTTCTTCCGCGACGGCAAGGCGCTCGACAAGTTCGGCCCGGGGCGCTACACGCTGACGACCGCCAACGTCCCGATCCTGACTCGGCTGCTGACGATCCCTTGGGAAAAGTCGCCGTTCACCGCGTCGGTCTACTTCGTCGGTCGACAGGATTTCGTCGATCAGAAGTGGGGAACGCGCCAACCGATCACGCTGCGCGACAAGGACTTCGGCCTCGTCCGGCTGCGGGCGTTCGGCAAGTTCTCGTATCGGGTGTCCGATTCGTCGTTGCTGCTCGAGCGCCTGGTCGGCACTCAGGGGCAGTACACGACCGATCAGGTCACCAGCTACATGAAGGACCTGATCGTTTCGCGTCTGACCGATCTGATCGCGACTTCGAACGTCGGGATCCTCGATCTCCAGTCGATGTACGAGGAGATCGGATCGGGGACCCGAGCCAAGGTCGCCGACGATTTCGGCAAGAACGGCCTCGAGCTCGTCGACTTCTTCATCAACTCGATCAGCCTGCCGGAGCAGGTGCAGCAGGCGATCGATGCCCGCAGCAGCATGGGAGCGATCGGCGACCTTCAGGCGTTCACCG
>DMPQ01000224.1:0-4240 GCA_003455945.1 Planctomycetaceae bacterium
CCACCACCGCCGGGGCCGCCGCCGAAGCCACCTCGGCCGCCCGGACCGCCGGGGCCGCGCTGGTCAGCCGGCGGCACGAGCGCCGACGGATCTTCGAAGACGTTGACCCAGGTCTTCCCCTGGTCGACCGTCACCCAGACCCAGCCGTCGGTCGTGCCGACATAGACGATCCCTTCGCTCTGCGGCGACTCGGCGATCGCGCTGCCGGAACCCTGTTCGGTCCGCGTGATCTCGGGCGAGATGGCTCGCAGCGAGTCCCCTCGCGCGACGCTGCGGAAGACGTAGTTGCCGGCGCTGTCATGGATCCGGGGATTGTGCGGACTCAGCAGGAACGGCGTCTTCCAGTTGAAGCGATAGCTGGTCCCCTGCGGAGCGCGCGGGCGGATGAAGCCTCGCTCGCCGGTCCGCAGATTGATCCGTCCCATCGCGCCGTTCTGGCTCTCGAAATAGATCTGATCGGGATCTTCGGGATCGACCAGACAGACGAAGCCGTCACCGCCGCCGACGCGATACCAGTCGGTGTTGACCGGACCGGGGCCGTTCGCGACTCGCGACGGACCTCCCCAGCTGCCGTTGTCCTGCAGACCGCCGACGATCCGGTAGTTCCGGTTCGCGCTCAGCCCGACGTGATAGAACTGCCCGATCGCGACATGGTTCAGATGATCCCACTGGGCCATCCGATCGCGCGTCACGTACAGTCCGCCGTCGTTCCCCAGGATCATGTGACGACCGTCGCGCGGATCGATCCACAAGGCGTGATGATCGACGTGCACGTCGCCGCCATGGCCGTCGTCGGTAAAGTCGTGACCGCCGTTCTTGGACTTGTAGAGTTCGGTACCGAGCACGTAGACGAAGTTCAGGTCGCTCGGATCGACGCGGATCTGGCTGTAGTACATCGGCCGCGGATTGACGCTGTTGATCCGCGTCCAGGTCTCGCCGCCGTCCGCCGACTGAAAGACGCCGCCGAACTCCTGTCCGGCCGAGCCCTGCTGATCCTCGTAGTTGGGCAACTGACCGCCGAGGCCGCCGTCGAACGGACTGCGGGCTCCGGCCTGCGTTTCGCGATCGGGATTGTTGCCGCCGCGCTGCGGGGTCTGAGGTCGCTGCGTGAAGGTGACTTCCAGATCGAGCAGTTCGCGCTGACGAGCGACCTGCAGCTTGACGGTCTGCCCCGCCTCGAACCGCCGGACCTTGGCGAGCAGATCCTGATAGGAAGCGACGGTCTGACCGTCGATCTGCACGACGATGTCGTCGACCTTCAGCTCGGCCTTGGCGGCCGGGCCGTCGGCCGTCACCTCGACGATGCGGGCGCCGACGTCGGCATCTTCGCCGCGCACGCCGAACCACGGCGCGTTCTCCGGTTCGGCTCCGGTCTTCTCCGTCTCGACGATCGCATAGACGTAGTTCGGATCCTGGCGGTACCACGAGAGCCCGATCCGTCCGAGATTGACCGTCGGCAGCCCGTTGGTGAGCTTGCGGAAGGTAGCGCCGCCGTCGGTCGTCTTCCAGAGCGCCGAACCGGGACCGTTCTTCTTCGCCGGATCGTTGCCGTCGAAGCCGTCACGCTGTCGTTCGTAGGTGGCGACGATCAGCGTCTGAGGATCGGCCGGGCTCATCTGCACGTCGATGATGCCGGTCTTGTCGTCGACGTACAGGATCTTGGTCCAGGTCTGTCCGCCGTCGGTCGTCTTGTACAGGCCGCGGTCCTCATTCGGTCCCCACAGACGTCCGAGCGAACCGACATAGGCGATCAGCGGATCGGTCGGATGCAGAGCGATCCGTCCGGTCTGAAAGGTCTTGTCCAGACCGCAGTGCGTCCAGCTCTTGCCGCCGTCGGTCGAACGATAGACACCGTTCCCCCACGAGGCGCTGTTGCGCGGGTTGGCTTCCCCCGTGCCGACCCAGACGATGTCGGGATTCCCTTGGAAGACCTGTACGTCGCCGATCGACACGGTCGCTTCGCGATCGAACTGATGCTCGAACGTCCGACCGTCGTTGGTCGTCTTGAGCAGTCCGCCCGAGGCGGTGGCCGCCCACCAGATCGTCGGATCCGCCTCATAGACGGCGATCGACGTGATCCGTCCGCTCATGTTCGCCGGGCCGACGCTCCGCCATTCGATCGCTCCGTCGATCCATCCCTCGGGAGGCGCGACCGGTTCCTGCGGCGCCGAACGCTGCGCCGCAGCATCCGTCGGTAGGAGCGATCCGGAAATCAGTCCGAGCAGAACCAGACCGAACCACGAGACGAGCGAGCGATTCGTTCGCATGATCGAATTACCTCGGTGCCGAGAATCGTCGTTGTCCGACGCGACCTCCGACGGCTCGTCGCGATGCGATCGAGCGACGCGGAGTCTCGCGAACGAAAGGGGGGCCGAGTCGGCGGCACCTGCCGTGGGACGCAGGCGACCGGAGCGGTGACGCAGCGAGCTGCGAGCCGACTCGGAGCACGCTCGGTCGATGGAGCCGAGCGGCTCGATCGAGCGTGCCGACCGACTTTATCCAGACCAGGCATCCCGAACAATCACCGCCGCTTGTCGGGCCGGAGATTTCCTCGGATTCGGCGCTGACGGCAAGTCGGCCGACATGATCGACCGCTCGAATCTTCCGGGCTTCCGGCGCGACACCGATCTCGACTCGGGATTCCGTTCGGTCGGATCGGGGGACGTCGAGTCCTGACCGTCGGGGGGCGCGAGGCATTTCGGGAGTAGAGACACGGGCCGAGCGACGTTAGAGTCCGAGTCTCCGTCGCTCGGCTGCGAGCGACGGTCGTTTCGATCGCCCGAGGTCCTCCGATGAATCGCTGGATGCGTCGCCTGCACCGCTGGGGAGCGCTCGTCACGGCGCTGCCGATGCTCCTGGTGATCGTCACCGGCCTGCTGCTGCAGGTGAAGAAGGAGGTGACTTGGGTTCAGCCGCCGACGATGCGCGGCTCGAAGGGAGATCCGACCCTGACGTTCGACCGGATGCTCGAGATCGCCCGAACCGAACCTCGAGCGGGGATCGCGAGCTGGGAGGATGTCGCGCGGCTGGATGTTCGCGCCGATCGCGGACTGATCAAGGTCGTCTCGAACGACAACTGGGAACTGCAACTCGACGCACGCAGCGGCGAGGTGCTGCACTCCGCCTATCGCCGTTCGGACCTGATCGAGATGCTGCACGACGGGTCGTTCTTCCACGATGCGGCGAAGCTGTGGATCTTTCTTCCCAACGGTCTCGTCCTCTTCGGACTCTGGCTGACCGGCGCCTATCTCTGGTGGCTCCCGTGGCAGGCCAAGCTCAAGAAGCGACGCCGACGGCGCAGCGGCGTGCAAGAGAAATCGGCGCCGCCACTCGGTAGCGAAAGCGCCTGACCGACGAGGGCGCGACGCCGGCGAACGGCCCCGATCGTCGGTGCGCCGCGATCGATGCCCGAAGTTCATTCCGTCGCGGCGTTGCCGTCGAATCGGCCGTCATCGTCGAATACGGCGCGGAGCGATTGGTCGACGACGGTCGCGATCCGTTCGACCTGTTCGTCGCCGATCGCCAGCGGCGGCACGATCGTCACGACATCCTGGAGCGGCCTGAGCCAGACGCCGCGGCGGATCGCCTGGTCACAGACGCGACGGCCGATCCCGAGCGACGGATCGTACGGCGTCTTCGCGTCTCGATCGGCCACCAGTTCGATGCCGATCGCGAGCCCACGACCGCGCAGGTCGCCGACCGCCGGGTGCTCGCAAGTCTGCCGGAGTCGCTCGATCAGCTGTTCGCCGCGTCGCCGAACGTTCGCGAGCAGATCGGTCTCGTCGAAGAGTTCGAGCGACGCGAGCGCCGCGGCGCAGGCGAGCGGGTTGCCGCCGTACGTCGTGCCGTGGACGCCGACGCCGAACACGCTCGCGACCTCCGGCACGCTCCTGATCAGCGCGTCGGTCTGCTGCAGGAGCTCGGCCGCCTTGCCGGTCCCGAGGCCCGGCAGCGCCGACGGCATGTACAGGAGGTCGCCCTCGTCGAGCGGCGGCAGNNCTCGTCGGCGATCAGCAGCGCCCCATGCCGCGTGCAGAGATCGCGGAGTCCGGCGAGGAAGCGGTCCGGATGGACGATCATTCCCGCCGCGCACTGCACTCGCGGTTCGATGATCGCCGCCGCGATCCGATCGCCTTGTTCGGCGAACAGCTTCGCCAACTCTGCCAGATACGCGTCGGCGGCCTGTTCCGGTGCGACTCCCGAAGGCCGGCGATACGAGTCGGGGATCGGCGCCCGCAGG
>DMPQ01000224.1:4352-8231 GCA_003455945.1 Planctomycetaceae bacterium
GAGATCCGATCGAGCTGGTCGCGGATCGCTCGATCGATGCGCGGGTGCCGGTGCCCGTGCACGTTGCACCAGAGTCCCGATTCGGCATCCAGAAAACGACGTCCGCGGACGTCGATCAGCTCGAACCCTTCCCCCCGCTCGATGATCCACGGCTGGTACCGAGCCATCGGCGTGAAGGCATGCCANNAGATGGGCGCGATCGGCCTGCTCCAGGCGATCGATTTCGGAGGACGAGGCGGAAGAACCGTCCATGAATCGCTTTCGTCCCGTCCGTCCGAACTCGTCAGGCCGCTCGGCTCACGGACCTTCGATCTTGCATTCGGGGAGCGCGTCCTCGAGCTGATAGAGGACGTCGTCCGAGATGTTCAGGTCGAAGGTGATGTTCAGGTACTTCAGCTTCTTGGCGTCGACCAGTTTCGCCGCTCCCGCGTCGGTGATGCCGCCGTTGGAGCCGATGTGGAGCCACTCGAGATTCGGGAGCTTCGCGATCGTCTCGAGCGCTCCGTCACCGATCTTGGTCTTGTCCAGATTGAGCGTCTTCAGCGACGTGATCGATGCCAGATGGGCGATCCCCGCATCGCTGACTTCGGTGTGCCAGAGATTCAGGTCCTCGAGCGCGGTCAGCCCGCTCAGGTACGCCAACCCCGCATCATCGACTCCGGGCGAGAGGGTCTCGCTGAGATCGAGGATCCGCAGCTTGGGGAACTTGCCGATCGTTTCGAGCGCCTTGCCCGAGATGCCGGTGTCGCGCAGATCGAGATGCTCCATCGCCTGGCTCTCGACCAGTTCGGCGATCCCCGCATCGCCGACCAGCGTGCAACGGACCAGATGGATCTCCTTGAGCTTCTTCTTGCCGCGGAACGCCTTCATCCCTTCGTTCGTCACGGCGGTGTCGTTCAAACCAACCACCTCGAGATTCTCGAGCGCGGCGAGCTTCAGGATGCCGGCATCGTCGATCTGCTTCCCCCAGAGCTTCAGGAAGCGGAGCTTCGGAAAGCCGGCGATGATGCCGACGCCGACGCTCGTCACCTGATTGCAGTCGCTGAGATCGAGCGCCGTGACGGTCCGCAGATCCTTGATGTGCTCGAGCGCCTTGTCCGAAACGCGCGTCTGGCCGCAGCGGATCTGCTCGATCTTCGGCAGCTGAGCGATGCTGCGGAAACCTTCGTCGGTGACGTCGCAGCGGAAGAGCTGCAGATGCTTCAGCTCCTTCAGCGTCACGAGCTTCGCGAGCCCCGGATCGCCGACGGCGGTGCGAGTCAGATCCAGATGCTCGAGGCCGGCGAGCTTCGACACGACCTCCATCGAATCGTTGTCGATCGCCGGGCCGTAGAGGATCAGTTGCTTCAGTCCGACGAACGCCGGCAGGTACTGCAGCGCCGCATCGTCCTGGGCGAGCGAGCCGGAGAGATCGACGGCGACGACCGTGCCGCTGGTCGGATCACGTCGGATGACGCCCCCCGCCTTTTCGATCGCCGCGACCGCTTCTCCTTCGAGTCCCTCGACGAGCGACTGGAGCGAAAGGTTCCGCGCTTCGAGCGCCCGCATCGACTCGGCCTGTTCCGCCAGCCGCTGCTCCTGTTCGACGACCTTCGCTTCGATCGCGTCGAACGCCTCGCGCAGGACGATCGTCTGTTCGAGTTCGGCTCGCAGCCGCGCCCGATCCTCGTTCAGCGTCCGGTTGCGGTTCTGCCACTCGACGACCGTCGGATTGACGCGTCGTTCGCAACCGACCGAGGCGAACAGCGCCAGAGCGCACGGGAGCGCGGTACGGAGGAACTTCGGGAGAGAGCGTGGGAGAAACGGCATGGACGAATCGCTCCGCGGAGATCGTCGTCGACGCGGCGGGTCGGCCGCAAGTCGACGAACTGGGCTGAGTCTGCCGGTCGGGGAAAGCTGACGGTGGGGGAAAACGGTCCAGAATACTCCGACCGAGACAGGGCGTGAACCTNNGCCCCGACGGTCGGTCCGAGAGACCATTGTAGTTGGGACCAGCCGACGGACCACCGATCCCTCTGCCGGCCGAAACGACTCGGCAGCCGGCCGAAACGTCGGGAATCGTCGCCCCCACATGCGAAACTCTCGCGACGGTGGCGAACATGACGCCACCGTTCAGGCCAGGAGCGGCAAACGAGCGGGGCGGCGCTTGCCAGGCGCTCCGCGGCGCGCAGAGTCTCTGGCGGTTCGGTGCCCGATCGGCCCGAGTCGTCCGAGGCGTGTCGAATCGATGCGCCGAGCCGTCGAAATGACGGCGACCTTGTCCCAGGAGGGGACCGCGGAGGGGCGAGCGATTCCGCTGAGCCCGCTTCGCCCCTCGCCCCACGGAAGGAACGAGCATGCTGCAGCGACGACGGATCGTGACGGGGTTGCTGGCGACGGCGGCGATTCTGGCCGGAGGCGCGTCGGCCGCGGCTCAGTACGGCCCCCGAACCGCCCTCGTCCCGTCGGCCACGCTCGGCCCTCCGGTCCTCGTTTCGCCGGCCTGCGACGGCTGCGAGGGGGATCATTACCGGACCGATCCGTTCGGCCCGTACGTCGAGATCGGCGGTCCCCCGTCGACGCATCGTTCNNCGGCGCGATGCGCCGGGGAGGGATCGGCTTCGCGAGCCTCTCGACGTTCGGCGGCCAAGGGTGCGGAGCGGTATCGGCTCCGATGTTCGACGATCGTTCGGCGATCGGTTGCGTCGACGACTCGGTCGACCGGTGGTTCGACGAGTCGAACGGAGGGGCGTGCGGGATCGGTGGAGTGCCGTGGAGCGGAGCGCCGGCGGCGTGCGCCGAGCGCGAAGGGGGGCGCGGGAGCATCTACTGGGCGGCGCCGTTTTCGGCTCGGTTTCCGAATCGCGTGACCGATCCGCATCGCGGCACGATCGACGGTTGCCCTGACTCCCGATTCCTGACCGGAGACAACGCGCGGCGATGGTTCGTCCCGTTGGNNCGACGTCCGCCTGCTGCCGAACCTTCGCTGCGACGACGGCTACACCGGCTGCAAGGCCGATCTCCGCGGTGTCGTTCCGATTCCGCCGCAGGCTTCGTCGCCGATCGGAGCGACGACGAGTGCGGCCGCGTTCGGTGCTGGAGGTGCCGGGGGATACGAGCCGCAGGCGGCACCGCCATTCGCTCCGGCGCCGCAGTTCGCACCGGCACCGCAATTCGCTCCGGCGCCGAACTACCCGCCCGCGCCGAACGTCTCGCCCCGCTGGCTCGGTCCTCCTCCCTCANNCAGCACGTCCGACACCGTCTCGACCGGCGCCGTCCCGACCGATGGCGCCTCGTCCGACCTCGGCTTCGCCGACAACGGCCGCTCGCCCGACTCGAACGACCGCGAACGGTTCGATCCGCGTCTTTCCCAACGGCTCGATGCGCGCCGTCGGCCGCTGAAGTCGCCTGAGGGGCGACGTGGGGATCAGTTGACCAGCTCTTCGGACTCTTCGGCGGTCGCGGTACTGATCTGCCCGGCATCTTCCATCTGCCGGATGATGTCGACGATCTGTTGCTGGACCGCTTCGACCTCCGAGCGCTTGACCGCTCCGAGGAACTCCATTTCTTCCGAGAGCATCTGAGCGGCGCGGGTCGACATGTTGCCGAGGATCTTGTTGCGGAGCTGCTCGCTCGCTCCCTTGAGCGCCATGGCCCACTGGGCGCTTTCGACGTTCTTGAGGACCTGCTGGATGTCCTTGTCGCCGAGCTTGTTGATGTCCTCGAAGACGAACATCANNCGCTCCACCTCGTGAATCACTTCGGGGCTCGTCTGGCCCATCTTGGCGACGCGGCGGATGACCGAGACCTGCTTGTCGAACGGGAGTCCGGCGATGATCTCGGCGCCGTAGGCCGGCGGCAGATACGACAGGATCAGGGCGATGGTCTGCGGGTGTTCGT
>DMPQ01000151.1 GCA_003455945.1 Planctomycetaceae bacterium
AACTGGCGGCGATTTACAGCGGCAAGGTGACGGTCTGGGCTGATGGCTCGCCCATCCGGCTGGTGTTGCGCAGCCCGATGGAGTCGGACACTCTCATCATGCGCAGGCTGTCGCCGGCGATGGATGCAGCCGTCGCCGCCGCCCTGGCGCGGCCCGGCGTGGTGATCGCCGCCAATGATCTGGAAAATGTGGATTTGCTGGAAAAAACGCCCGGCTCCCTCGGCACGACCAATCTGAGTCTGATGCAAAGCCGGCACCGCAAGCTCCAAGTCCTTCCCATCAACGGCGCGGCGCCGACTCCGGCTGCCATGGCCCAAGGGACCTATCCCTACGTCAAGAGCCTCTACATCGTGCGCGGACCCACGCTGTCGGCGGCGGCCCAGGGCTTTCTGGAGTTTGTGCTCTCGGCGTCCGGGCGGGAAGCCATTGAGCGCATCGGTTACATGCCCACAGCGCGCCAGCCGTGAAAAGCAAGCCTTCCCAGACGGATCGGCTGTTGACCTGGCTGGCAGGAGGGCTGGCAACGCTGGTGACGCTGGCGTTACCCGCCGCATTTTTCTTCTGGTCCTACCAGAGTCGCAGCGGCGCGCTGGAAAGCGAAACGCGCATCGCCGCGATAGCCGTTACCGAATACATCAACCATAACGCTGGCTTGTGGCGTTTCGAACCCGAGCGTCTGGAAATGGTGTTGCGCAAGTACGTCGATCCGCAACACAGCTCTGCGGTGATCGACCAGAACGGAACCCGGATCGCCCACCTGGCGCCGCCGGAACTGATCGCGCCGACGCTGAGCCACGTTCACCCGATTTATGATTTCGGCGTCGAAACGGGCATGGTGGNNCGGGCTGGCGCTGGGCCTCCTGGTTTTTTTTCCATTGCGACTCATCCCGGCGCGCGCCCTGCGCCAGGTCACGCAGGCGCTGGTGGACAGTGAGAACGCCTACCGGCAGCTGGTCGAACTCTCGCCCGACGGTCGCAACATCGCCTATGTCCGCGACAACGACCTCTGGATCAGCGACGTCGCGACCGGAACCGAACGCGCGATCACGACCGACGGCGACGAAACGCACTTCTTCGGCAAGCTCGACTGGGTCTATCAGGAGGAACTGTACGGACGCGGGAACTTCAAGGGGTTCTGGTGGAGCCCCTCGGGAGCTCACCTGGCGCTGCTCGGACTGGACGAGACCGAGGTCCATCGCTTCACCGTCACCGACCACATTCCGATCCGCCAGGAACTCGAGGTAACGAGTTATCCGAAAGCCGGCGATCCCAATCCGCGCGTCTCGCTCGGCATCGTCGAGGTCGAAGCGGGGAGCGTGGCGTGGGTCGACCTCACCGGCGCCGAGACCCCCGAGCCGCTGATTTCGCGCGTCGGTTGGCAGAAGGACCGCGAGCGCCTGCTGTTTCAGATTCAGGATCGCGAGCAGACCTTTCTCGATCTGTGCGTCGTCGTACCGGGCGAGATGACGCCGCGACGTTGGTTCCGCGAGACGACCGGCGCCTGGGTCGAGTCGCACGGCGAACCGGAATGGCTCGGCGACGGCAGCTTCCTGTGGCAGAGCTCGCGCGACGGCACGCTGCAGCTGTATCGCTACGACGGTGAAGGGACGCTGGTGAAGCCGCTGACGCACGGCCCGGGGGAGGTCCGTTCGATCGTGAAGATCGACGAAGAGCGAGGCGAACTCTGGGTTTCGGCCACGTTCGACTCGCGCGTCGAGACGCATACCTATCGGATCGACCTGGCATCCGGAGCGCGAACGCGCGTGACCGAAGCAGGCTGGAATCACTCGACGCGCGTCTCGCCCGACGGCGAGTATCTGATCGACTTCGCGAGCACCGCTGGTCGACCGATCCGAATCGCCCTGATCGATCGTGAAGGGAAGCGGCGCCAACTGATCGATCCGAACCTGCCCGATCGCCTGTCGTCGGTCCGAATTCGGGAGCCCGAATCGCTGCAGGTCGCGGCGCCGGACGGCCACCTGCTCGATGCGCAGATCATTCGTCCGTATGACTTCGATCCGAATCGGAAGTACCCGGTCCTGATCCATGTCTACTCGGGTCCCCAGGCGCCGACGGTGCGCAACTCGTGGGGAGGGACGACCTATCTGTGGCATCAGTATCTGGCGCAGCAGGGAGTCATCGTCTGGATGTGCGACAACCGCTCGGCGACTCAGGCGAGTGCCGCCGATGCGTGGCCGATCCATCGGAATCTGGGCCGGAACGAATTGGTCGACATCGAAGCGGGGATCGACTGGCTCGTCGCCAACGCTCAGGCCGATCCCGATCNNCGAATCGGTATCTGGGGATGGAGTTACGGCGGCTACATGTCGGCCTACGCGCTGACGCACTCGACCAAGTTCCGATTGGGGATCGCCGGAGCGCCGGTGACCGACTGGCGACACTACGACACGATCTACACCGAACGGTACATGGGTCTGCCGCAGACCAACGAACAGGGATACCGCGAGAGCAGCGTCGTCGCCGCGGCCGGAAATCTGCATGGCCACCTGCTGCTGATCCACGGGTCGATGGACGACAACGTCCATCTGACCAACACGCTGCAGCTGGTCTACGAACTGCAGCAGGCGGGGAAGTCTTTCGACCTGATGATCTATCCGAAGAGTCGCCACGGGGTTTCGGATCCGAAGCTCAATCGACATCTGCGCGGACTGATGACGCGCACGATCCTCGAGAAGCTGTAGAGAGTCGCGTCGGCGAGGGGCGGTTGGGGGTTGGGCTCGGTGACGTCGTGCGATCGGGGGCGGTCGCACTNNTCGCTGACGCTTCGGGCTGGCGTGACGCGGTCTCCGTATCAAGTCCCGTCAGGGACGGCCGACAATAGCCCACCGATTTATCGGTGGGGTAACGAACGCCGGTAACGCGAAGCGAAGAGTCCCGTCAGGGACGAAAGAACCTGCCGCGTGAACGAGGCCTCCGGCCGTTGATCGGCGTTGGTCTGTCGTCCCTGCGGGACTCGGAACTCTGCGCGATGAGCCTCGATACCCGGCGATGAATCGCCGGGNNCTGGTGAGACGCGGAGGGGAGAAACGCGGAAGGACACCCGGTCGCACTTCAGAAATTCTTCCGTCGGCCGACTCAGCGGACCTTGCCGAACCTTCGCGGATTACGCTGTTGAACCAGTTCGCCCAGCTCCGATACCCTCGCTTGTCGATCGACTCGTGGACGAGTCTCGACGCCCCGCCATCAGGAAGGTCGGGTCGAGCCAGGGGGCCTGGAGCAACGGAGGTGCTCCCCCTCGACTCGCAGGATTCGAGCGGACCNNGGCTTGTCGCAGCGAGCCGTTCGCCCCCGCCAGGTCAGGAGGACGTAGCGATGTCGATTCCGCGTTGGGGAACGGTGCGCCGCTGGTTTGCGATCAGTCTGTTGCTCGGCGGCTCGATGTCCGCCGGCGTCTGGGCGGCGAACGAAACGACCGGCCGAATCGACTCGTCCGATGCCTCCAAGCCGGCGGTCCGGAGCATTCTCGTATCGCCGGTCAACGAAGGGCGCCGCGATCCGTCTCCCGCGGCCTCTTCGTTGCCGGCCTCTTCCTCCGGTCCGTCGACCCGACCTTCCTCCGACCCGACCGAGCCGCCTCGGTCGGATGACGCGGCTCACTCGTCGTCGCCTGCATCGAACGAGCCTGCATCGACCGAGCGGGAGACCGCTGCCGCTCCGCGGAATCGATCGATCATCGCCGGTCTGCGGGTGGCGGATCGGACCGAGGCGCGCGGAGCCGGATCGGTAGCGGCAAGGGGCGAGCGAAGCGATTCGGATCCGTCGGCTCCGGTAGCGCCGGCGCTGCGAGGTGCAATCGAAGGGGTCACTGCAGCGGCCGACCGGTCTCACACGGCTCGGCCCGCTCCCCCTTCGGTCCCGCAGCGACGATCGATCGTGACGCTCGCCCCGTCGGTCGCGGCTCGTCAGCCGGAAGCGATCGCTCGGCGATCGACCGAGTCGCCGCTGGAGTCGGGATCGAGCGTCTCGGGCGAACGGGCGGCGCGTTTCGAGGAACTGCAGCGCGAGTGGACCGTCGCCTCGGAAAAGCTCTCGGCCGGGCTGAGCGGCGCGGCCAGCCGTCTCGGGCGCACCGCGATGGCGATCGGCGCTCCGGCGGCGGATGAGCGTGATGTCGCGCGGTCCGAGTCGGGATTGACGTGGGAGATGATTCGGACGACTCCCGCAGCGATGCAGGCGGTGTTCGACCGCGTCTCGAACGCTCGCTACGTGCGACAGCCGCAGGCGATGCTGACCGATGCCGATCGAGCGATCGATCAGGCGCTCGCCGGCATGCCGGCTCAGCAGAACTGGCGCCGGCTGACTCGCGGTGAGCGGACGATCGCCTCGTCGACCGATCGCGCCTCGTCCCGTTCCGAGCGGTCTTCGCTGCGTCGGTCCGCGTCGCTCCTGGCCGGCTGGCTCGATCTGGCCGGAGACGGTCTGAAGTCGGCCGCCGCCGATCTCGAACGATGGTCGAACGAGGGAACCGACCTCGCCGGTCAGCAGGCCGATGACTCGACCTGCGACGAGGCAATCGGCGAGGACGCGCGCTCGTTGATCGACGCTCGCCCCTGAGTCGTTCGTGCGGTCCCCGCGAGCCGGCGCTCGTCCGTTCGCCCTCCCGGCGAGCCCTTTTCGATCGCTGTGCCCTTTTCGATCGCCTCGGCCGCCGGTTCGCCGTTCGAGCGGCGGCGAATCGGCGGAAACCCGAAGGAGAACCGGACAGGAACGATTGACGCGACTCGGTGATCGTTCGTACCCTTGGGGCTGGGGCGATCGTTCGTCGAGGACCGAGAGCGGATGGACTTTGCGCGGGGATGGGGAGTTCGAGCGGCGTTGCTGGCCCTGGTGATCCAGGGGACGGTCGCCGCTTGGCATCACCATCCGGGCGGTTGTCGCTCCGGCTGCTCGTCCCATGAACCGGTCGCCTGCTCGACCACGACCGATCATGGTGACCATCGGCATGACGGCTGCGAGTCGACCGGCGGTGGCTGCCCCACGGACAAGCATCCCGAGTCGTCGCCTGACTCCGGCGATTCCGGATCGGACGATCGAACGTGCGACCTCTGTCGCCTGCTCGCGGGAATCGTCGTTCATCGGATTCCGGAGCCGCTCGCGGTAGCGCACCGCGTCGACGCGACCGAATGTCTGACGACCTCTTCCGTCGCCCCATGCTCGCGACTGGAAACGCTCCCTCTCTCCTTGCGCGGACCTCCGGCAACGATCTGATTCTTGCCCTCGGTCGGATCGTCACGCGCATTCGCGTTCGATCCGCATCGAGGCCAACGATCGTTCAAGCGTCGGGTCGGCAACGCTTTCGATCGGAACGCAGGTCATGCACCTCGTTTCGATCCTCTCGCGCAAGGTCCAATTCCATGGTTCGCGTTTCGAGGTCCGGTTTCACGTTGGTCGAACTGCTG
Source organism: Planctomycetaceae bacterium (assembly GCA_003455945.1). GTDB lineage: Bacteria > Planctomycetota > Planctomycetia > Pirellulales > Pirellulaceae > UBA11682. The sequence continues at coordinate 5,421 of DMPQ01000151.1, forward strand.
GTGGTCATCGCGGTCATCGGCGTCCTGGTCGCCCTGCTCCTGCCTGCCGTCCAGATGGCTCGCGAAGCGGCTCGCCGAACCCACTGCGCCAACAACCTCAAGCAGATCGGGATCGCCTTCCACAACCACCACGACACCTACGGCATGTTTCCGTCGGGAGGCTGGGGTTGGTTCTGGACGGGAGACCCCGATCGACCGTTCGGCAGCGATCAGCCCGGCAGCTGGTGCTTTTCGATCCTGCCGTACATCGAGCAGATGTCGGTCTATCAGATGGGAGCCGACGGCAATCCGAACGCGATCACCTCGCAGCAGCTCGAGCGATCGGCCGCTGCCACGCAGATTCCGCTCGGCACCTTCATCTGCCCCTCGCGCCGCTCCAACGCGCTCGTGCCTCATCCGCGCGGCGGTGAACCGGGAGCCGGCCTGATGGCGTTCAACGCGAACGACGTCGACCGGTGTGCGCGGACCGACTATGCGGCCAACGCGGGGAGCGTGCGGATCTTCTGGGGAGCGGGGCCCGATCCCGCTTCGGCCTTCTCGGGGAGCGGTTTCGCCGACATGTCGCTCGCCAACGGCATCTGCTTCCAGCGAAGCGCCGTTCGGATGGGCGACGTGCTCGACGGGACGAGCAACACGTACATGGTCGGCGAACGACATCTGTTCCCCGCCAGCTACGCCTCGGGGAACAACTTCCTGTCGGACGATCACCCGCTGTTCGTCGGCGATGACTTCGACGTCCACTGCTGGACCGACCTTCCTCCGAAGCGCGACGCCAACGACGACCTGCTGTGGCGTTTCGGCGGACCCCATCCGAACGTCTTCATGGTCGTCCTCTGCGACGGCTCGGTCCGACCGGTCAGCTACTCGATCGACCCCTTCACGCACCTGCATCTCGGCGGGCGCAAGGAAGGGGGCCTCGTCGGCCCGTACTGATCGCACGCGGATCACGACGCCGTGTCTGACCACGGCAAGGCGACCCCGTCGCGACCGGCCGATCACGCCGTTTCCGGACCGAGCAGCCGCCGGCGCAGGGACGCCGGCACATCGCACTTCCCCAGGTGTCTCGCTCAGGGGAGCGGTCGGAGAACGATTCGGCGGAGGTCCATCACGGCGACTCCCGGCTTGCTCGTCGGCCGGACTGCCAGACGCTGCGGTCCCGCGGCGAGTTCGACCGAGCCGATGGTGCGCAGGATCATCCGCTGGAAGTGCCCCGTCTCGATCACTTCGAAGGGGAAGGTCCGGTCGCCGATCGTGACGTCGACCGTCGCTCCGCCGCTCCCCGTCCCGCATCCCTGTTGCACTTCGATCTCGTAGCGACCGGCGGCCGGAACGTCGAACGTCCACTCCGCCCAGTCCTCCGTCTCGGTCCAGTAGCCGAGCACATTCTTGAACGGCTCCGGCTCGTATCTCAGACGCCGGCCGTGCACGATCGCGTCGCGAGCCGCCAGGCGAATGTCTCCGGTCGGCGGTGTCACGCGCGGCGAACGCCCCTGCACCGCTCGGTTCATCGCTGCGCGCCATTCGACCCAAGGCGATCCCGTCTCGTCCGCCGTCGCCCGCGTCTCGACCAGCGACGGATCGCGATCGACGTACAGCGGCGCATGAGCTGCCGGATCGAACTCCGGATTCGGCTCGGACATTTGAGCTCCGACGCGTTCTCGCCAGGCGGCCAGTCGCGCCGCAAGTTCGGCGGTCCGCTCCGGTTCGATCTCCGACAGGTCGTGCCGCTCTCCCGGATCGACCGACAGATCGAACAGCTCGCGGCGGCCATCCTCGAAGTGCTCGATCAACTTGTGGTTTCGGCTCAGGATCGCTCCTGACGGTCGCCCTCCCTGATTCGTGTAGTTCGGCAGATGCCAGAACAGGTCGCGCTCGGGAAGCGACTGGTCCTTCAGCAGCGGCATCAGACTGACGCCGTCGAGCGGGCCGGTGATCTTCGACGGATCGAGTCCCGCCATTTCGAGCAGCGTCGGCATCAGATCGCTCAACACGACCGGCGTGCCGCACTCGCTCCCGGAGCGGATCCGCTGAGGCCAGCGGACGATCAGCGGCTCGCGCAGTCCCCCTTCGTACAGGAATCCCTTGCCGCCGCGATACGGCGTGTTGTGCGTCGCGGGGTTGCCGGGGAACTCGAGGACGTGCAGGCCGCCGTTATCGCTCGTGAAGATCACGATCGTCCGCTCGGTCAGGCCGAGCCGTTCGAGCTGATCGAGCAAGCGGCCGACGCTCTCGTCGAGCGTCTCGATCATCGCCGCGTAGGTCGGATGGAACGCATCGGCATGCCGCGCGATCCGCTCGTCCGAAGCGCGCAGCGGGATGTGCGGCGAGTGATGGGGGACGTAGCAGAAGAAGGGACGCTCCCGATTCGCTTCGATGAACGCTTCGGCAGCGCGCGTGATCGCTCGTTCGCTCTTCCCCTCTTCGTCCGCTCCCGGCATCGAATCGCCCGGGGGAGTCACGACCGTCTCGAAGCCTTGTGCCGCGGGGCCGAACGGACCGTTCCCCAGATGCCACTTGCCGAACAGTCCGGTCGCATAACCGGCGTCGCGCAGCAGCTCGGCGAGCGTCACCTCCTCGAGCGGCAACTGCCCTTCGATGACCGGCTGCAGGACGCGCTGAGTCGGTGCATCGGGACGACCCGGCAGGTAGTTGGTCAGATGTAGCCGCGCCGGATGCAATCCGGTCAGCAGCGCGGCGCGCGACGGAGAGCAGATCGGCTGAGCCGTGTAGGCTCGGGTAAAGCGGATCCCTTCGCTTGCGAGTCGATCGAGACGGGGCGTCCGATGTTCGGCGCGACCGTAGCAGCCGAGGTCGTTGATTCCCAGATCGTCGGCGAAGATCAGCACGATGTTCGGACGCGGGTCGTCGGCACGTCGATCGGAGGCAGGTACCGGCGGTTCCGAGGCGAACATCTCGCTCGGTAACGACAGCGGCAGCAGTACCAGACAGGCGAGCAACGTCGCGCGGATCATCGGCGACTCCAGGGGTGGGCGGCGACTGTGGGGACCGTCCGGCCGCTCGGCGACCGGCAGGTTCGCGAGCGATCAATGTAGGCCGAGCGTCCGGCACGATCGACCCGATGCGACCGATCGGAACGCTGCGTCGCATCGACCGGGCATTCCGAGTCGCTCCCCGGCGGTGACCGGGCGATTAAGCTGAGAGCGAGCGACCGAGCCGGACGATCGAGTCGTTCGGTCGCCGGGATACGTCGCTTCGCACGTCTTCTCCTCGGATCGATCCGGAGTCGTCACCCGTTGCGTACCGCCGTCGTTCTTCTCGCCGCGCGCCCTCGTCGCAAACGGGATCCGGTCAACTATCTGATCGGCTACCACCACGTCGTCCAATCGCTTCGGCGGCATCATGCGTCGATTCCCGAAGTCGTCGTGATGAGTCCCGATCTGGACGAGACTCCTGCCGGAGCCGATCGACTCGTCCGCATCGATCCGCGCCCTTTCGGCGTCATCCGTCGGACTCAGTCGGCGTTCGGCCGCTCGGTCTACTTCAAGCTCGCGCTCTTCACGCTCGACTACGATCGCGTGATCTATCTGGATACCGATCTGCTGATCGTCGGCGATATCGCCGAGTTGTGGGACCCGACCCGCTACGCCGATCGCGATCTGTGGGGCGTGCGCGAGTCGGCGGCGATCGGACTCAAGCACGCGGTCTGGCAGGGAAAGATCAATGCCGGCATGCTCCTGATCAATCGGCCGCTGCTCGGTCGTCCGATCTTCGAACGGCTGCTGTCGATCGCCGCCGCCGGTCGCTCGTACGATTCCGGAGACCAAGGGGTCCTGCACGAGTTCCTGTCGGATCCGGAGATTGCTCCGCGCGTCGGAGAGCTCGATCCGGCCTTCAATCTGCCGACCTGTGCGCGCGTCGACGGCGACTGGGATCGCTACGGACCGACCGCTCGGATCCTGCACTATCTGGGGCCGCGCAAGCCGTGGTGCGACGCGCCGCCGCATCGCTGGCATCATCCCGAGACTCAGGCGATCTGGGATCGCGAGACGGCGGCGCATCCGCCGGTGCCGCTCTCGCTGAGCGAGGCAGGTCGACCGGACCTGCGGACTCGACTGGAAAGCGGACTCCTTCGCGCGATCCGATGGCCGCTGTCGCCGTTCCTCGATCGAGGTTGATCGCGACGGGGGCGTAAGGCGCCGAGTCGATCGGCCGCGCTTTCGCACACCCGGCGCGGCCGGTACCCTAAGCGATCGATCGAGCGGCCGGCGCGAACGCGATCGTTCGCCGAGTCGACTCGATCGACCTCTCGGGAGTCGCCGCCATGAGCCGCCGCCGAACCGCTCCTCATTTCGGCCGACTCGCTCCGCCCCATCTGGCCGCTCGGACGCTCCGGCTTCTCGTGCGTCTCGGCACAACGCTGCTTCTCGGCGTTGCGATTCTGGCGGCCCGGACGACCGCGGCTTCCCCAATCCCTCTGCAGGAGACCGCGTCGAACGCCGGTTCGAGCATCTCCGGGGGCGAGAAGGGGAACGAGTCGTCGTTGCCGCCGGAAGTGATCGACGCGCTGATCGCCGAGATGCGATCGCTGATCGCCGTCGAGATGGAGCAGAAGGGGATTCCGTCGTTCTCGATCGCGCTCGTCGACGGCGACCGGATCGTCTGGGCCGAAGGCTTCGGCACCGCACGCACCGAAGGGAATGTTCCCGTCGCCGCCGATACCATCTATCGCGTCGGATCGATCTCGAAACTGCTGACCGATCTTCAGGTGATGCGCGAGGTCGAAGCGGGGCGCATCGACCTGGACGCGGAAGTCTCGATCTACCTGCCCGAGTTCGCGCCGCGAAATCCGTTCGACGCTCCGATCACGCTTCGACGGCTGATGTCGCATCGGTCGGGGCTGGTGCGCGAGTCGCCGGTCGGCAACTACTTCGACCCCGACGAACCGAGCCTCGAAGCGACCGTCGCCAGTCTGAACGCGACGTCGATCGTCTATCCGCCGGGGACTCGGACCAAGTATTCCAACGCCGCGATCGCCGTCGTCGGTCGGGTGCTCGAACAGGTCTCGGGCGAAACGTTCGAGAGCCTGCTGGACCGCGAGCTCTTTGCGCCGCTGGGCATGACTTCGTCGTTCTGGCGTCCGCGCGACGATCTTCGGAATCGGACGGCGGAAGGCTGGATGTGGAGTCACGACGGGCAGCGATTCGTTGCGCCGGAGTTCGTGCTCGGGACGCTCCCCGCCGGCAACCTGTACGCGAGCGTCGAGGACCTCGGCCGGTTCCTGATCGCGGTCGGCGATCGCGGCGAGATCGACGGCAATCGAGTTCTCTCCTCCGAGCTGCTCGAAACGATGCTCCAGCCGATCGATCCGAACGACTCGCGCGCGTTCGGCATCGGGTTTCATCTGTCGGACTTCCACGGAGTCCGATCGTACGGTCATGGCGGCGCGGTCTACGGCTTCGCGACCCAGATTCGCGGTCTGCCGGACGAGCGGTTGGCGGTCGCCGCCGTTGCGGGCCTCGATGGTGCCAACGGGATCGTGACGCGACTGTCGGATCATGCGCTCCACCGGATGCTCGCCGCGAAGCGAGGGGAACCGAAGCCGGAATACGAGCTGACCGGCCCGGTCTCGATCGATCGCGCACGGATGCTCGAAGGGGCCTTCGCCGACGAGAGCGGAGCGACGATCGAACTCGACGAACGAGGCGGTCGCCTGACGATTCGCGAGGGAAGTCTGCTCTCGGAGCTCAGGCAGCTCGGTGATCTTCTGCAGGTCGACGACGTCTTTTCCTGGGGGCCTGCACTCGAGGTCGTCTCGGTCGACGAGCTTCGCTGGCGAGGCAAGACGTGGCGGCGGCTCGACGATCTCCCTCCTCCGCCCGCTCCCGATCGCTGGGCCGGACTGATCGGCGAGTACGGCTGGGATCACAACACGCTCTACATCCTCGAAGAACGCGGGCGCCTGATCGCGCTGATCGAGTGGTTCTACTGGTATCCGCTCGAGGAACTCGGTCCGAACGAGTTCGCGTTCCCGGACTACGGCCTGTATCACGGCGAGAAGCTGATCTTCGAACCCGGCTCCGACGGACGAGCCGAACGGGTGACGGCGGCCGAGGTGACCTTCGAGCGACGACGCCTGACCGACGACGGAGCGACGTTTCGGATCGACCCGCTTCGGCCGGTCGCCGAACTGCGCGCCGAAGCGGCGACCGCGTCACCTCCCGAAGAGCGAGGCGAGTTCCGGGAACAGGAGCTGACCGAACTCACCGAACTCGATCGATCGATCCGCTTGGATGTCCGCTACGCGACGTCGAACAACTTCATGGGCGTGCCGTTCTATACCCAAGGTCGCGCGTTCCTCCAGCGGCCGGCGGCCGAAGCGTTGGTCCGCGTGCACGAACGAGCCGAAGCGTACGGAGTCGGACTGACGATCCACGATGCGTATCGACCGTGGAGCGTCACGAAGATGTTCTTCGAGGGGACGCCCGACGAGCTGAAACGCTTCGTCGCCGATCCGTCGCGCGGCTCGCGCCACAACCGCGGTTGTGCCGTCGATCTGACGCTGCATGACCGAGCGACCGGGGAAGTGATTCCGATGGTCGCCGGTTACGACGAGTTTTCGACCCGCTCGTATCCGGACTATCCCGGAGGGACTTCACGGGCCCGCTGGTANNGCTGTTGCGGAGGCTGATGGAGGCCGAAGGGTTCACCGTCTACGAGTACGAGTGGTGGCACTTCGACTACGCCGACTGGCAGCAGTATCGCCTGCAGAACGTCCCGTTCGAATCGCTGGGCGAATAGCAGCAGACGCCTTGGGCTCCGTCCCTCCCAGCCCGCCGCGTCAGCNNTCCGACCGTGCCTCCGGACTTCCCTCGGCGTCTCACTCAGCGCCACCGTGCCTCTGCCGGCAACGAACACGCCTCAGCTGTCGGCGTCGTTCAGCTCTTCCTGCAGCACGAGCCACTTTTCCTCGAGCGGTCCGAGCTGATCCGACAGCGCGGTCACCTTTTCGTGAAGTTCCATCGCTTCGTGCGGATCGGTGGCGACCTGGAGCTTCGCGTCGAGTTCCTTGCGCTGGTCGTCGAGCTTGGCGATCTGCCGCTCGACCCCCTGCTGCTCCTTGCGGATCTCCCGTTCGGTCCGCTTGGCGGGGCGAGCTGCCTTCGGAGCGGGACCTCCCGGAATCTTCGTCTTGGATCGAGCTGCGGCGGCTTCGCGTTCCCCCTCGTCGATCTCGCGATTGACGGCGTACAGATAGGCGTCGTAGTCCCCTCGGTAGTTCGTCACGCGACTGTCCCGCACTTCGACGATGCAGGTCGCGACCTGCTTCATGAAGTGTCGATCGTGACTCGTGAAGATGACCGTTCCCTTGTACTCGCGGAGCGCCTCGGCGAGCGCCTCGATCGTATCGACGTCCAGGTGGTTACCCGGCTCGTCGAGCACCAGGATGTTGTGCTGACTGAGCAGCAGTCCGGTCATGCACAGACGCGCCCGCTCGCCTCCCGACAGGACCGAGATCTTCTTCTTCATCGCCTCGCCCCGGAACAGCATGGCGCCGGCCATGTCCAGGATCTGTTGAGGCTTGGTCCCCGGAGCGCTGACGTACTCCAGATGATCGAGCACCGTCCGCTCGGGCGGAAGACTCGTGTAGACGTGCTGGGCATAGACGCCGATGCTGCAGCCGTAGCCCCAGCGGACGTCGCCGGCGACCGGCGGGAGCGAACCGACGACGGTCCGCAGGAAGGTCGTCTTGCCTTGGCCGTTGTCGCCGACGATGGCGGCGCGCTGACCGTGATCGATCTCGACGTCGATGCCGGTCGCCACGGTCCGCTCGGGATAGCCGATCGACAGGTCGCGGCAGCGGACCGCCGGCCCCTTGCGCGGTTCGACCTCGGGAGGTCGGATCCGAGCCGACGGTTCGTCGCCGAACACCTCGATCGTCTCGAGTCGTTCGAGCTGCTTGCTCTTGCTCTTGGCTCGTGTCGCCGTGCTGGCTCGCGCCTTGTTCTTGGCGATGAACTCTTCCAGCTGGCGGCGCTTCGCGAGCACCGTCGCGTTCGTTCGCTCGTCCTGCAGTCGCCGCTCGGCCTGATGCGTCAGAAACGCATCGATCTTGCCGGGGTACATCGTCAGGCGGCCGCGTCCCAGATCGAGCGTGTGCGTGCAGGTCGCGCCGAGAAAGGCACGGTCGTGCGAGACGATCAGACACGCCTCCTGAAACTCGCGCAGGAAGTGCTCGAGCAGGATCTGCGTGCGAAGGTCCAGGAAGTTCGTCGGCTCGTCCAGCAACAGCAGGTTCGGTTCGTGCAGCAGCAGCGCCGCGAGCTTCAGTCGCGTCTGCCAACCTCCCGACAGCTGCGAGACGGGACCTTCGAGATAGGCCCCCTTCAGCTCGAACTGCCCCGCCACTTCGCCGCACTTCCAGTCGGGCTGACCGCTGTCCCGCATCAGGAAGTCGATCCCCGTCTCGCCCGGCTGGAACGGGTCGTGCTGACGGAGATACCCCAGGCGAAGTTTCGGGTGGCGAATCACTTCGCCCGAGTCGAGTTCCTCGTCGCCCAGCAGGACGCGCAGCAGCGTCGACTTTCCGGCGCCGTTGCGGCCGACGAAGCCGACCTTCACGTCGTCGACCAACGTCATCTCGGCCCCGTCCAACAGGACCTGATCCCCGTAGCGCTTGTATGCGTTCCGGACCTGAAGCAGCACGCCCATGACCGATGTTCCCGCGATTCCGTCGAGCCGAATCGGGCCATCGTAGATCGGGGGGCGAAATCGGTAAAGCCGAGCCGCGGTCCGATGAGGCGACGAGCGAGCGGCATGAACGCTCCCGCGACTTGCTCGACCCGCCGCCCGATCTGCGGGAGCGAACTGCGTCGCGGCCTCGTGGATCGGTCGATCGCCGATGCCGACTCATCCGAGACGCAGTCCGCCAGCAGAGCCTCCGGAACCGGCCGGTCAGCCCTCGGGCGATCCGACCCGATCGATCGACTCGTCGGCGATCAGCTCAGCCCGGCCAGCGTGCCGGTCGAGTCGGCGAACGATTCCGCCTCGATCCCCATCGCCCGAACGAGCGTCAGCAGGAGGTTGCTCATCGGCGGATGCGACTGGGGGTCGAACGCCCGATGCTCCCCCAGTTTCAGGCCGAGGGCGCGGCCGCCGGCGACCAGCAGCGGCAGGTCGTCCGGAGAATGGTCTCCGCGATCCCCCGAGTTCATCCCGGAGCCGTAGAGGACGATCGTCCGATCGAGCATCGGCCCCTCCCCTTCGTCCGTCCGCTTCAGCAGATCGAGAAACCGCGCCAGCCGCTCGACATGGAATCGGTCGATCGTCGCGAGCTTGGCCAGCATGCCGGGGTCGCCGCCGTGATGCGACAGCTCATGGTGATTCTCGCCGCCGCCGCCGTAGCCCCCCGCTTCCCGCGACCACTCGAACGTCACGACGCGCGTCGTGTCGGTCACCAAGGACAGGTACGACAGCTCGAGCATCACGTCGATCCACATCGGCCGATCGTGAGCATCACCCGGCTGCATCGCCAACTGCAGATCGGTCGGCGGTACCTCGGGCTTCGCGACGTCGATCCAGCTCTCGAGTCGCTCGACACGCTGCTCGGTCTGACGGACCGCTCCCAGATATTCGTCCAACTTGACTCGGTCGGCCGATCCGAGACCGCGTTCCAGTCGCTTCGCTTCGTCGAGCACGTCGTCGAGGATCGATCGCTTCTCGGCATAGCGTCGCGCCGTCGCCTCGCGATTCGACACGTCATCCGGAACGAACAGCCGCTCGAACAGTCGGCGCGGCGAGTTCTCGGCCGGCAGCGGCGTGCCGCTCCGATCGAACGACAACGTATGGCTATGTCCCGCGCTGCCGGTCCCCGACTGATCCGACAGCTGCAGCGACGGAAAGCGAGTCTGCTCGCCGTGCCGCTCGGCGATCACCTGATCGGCCGAGATGGCGTTGGCGTAGTCGCTCCCCGGCGTCCCCTCGAGATCGGCTCCGGTCAGCCACGTATCGGCGCCGCTGTGTCCCCCCTTGGCCGCNNGACAGGTCGTAATCGCGCCCGGTCCGCTCCGGCTTCCACGTGAACCGATTCACGCCGTTCGGCACGTAGCAACAGACGATTCGCGGCTGGCGAGCGAGCGATCGAGGCCAGGGGCGAAACTTCGACGGCTCCGCCAGGGCGCGCGGAATCATCGCGTCGAGCAGCGGCAGCGCGATCGCCGCGCCGCAACCTCGCAGCAACTGCCGGCGATCGATCGCTCGAAGCGAACCGCGTTTTCGCGAGCGGGGACCGTTCATCGTCGTTTCTCTCTTGCGGTTCGAAGCCCGGCGGATCGGCTGATCATGGAATCGGGCGAGTCGTCGACGGTTATCTACGGGAGGCGTTTCAGCGCCGACGAAACGGATCAGAGACCACGATCCGCTCGATCAGCGCGCTCAAGCGATCGTTCTCGGGATGCGACAGGAACTCGACCGCCTGGTCCGATTCCGACCGATCGGCCAGACCGAGTTCGCGGCCGAGGGCATAGGTAAGCAGACGCTGATGAAAGGCGCGGTGGAATTCGTCGCGACGCTCCAGGAGCGCCGAATTCAGTCCGGCGACGCCGTCGATCGGCGTTCCGTCCGGGAGTCGCGACGAGGCATCGATCTTCGGATCGTCCTGTTCGACGCGCCCCTTGTAGCCGAACCCTTCCTGGTCGCGCCACGCTCCGGCGGCATCGAAGTTCTCGAGGGCGAAGCCGAGCGGATCGATCTTCGAATGGCAGCGGGCGCATTGCGGCAGCGTCCGGTGGATCTCGAGCCGCTGGCGGACCGTCGCCCTGTCGATCCCCGGCACCTGAGGTGCGATCTCGCCGACGTTCGTCACCGGTAGCCCCGGATCGATGCCCAGGAGCGTCGTCAGGATCCAGGTGCCCCGTTTCACCGGCGAGGTGCGCGTTCCGTTCGACGTGATGGTCAGGATCGACGCCTGTGTCGCGACGCCGCCGCGTTGCACACCGACCGGGACCGCCACTCGGCGGAACTCGTCGCCGCGCACTCCGGGGATCCCGTAGTACCGCGCGAGCCGTTCGTTGATCACCACGAAGTCGCTCGACACCAGATTCGACAGACTCAGGTCGTGACGCAGGATTTCGCGAAAGAACGCCAAAGACTCGCCGACCATCGACGTCTCGAGATGCCGGTCGTAATGCGGAAAGAGATCCTCGGCCGGCGGATTCGCTCCGACCAGCCGGAGCTGCAACCATTGACCGGCGAAGTTCTCGACGAACGCTTCGCTCCGCTCGTCTCGCAGCATGCGCCGAACCTGCTCGCGCAGCACCCGTTCGTCGAGCAGCGAGCCGTCGTCGGCCAGACGCCGCAGCGTCTCGTCCGGCATCGTGCTCCACAGGAAGTACGACAGACGACTCGCCAGTTCGTGCGCGGTCAATAAGCGCCGCGCCGGGGCTGACGTCTCCTCAGTCTCCTTTTCTTCGGCCTCGACCAGATACAGGAAATGCGGCGAGACGAGGGTCGCCACGAGCGGGCCGCGAATCGCGTCGCGAAACGACAGACCGTCCCGCCGCGCCCGGTCGAAGTGGATCAGCTTTCGTTCGATCTCGTCCGGTGTGACCGGGCGTCGATAGGCGCGATCCATGAAGCGGCCGACGATCCGTTCGGCTGCACGCCGTTGGTCGGCCTCCGAAGCACGAGGGCTCGGAAGATCGGCAAGGTCGCCGAGCAGTCGCGTCGCCGATTCGGGAGGCCAGACGTCGTGCAGCGGCCCCTCGATCTCGACCCAATCGACCCACGCTTCGGGACGCGCGAAGTCGTCGCCGGTCTGCATCCAGAAGTTCTCGAGCACGCGCGGGATCGAATAGGCATAGTCGAGCTTGATCCCCGCCGTCTCGCTCGTGAACGGTACCCGGAACTCGAGAATCGACGGCTCGTCGTGCGGCGCCGGTACGTCGAACTCGGCGACGCGCTTCGGTTGCCCGGCGAGCGTGCGGACGATCGACAGACGGGCCGGTCCGTAGTCGTACATCGGGTCGTCGCGAAAGTGAGCCAGATCGCGGTCGTACTGTTCGCGGATCCAGCGAGCGGCATCGGGGCGCTCGGCGATCTCGCGGTCGCGACGCGCCGCCAGAAACCTTTCGGCCGAGGCCACCGTCTCGTCCCGATCCGNNTCGTAGGTGACTCGATTCGAGTCCGAGTCGCCCGATTCGAACTCGAACCGCCATCGAAGGACCGGCGGTCGTTCGCCGTAGTCGAGCGCCGCATCGATCACCTTGCGAGCCGATTCGTAGTAGAGCTCGAGGTGCAACGGCGACAGGGTCAGCGCGCGGCCGTTGTTGTCGAAGCCGCCGGCGGGGGGATCGAGCGGCAGCGCCGACGGATCGAAGTCGACGCCGGTCAGATCGCGGATCGTCCGGCGATACTCGTCTCGGTTCAGTCGGCGGAGCACGATCGTCGTGTCGCGCCGGACGCTCTCGACGCGTGCAGCCTGAGCGGCGGCCCAGTCGATGACGCGAGCGACCGATTCGGGATCGGGCTGCGGCTCGGTCTCGGGAGGCATCGAGTGGCCGCCGAGCGCGTCGACCGTCTCGCGCCATCGTTCACCCGTACGACGATCGCTCAGGTCGGCCGTCAGATCGACATCGACGCGCAGATTCCCTTCGCTCGTCTCGGGGCCGTGGCACTCCAGGCAGTGTCGAACCAGAAACGGGCGGACGATCGACTCGTAGCCGGCGGAATCGGGTTCGAATCGGACCGCCGTCTCGGGCTTCGGATCGTCGTTCCGCGGCGCGACGCCGTGAGTCGCGCCGGCCGAAAGGAGCAGGCTCACGATCGCGCCGACCGACGCGGCTCGACCGATCGAGTACCACCGGCGACCGGAAGTCGAGCGAACGGTCCGCAAGGACGATCGGGTTCGCTTCATCGATGCGACTCGCACTGAGGACCGATCGGATCGAACGGCGGGACCGGAAGACCGCACCGCTTCAGCGTAGCCGCCGGCGCGACGATTGACGACAATCGGGCATTCACGACATCGGCTCCCGCCGCCGATTCGTCCCGCCGTTCATTCCCACCTGCAGCGAGGCACGATCTCTCATGGGATCGAACCGATCGAACCTTGTTTCGAATGTCGTCCGTTCGATGATCGCCGGCACCGCGGCCTGGTGTGCGTCGCTGATCACCGCTGCAGCGGACGAGCCGAACTTCGTCGCCGAGACGATCGATGATCGAGTCGCGATCGGCTACGGCGTCGCGGCGGGGGATGTCGATGGTGACGGCCGAACCGATCTGATCCTGGCCGATGCCAAGGCGTTCGTCTGGTACCGCAATCCCGACTGGACCCGCTTCGAGATCGTCAAGGACCTGACTCCGCTGGACAACGTCTGTATTGCGGCGCGCGACATCGACGGCGACGGGAAGGTCGAGATCGCGGTCGGCGCGATGTGGAATCCGTCCGATACCGTCGACTCCGGGTCGGTCCACTATCTGGTTCCGCAGGAGGATCGGACGCTTCCGTGGACCGCCGTCCGACTCCCTCACGAACCGACGGTGCATCGGATGCGTTGGTTGCGTCGGGCTTCCGGCGACTTCGTGCTGGTCGTCGCGCCGCTGCACGGTCGCGAGAATCGCAACGGCGAAGGAAAGCCGGTCCGCATTCTCGCGTACGAGCCGCCGAAGTCGCCGCAGGAAGAATGGAAGCTCGACGAGATCGACGCCTCGATGCACATGACGCACAACATCGATCCCTACGTCGATGCGTCAGCCGACGGCGAGGGATCCGAGTCGTTGCTGATCGTCGGGCGCGAAGGGGTGCGCCGAGCGCGATGGCGCGACGGCGCTTGGCAGTCGGAAGCGATCGAACGGATCTCGGGCGGAGGTGAAGTGCGACTCGGCCGATCGAGCGACGGGCGCGCCTGGCTCGCGACGATCGAACCGATGCACGGCGATCGACTGGCCGTCTATCCGCTGGCCGATCGAGCCGCAGCGGAGCGTTGGCAAGCGACCGATCGGATCGAACTCGACGCGGCGTTCGCCGGAGGGCATGCGATCGCGGTCGGCGACCTGCTCGGCATCGGCGAGGACCAGATCGTCGCCGGCTGGCGACTGCCGAACGCCGCCGGCGAGATCGGACTGAAGCTCTACCGCCGCGATGCCGCGGGCGTCTGGAGCGATCACTGGATCGACCGGAACGGAATGGCGACCGAAGACGCGATCGTCGTCGATCTGGACGATGACGGCGACCTCGACATCGTCGCCGCCGGCCGCTCGACCAACAACCTGAAGCTCTACCGCAACCAACGTCAGTAGTCCCGCCGCGTCGGCGTGGTCCCGCGTCGTCCCCGACGCGCGGCCGAGCGACTTCGGTTGTTCGAGACGCTGCGCAGCGCGTTCGGTGTCGTCATCGCACGCCCGACGGCTTGGGACGAGCCGGGGCTACGTGGGGGTCGCTGACGGGGCCGATCCCGGCGCTTCGCTTCGGG
>DMPQ01000079.1 GCA_003455945.1 Planctomycetaceae bacterium
CCTCCCCATCGCTCCTCGAACGGGCTCCGATGATCGGTCGTGAACGTCCCGCTCCCCAGCAGCGGCTGACCACCTCGATCGACATAGACCGATCGGACGAGCGGCCCCGGTACGCCTTGCGTTCGCGATGAGGCGTGGCAGGTCAGGCACTGACCGCGATCGCGCACGAACTTCGGCGGCGCATCGGGATTCTGTTCCAGCGTGTAGAAGATCGACCCCTGCACCGGATCGACTCCCATCACTTCGACCACGTCGCCGCGTTGGACCCAACCGAGATAGACGTCGTCGTTGAAGTACAAGGCTCGCGGGCGCCGCGGATCGATCCGACGCAGCTGAAAGCTCGTCTTGCTGAAGACGAGCGTCTGACTCTCGGGAGCGATGTCGAGTTCCTCGAGGAGCGAATCGAGCCAGCCGCGCTCCGGATGGAACTCCAGCGTCGTCTCACCCGCATCCAGACGCTGCTGAAGACGCGCGATCGGATCGGACGGCTCCATGTTCAGGTAGTCGATCGGAGGGCGCTCGAACTCGAGTTGAGCGGCGATNNGGCCGGAGCGGCAAGCCAGAAGCTGCCGAACATCGCGACGAGGGCCGCGAGACGAATCGGGCGGGAAGCGACGCGAAAGCGATCGACCGAAAGCCGGAAAGCCGAGAGAGGGGCCTGCGAGCGACTCATGGTGCTCTCCTCGTGCCGGGTCGGCAAAGATGCGCCGAAAGGTGGGATGGGTGAGCCGAGGTGGCTCGGCGAGCGGCCGGGAGATCGAACCGACTCCGCGACCGGCGATTCCCCCGGTCTGATTCGATCGTCCCCAGGACGAAGTCTAATTTAGACAGATCAGTCCGTATTTGTAAAGAGGCTCGGTCGAGGGAGGCTGTTTCCGTCGTCGGAGGCACGGAGGCGCTGAGAGNNCGGAGTTTTTCTCACGGAGGCGCAGAGGAGCGCGAAGGCACGGGGACCCCTTGCTGACGCGGCGGGCTGGGAGAGCTCTGAGATTCGCTCAGCCGAGCAGCTCCGGGACGACTCGCCCTTCGAGGTCGGTCAGGCGATAGTCGCGCCCCGCGACTCGATACGTCAGTCGCTCGTGATCGAACCCGAGCAGGTGGAGCATCGTCGCGTGGAGGTCATGGACGTGGATCGGGTTGTCGGTCGCGCGGAAGCCGAAGTCGTCGGTCGCGCCGACGACCGTCCCCCCTCGCACGCCCCCTCCCGCCAGCCAGCAGGTGAAGCCGTAATGGTTGTGGTCGCGGCCGTCGAGCGCCGGCAGTTCCGCGACCGGAGTCCTTCCGAACTCCCATCCCCACAGCACGAGCGTCGTCTCGAGCAGACCGGTCCGCTTCAGGTCGTCCAGCAGCGCGGCGATCGGACGATCCCACGACTCGGCGAGCGATCGATGCTGCTTCTCGAGCGAGTCGTGGTTGTCCCACGGTTGTCCCGCTCCTGACCAGACCTGCACGAACCGCACCCCTCGCTCGATCAGACGCCGGACGATCAGCAGCTGGCGGCCGTGCAACGTATCGCCGTAGGCATCGCGAGTCGCTTGCGTCTCGCGCGTCAGATCGAACGCCTCCGAAGCCTCGCTCTGCATCCGATACGCCAGTTCGAACGCTTCGATCCGGGCTTCGAGCGCGCCGTCGGCCGCGCGAGTCGCGGCGTGATCGCGGTTCAGCGCTCCGACCAGATCGAGCTGGCGGCGCTGCTCTTCGAGTGACCAGCGATCGTTGCGGATGTCGGCGATCAGCTTCTCGACTTCGGTGTGCTGCGTGTCGAGATAGGTCCCCTGATACGCGCCCGGCAGGAACGACGAGCGCCAGTTGTTGGTCGAGACGATCGGGTAGCCGCCGGGGCACATCGCGACGAACCCGGGCAGGTTCCGATTCTCGCTCCCCAGCCCATACGTCACCCACGACCCGAAACTCGGTCGGGGCAGGCGCGAGTGACCGCAGTTCATCAGCATCAGCGACGGCTCGTGGTTCGGCACGTCGGCGTGCATCGAACGAATGACGGCCATCGAGTCGACATGGCGAGCGGTCTGCGCGAACAGCTCGCTCACCTCGATCCCCGACTCGCCGTAGCGCGAGAACGAGAACGGCGAACGCATCACCGCGCCGGTCTTCCGCTCGGTCCGCAGATGACTCTCCGGCAGTTCCTGGCCGTGCCGACGATCGAGTTCCGGTTTCGGATCGAACGTGTCGAGATGACTCGGTCCGCCGTTCATGAACAGGTGGATCACCTGCTTGGCTCGCGGCGCGAAGTGAGGGGCTCGCGGCGCCAGCGCCGACCGCTCCGCCGCACTCCCTTCGTCTGCCATCAGCGTCGCGAGGCCGAGCGCTCCGAGACCGCATCCCGATCGGCGCAGCAGCTCGCGTCGCGACAAGCCGATGGTCGATCGTTCGTCGTGCCGACTCGAATCCGATCCCATGGTCGTTCCCCCTCCCGGTGCCGAACCGTGCGCGATCCGTCGCCGAGCCTGCGATGCCGCACGCCGCTTGTCCGTCAGTCGACGAAGATCGTTCCGTTGCTCATCAGCAGCGCGTGCGTCAGTCGTTCCCAGACCGCTTCCGTCGCCGCTTCGTCCGTCGGCGGCTCGCCGCTCCGTTCGCGCTTCAGGAACTCGCGACAGGCGCTCCGCTCCGATTCGCTCGGCTGACGCTGCCAGATCCGCTCCGCCAGTGCCTCGATCCGCCGCTCGTCGAACTCCGCGTCCGTCGGCGGCGAGGCGTTCAGTTCGCGTCGCGCCATGGCGCTCGTCTCGCTGGCCAACTGCAGCACCTCGGGATGGTTGAGCCAGAAGAGCGCCTGAGGGGGAACGGTCGTCTCGGTTCGCTCGACCGCCGTCGCCGACGGATCGGGAACGTCGAATCGCGCCATCAGCGGAGCGAAGTCCAGTCGATCGACGAAGGCGTAGATCGTGCGGCGGTTGCCGAACGGTTCGAGTCCCGGTTCCGCCGGCCCGCCGCGCCGATCGCTCAACCGTCCGCCGAGTGCCAACAGCGTGTCGCGCATTGCCTCGAACGACAGACGCTTGCGGTTCTGCCGCCACCAGAAGCGGTTCTCCGGATCGATCCCCTCCCCCGCCGCCGACGATTCGCTCGACCGTCGGTACGCGGCGGACGAGACGAGTTCGCGGATCAGTCGCTTGGTCGACCGATCGCCGTCGCGCAGTCGAACGGTCAGATGATCGAGCAGGCGGCGCTGTACCGGCGGGTCGCTTCGCAGACCGAAGTCGCCTGGAGTCGAGACGAGCGGGTCGCCGAACAGATGCATCCAGACGCGATTGACCCAGACGCGATCGGTCAGCGGATGCGACGGGTCGATCAGTCCGAGCGCCAGCTCCAGCCGACCGCTCCCGTTCGCGACCGGAATCCGCTCGGCCGCTCCCGGGATCGGGACCGATCGCGGCACGATCTCGCCCGGTCGATTCGGGTTCCCTCGCAGGAAGATCGCGCTGTCGACCGGTTCGGGACGATCGAGCAGCGCCATCGCGCGGACCGGCGCTTCGGGCGAGCCGAGCTGTGCTTCGACGGCCTTCAGACGCTTGTCGTATTCCCCTTGCGTCGCGCGGTCGGGAAAGAGCGAGAGGAAACCCCAGTCGAGCTGAGCCGGCACGACCGCCGGAACGCCGCTTCCGAACAGCTCGGCTTCGAGCAGGCCGAGCTCCGTGTCGGAAAGACCCGAGAGCAGATCGTCGTTCGAGGTCTCTTCGGGGGACGATTCGTTCGCGGTCGTCGCGTCGTCGGCTGCCGCGCCGCGCCGTCGATCATCGATCGCTCGGAACAGACGACCGTAGGCGGCGGCGAGCGCGGCGACGCTCGTCGGTTCGTCGCGCGTCAGCGCGGCGACGATCCCCGGACTCCAACCCGACCGCTCCGCGTCGTTCGGATCGAGCGGCTCGCCCTCGGCCGCCGCCTCGTTTCGGTCGGCGAATCGGTGCCATGGTCCCCAGACCGGATGCCGCTCGTCGGTCTTCTCGCGCAGATACGCTTCGTAGCGCGTGATCATCGCCGGATTGATGTCGTTCGGATCGGCGATGAGCATGAACTCTTCGGCCGCCGGATGATGGCGCCGTTCGTGCACGGCGAGCAGGTACTCGTCGACGCGTCGGCGTCCGCTCTCGGCCAGACCGGCAACCTTGCCGGCGACGAACGATTCGAGATCCTCCTGACGTCGCTGCAGTTCCTGTTCGTACTCGGTCGGCGAGGTCGGATCGCCGGGCCTGTCGAGGGACGGCGGGACGAGCGGTTCGTAGCTCGACGCGAAGATGCCGTAGAGTGCGTAGTAGTCGGCTTGGGTCAGCGGATCGTACTTGTGGTCATGGCAGCGGCAGCAGGCGAGCGTCAGTCCCGTCAGTCCGCGAGTCACCGCGTCGATCCGATCGTCGACGATGTCGTGCGTGTTGTTGATGAAGTGGCCGCCGACGGTCAGGAATCCGAGCGCCGCCAGGCGAGCCGGATCGGGATCGTCGGTCAGCCGATCGGCTGCCAGCTGTTCGAGCAGGAAGCGGTCGTACGGCAGATCGCGATCGAGTGCCTGGACGACCCAGTCGCGATAGGCCCACGCCCACGGATACTTCTGCTGCTCGAAGAAGACGTAACCCTTGTTGTCGGCGTAGCGCGCGACGTCCAGCCAGTGGCGCCCCCACTGTTCGCCGAACTTGGCCGAGGCGAGCAGGCGATCGACCTGTCGCTCGTAGGCGTCGGGCCGCTCGTCCCGTTCGAACGCCGCGACATCGGAGCGCTCCGGCGGGAGTCCGGTCAGGTCGTAAGTCAGCCGACGCAGCAGCGCCGTCCGATCCGCCGGGCCGACGACCGGCAGACCGAGCGGTCGGCGCGCGTCGTCCAGGAAGCGATCGAGCGGCCGGAGCGCATCGGAGGGGCCGGCGTCGATCGGCGTCGGTTCGTTCGCGATCGGCAGAAAGGCCCAGTGCTCCGCGGTCAGATCCGCGCCTCGACCGTCGCTTCCCTCGGGCCACGCCGCTCCGTCGTCGACCCAGCGGCGCAGCGCCGCGATCTCGTCCGACTCCAGCGGCCGCTCCGGAGGCATGGCGAGATCGCCGTGCCGTTCCACCGCCTCGATCAGCAGACTCTCGTCGGCGCGCCCCGGAACGAGGAGCACTCCCGAGTCTCCGCCGGCGGCGATCGCGGCGGCCGAATCGAGACGAAGTCCCCCTTCGACTCGGGTCGGTCCATGACAGCCCAGGCAATGGCCGACCAGCAGCGGTCGAACATGCGTCTCGAAATGCCGCAGCGCCTCGCCGTAAGGCTCCTGTGCGGAGAGGGGCGGAGCGAGCAGCAGGCTGAGCGCGAGAGTAACGAGGAGGGACCTCATCGGCATCGGGGCTCCGATCGAGGCAGGAGTGAGGTGGGAGGTCGGCAAGGGACCGACCCGAAGGATTGTACCTGCCCCGCAGCGAGATCGCTCTCGGGTTAGGTGAGCCTGGGCCCGAATGTCGTGGTGCGACCGACTCTGGGCGCAGCGTGTTCCGAATCGAGAACGCGGAGGCGCTGAGCGAGGCGCCGAGGGAAGTCCGGAGTCACGGCCGGAGTTTTTCTCACGGAGGGACTGTGGGGCGCGAAGGGACGGGGGCCCCTGCGCTTTGAGCTACGGGCTGGGGGACGCCGTGGGCCCGGGTCGCACCGGGAGTCGTTTCGCCTAGGATGAAGGGGGCGCGGCCAAAGGGTTCTTTCCGTGTGCCGCAGGACTGCCGCTCGATCGAGGTGCCGTGATGGCTCTTTCGCTTCCGTTCCGAATCCGATTCGTTCTCTCGCTGCTGCTCGCGGCTTCGGTGTCGCTGGTCGGTTGCGGTCCGACTCAGGAATCAGCTCCCGACAAGCCCGCAGCTCCGGCTACCGCCGACGCGCGCACCTTCGAACCGATCGAGGCCGAAGCGCTGGACGAGGCGGCAGTTGCGCAGCGCGAGCGAGGAACGGCGGCTCGCGATGCGCTCTTCGCGTCGCTGCTCCAGCGTCTGATGGCCGTCATCTCGTCGAGCGGTCCCGAGACGGCGATCGCGGTCTGCGGCGAGCTGGTGCCGGAGCTCGGAGCCGAGGTGCGCAAGGAACACGACCTGAAGATCGGTCGCACGTCGTTCAAGCTCCGCAACCCGAGCAACGTCCCTCCCGCCTGGGCTCAGGCGTGGGTCGACGAGCGGGTCGACGAGCCGCGTTATGCCCGAGCCGACGACGGCACGCTGGCGATGCTGCTGCCGATTCGACTGAAACAGGAATGTCTGATGTGTCACGGAGCGGTCGATGCGATGGACCCGAAGGTCGTCGCCGCGATCGACCGCAAGTATCCGGACGACGCCGCGACCGGCTTTGCCGAAGGCGATCTGCGCGGCTGGTTCTGGATCGAAGTCCCGGCGGCCAAGTGATCGCGCGGCCGCGCGGCGTGACGACCCGATCGCAATCTCTCACGGCTTATGACCTACGACTCACGGAGAACGGAACGATGTCTCTCGGTAACGGTCGACGGCAATGGACGGCGGCACTGATGCTGGCCGGTCTGGTCTGCGGAGCCGCTCCGCTCGCCGCTCAGGATACCAGCGTCAAACCCGGCATCAACGACTCGTTCGAGACTCCCGACGTCCCGCAGTACGTCGAGCGGTTCGAGAAGGAAGGGCGCGAGGTGTATGACCTTCGCAAGGAGATCATCGACGCCTGCGAACTCCGCCCGGGGCTCCGAGTCGCCGATGTCGGAGCGGGGACCGGTCTGTTCACGCGCCTCCTCTCGGAGCGGGTCGGCGACGAGGGGAAGGTGTTCGCGGTCGACATCTCGGACGAGTTCGTCGATCACATCCGCGACTTCGTCGAGAAGGAAGGGCTGAAGAACATCGAGGCGGTGTTGTGCGAGCCGGACGCCGTCAACCTCGAGCCCGAGTCGGTCGATGTCGTCTTCATCTGCGACACCTACCACCACTTCGAATTTCCCTACAAGACGATGTCGACGATCCACCGCGCCCTGAAGCCGGGAGGGATCGTCGTCCTGGTCGAGTTCGCCCGGATCGAAGGGAAGAGCTCCGAGTGGATCATGGGGCATGTCCGAGCCGGCCAGGAAGTCTTCGAGCAGGAGATCGCCGAAGTCGGCTTCCGGAAGGTGGGCGAGCTGGAGGGGATCTTCAAGGAGTCGTATCTGGTTCGATTCGAGAAGATCGATCCGTCGGCCGAGAAGGAGTAAGGGACCGCCCCGGGCGGCAGGATCACGAGGAAGCGCGACCAGGGAGGGAACCATGGTGGGGGCGGCAGATCGAGCAGATGGCGTCTCCTTGGGCGTTGCCATCGACCCGGCGCGGGGGGGCACGGGATCGAGTCGGCGATCGATCACGATCGGTCGCTTCGTGCCGCTGCGTTCGATCGCGGTCCTGTTGATCGCAACGGCGCTCGTCGGTTGCGGCCGAGAGGACGAGCGGTCGATCCGCAAGCAACTGACGACTCACGCCGAGTTGTCGTTGACCGACAAGACGCACTCCCAGGCGCTGCAGGAGGAGTTGGCTCGGATTCGCGCCGACAAGGGTTGGCCGATGCAGTTGGTCGAGCGGCAACCGCCGGCCGACAGCGAAGACGATCTGACCGCGGCCGTTTCCGCTCCGTTCGCCTCCGCCGCCGAGATCGATCGGATTCATCGGAGTCTGAACGAACTGTGGCCCGACGAGGGGCTGAAGTTCTCGCCGACCGCGCTGGAACATGCTCGCCGGATCGTCGCGCGACTCCGCCCCGACACGGTCACCTTTCTGGCGGCGCTGCGCCGACCGAAGAGCGCCTTTCGAGTCGGTGTGGACCAGGGAATCGTCGAAGATACCGCCTGGGTCGAGGCGGCTCGTCTGGTCGCTCGCGTCCGCGTGAAGGAAGGGATCGACGAGGTGTATCGCGGAGCGCCGGAGGGGGGCATCGAGCCGCTCGCCGATCTGATCCGCCTGGCGTCGAAACTCGAAGCCGCTCCGAGTCTCGTGGCGCATCTGGCCGCCGTCGACATCCGTCGATGGATCGTGTCGGGAATGATGGCGATCGCGACCTCCGACGCCGCGACTCGACGAACGCACGAGCTGCTGTTCGAGTTGGCGAGCGCGGATCGCCGCGAGGCGGGGAGCGAGCGGACGGCGTGGATCGGTGACCGAGCGGCCGGTATGCATGCCTACGAGATGGTCCGCGCGGGCGAGTATCTGTCGCTGTTGACCCGCGAGGAGTACGACCGTCTGGAGGAGCGGAACGAGACGATGGATCACGCGCTGGTGGTCCGTCGGAACGTCGATGACGACGAACTCTGGTACCTCGAGACGATGCGCGAACTGATCGCGCGCTGCGAGACGCCTTACTTCGAACGGCGCAAGTGGCTCGACGAACGATTCGAGGGTCTCGACGCGGTCCGCGATGCCCCTCGTTTTCCGAGCGTGGCGGCGGACTTGCTGCTGATCGGCATCACCACCGCCCAGCAGCGTCTGGCTCGCGGTCGAGCTCGACGCGACGCGTGGTACCTGGCTCTCGCAGCCGCCGTCGATCGACCTCTGACCGATGGACCGACCGTCAATCCCGAAACCGGAACGGCGTACGAGGTGCGAATCGACGGCGACCGGATCGAAGTCCTCGGCTTGGCCGAAGAGGACTCGGATCTGACTCCGATCCTGGTCCGACGAGCGGGTTGAGCATCGATCACCGACGGTTTTCGTAACGGGACCGCCCACGATCGCAGCCATTGCCGACCTGAGACACCAAGAGCTCCTGCGCTTGGCGCTACGGGCCGAGAGTCACGGAGGCGCTGAGTGAGACGCCGAGGGAAGTCCGGGGGCACGGTCGGAGTTCGTCTCACGGAGCCGCTGAGGTAAGCGAGGCACGGGGGCGAGATGCGGGAATGCTGCCGACATCGCCCGACCAGCGTCAGAACGATCGATGTCGCACTGCCGCGCGTCGGGGACGACGCGGGCCCACGCCGACGCGTTCTCCGACATGTATCCGATCTCGGGCACCGAGAACTCGTCGGCCGTCGAAGCAAACGGGGCGGAGGTCGGAGGGCGGCGCGCTCTTCGGCGCGGCAGCGTCGCTGCTCCGGCGAGCGAAGACGGAGCCGACGCGCTCGGGCGCCTCGATCGGGACTCGGTCCGGTCGGCGGAGTCCACGATGCTTTCGTCGCGCTGCCTCGGACGGGCCGTCGACCGAGCCGAAAGTCGACGGCACCTCCTGCTTCCTCCCTCCGCCCCGTCGTCTCGATGACCGAGCTCGGTCGTCGTCGGTGCGAGGCGAGATCCGATCGACGAACCGGCCGCTCGATCAGAGACCCGACCCGCCGTTCTCGTTCGCCTCGGTCGCGCCCCCCTGCCGATCCTCGCGCCGCTTGCGCGCTTCCTCGGCCAGACGCTTCACCTCGGTCAGCTGATCCTCGTCGAGCACCTTCTCGATCTCGAGATCGCGCTCCTTCACCTTGGCATCGACCTGCGCCTGCAGCGCCGCGATCTCGGCTTCGAACCGATCCTGAATCGCATAGATCTCCTCACGCTGCGACGGACGCACGACGCGCGAGTAGTAGGTCGGGAGTCGTCGCGGCTTGGTCCGCATCGGAGCCGCTTCGTCGGACGGCTCCTGAGTCGCTTCCTGAGCGAAACCGAGCGACCGCTTCGTCATCGCTCCTTCGACGGCGACCGCCATCCGCTTCGCCGCCCGCTCGATCACCTTGCTCGGTCCGATCGATTCGTGCGGCGACGACGGTGCGCCGAACGTCGACAGACAGAGAGTCGCGGCGATCCACCAGGAAGATCCGATCGGGTTTCCGATCATCTCATCACTCCTTCGTTTCCGTTCATGTCCTTGTTCCGGGCCGATGCACATCACGGCGGCCTCATTCGGTAGGTACCGATTCGGACCTCGAAGCGGCGCGCCTTGTCGAAGGAAATCGCGAAACGACGGCGTTCGGCTTGCACGCGTTGAGTTCCGTGCGCCACTGCTCGAAGATGAAGGCCCCTCCACCTGCCGCTCGCCGAGATCCCTGCCATGCCCCACTCCGCACCGAATCGCCAGCCCGCAGCGTCAGCAAGGGGTCTCCGTGTCTCACCAGCCCGTAGCGCGAATCTCAACGAGCATTGGTGCCTTCCCCTCGGCAACGCACCGTGCGACCGAGATCGGACGCACGACAACGGTCGCACTGCATTCACGTGGCCCCGGGCACTCCGTGCCCGAGGTTGGGTTCGCTCGGCCACCGTTCACGCTGCGAAGCGGTTGCCGCAGCGCGCCGAAACCATGCCTCGGCCTCGGAGAGGCCGGGCCCACGATCCTCGGTGTTCTCACCTCGACGATGCACGGTGCGACCGGGGTCGGTCGCACTACGACACACCGTGCGACCGAGATCGTACGCACGACAACGGTCGCACGGCATTCACGTGGCCCCGGGCACTCCGTGCCCGAGGTTGGGTTCGCTCGGGCACCGTTCACGCTGCGAAGCGGTTGCCGCAGCGCACCGAAACCATGCCTCGGCCTCGGAGAGGCCGGGCCCATGTTCCTTCGTTCCCTTACCTCGACGACACACGGTGCGACCGGGGTCGGTCGCACTACGACGCTCGGAGAGGCATGGCCCACTCGTCGCGACTCTCTTGGCTCCTCCTGCTGCTGATCGCGGCCTCGTGCACCGCGGCACCGCTGGCCGCTCAGACGAACGTCGCTCGTCCGACCCCATTCGGACCGACCGCCGTCGGCGATCGGCTTGCCTACCTCGACGAGCCGTGTGATCCGTATGCGGTCGGTCTCGGCTTTCCCAAGCTGCTGACTCCGCAGTGGGTCGGTGACCCGCAGGTCGAAGCGGTCGTCGTGCTGGCGATCGACGACATGCGCGACCCCGAGAAGTACGAGAGCTACCTGCGCCCGATTCTCGATCGTCTTGCGGCGATCGACGGGCGAGCTCCGGTCAGCGTGATGACGAACGACGTCGATCCCGAACACCCGCGCCTGAAGCAGTGGCTTGCCGAAGGACTCTCGATCGACGTCCACACGATCGATCACCCCTGCCCGTGTCTGCAGGGAGGAGACTTCGCGCAGGCCAAGGGGACCTACGATCGCTGCGTCGATCGGATGGCGTCGATTCCCGGCAACCTGCCGACCACCTTCCGCATGCCGTGCTGTGATTCGCTCAACACGCCGAGTCCGCGGTTCTACGCCGAGATCTTCGCCGGCCGGACTCCCGGCGGTCGCTTCCTGACCGGCGACAGTTCGGTCTTCAACGTGATGACGGGGGACGATCCCGAACTCCCCGGCGATCTGCTGGTCGATGACGACGGTCAGCCGCGCTTCCGCAAGTACCTCCCCTTCCCGTCGTTCGTCAACACGATCCGCAACTATCCGTATCCGTACGTGATCGGTCGCCTCGGTTGGCAATTCCCTTGCGCCGTCCCGAGCGACTGGGAAGCGCAGCATCTGCATCAGCCCAACAACCCGCGGACGGTCGACGACCTGAAGTGTCTGCTCGATCTGACCGTCACCAAACGGGGCATGATGAATGTCGTCTTCCATCCGCACGGTTGGATCCGCGCCGAGCAGATCGTCGAGCTGATCGATCATGCGGTCGCTCGGCACGGTCCGAAGGTCCGCTTCCTGACCTTTCGCGAGGTACAGCAGCGGATCGATGCGAACCTGCTGGCCGGTCGACCGCTGCGTCGCGCCGACGGTTCGTACTCCGGCACCCGTCTGCTCGATCTCGACGGCGACGGACTGCTCGATGTCGTCACCTCCGGTCCCGACTCCCTGACGCGGCTTTGGGATCCGACGACTGCCGCGTTCATCGACCGACCGACTCCGTTCCTGACCGAACCGTCCGAGACCGGATCCGATCGCCAAGGGCTCGCCGGAGCCGACCGCGCGCGGTTCGGCATCCTGACTGCCGAGGGTTCGGTCGAGGTGCTTGCTCCCGCGGCCGAGGCGCCTCACGCGATCACCCTCTTCCGCTTCACCGACGGCGGTTGGATCCGTTCGCCGCTCCCCACCCCTTGGACGCCGACCGTATCCTTCGACGCCGCGGCGACGGCCGGCCTTCGAGGACGCTTCAAGGATCTCGATCGAGACGGCATCTGCGAATGGCTCGTCGACGCCAACGACGGGACGCGCGGCTGGAGTCTGGTCGACGGCGCTTGGCAGCCGCTCCCTGCTCCGCTCCTGCCCGACGGCTGGACCTTGTTCCCGATCGACGCGACGGCGACCGACCACGGCTTGCGATTCCGAGACGTCGATGGCGACGGTCGAGACGATCTGATCGGATCGGACGAGCGGCGCTACGGCGCGTGGCCCTTCGTCTCGCTCGAGCGCCCGTTCGGCGAGCCGTGGTTTGCGGGAGTGCGAAGCGGTTCGGAACAGGCGATCCCGATGATCGCGCGCGACGGAACGAACAACGGCGCGTGGTTCCACTCCGGGACACTCTGGGTGCAGAACGAACAGACGAATCGTCTGCCCGATCTGGTCGAACGAATGCCGCTCGAATCGCTGCTCGACAGGGTCGATCCCGAGCGGCGCGATCGAGGGATGCCGCTACCGCGCACTCCCGAACAGGCGCTGGCCACGATGCGAGTCGCCGGAGAGTTCGACGTGCGGTTGGCGGCCGCCGAACCGTTGACCGAGGATCCGGTCGCCTTCGACTGGGGGCCCGACGGTCGGCTGTGGGTCGTCGAGATGGCCGACTATCCGCGCGGCATCGACGATCGCGGGACGGTCGGCGGTCGAGTTCGCGTGCTCGACGATCTCGACGGCGACGGCGTCTACGATCGCTCGACCCTCTTTCTCGACTCGCTCCCCTACCCCAACGGCATCAAGGTCTGGGGCGAAGGGGTCTTCGTCTCGACGGCGCCCGATCTGATCTTTGCCGTCGATCGTGACGGCGACGGCCGAGCCGACGAGCGGACGACGATCCTCACCGGATTCGATCCGGGGAACCAGCAGCATCGCTTCAACGGTCTTCGGTACGGATTGGACCATCGTCTGTATCTGGCGAACGGCGACAGCGGCGGGACGATCGGTCGGCCGGGCGAAACTCGGACGATCGACATCGGCGGTCGCGATCTCTGGTTCGTCCCGCACGCCGACGGCGAAACGCCGCGCGCCGTCGACTTCGGCACCACCTCGGGCATGACTCAGTTCGGACGCGATCGGAACGACTGGGGAGACTGGTTCGGAGGGAACAACGCCAACCCGATGTGGCATTACGTGATCGAGGAGCGATACCTGGCGCGCAACCCCCATGTCCCTTCTGCCGCGCCGCGGCAGGACGTTTCGGTCGAACCGGGAGCGTCCCCCGTCTATCCGCTCAGCGCGACCCTCGCGCGCTTCAACGACCTGCACATGGCGAACCGCTTCACCTCGGCCTGCAGCCCGATGATCTATCGGGACCGCGCGACGATCGACGGACTGTGGGGAGATGCGTTCGTCTGCGAGCCGGTCCACAACCTGGTGCATCGCGAGCGGATGGAGCGGATGGGTGCGAGCTGGACCAGCGCGCGACCGGCCGATCAGCAGCGCAGCGAATTCCTGGCGACCGACGACAGCTGGTTCCGACCCGTGATGGCTCGGACCGGTCCCGACGGCGCGATCTGGATCGCCGACATGTATCGACTGGTGATCGAGCATCCGGAATGGATCGCTCCCGAACGGCAGCGCGAACTGAATCTGCGCAGCGGCGCCGATCGAGGACGCATCTGGCGGATCGTTCCTCGCGGCCACGAACGTCCGATCCCTCGCCTCGATCGACTCTCGATCGACGAATGCGTCGCGCAGCTCGAATCACCCAACGGGGTCGTGCGCGATCTGGTTCAGGAGCGACTGATTCGGGAGCGGCGCGTCGAAGCGACCGAGCCGCTGCGCCGGCTGCTGCAGTCGGGTCGCGAGCCGACGACGCGGCTCCACGCCCTCGCGACTCTCGAAGGGCTCGACCGACTGACGACGCGCGACCTGATCGCCGCGCTCGATGAAACGCATCCTGAGGTGCGCCGATCGGTCGTCTCGCTGACCGAACGGCGGATCGAAGCGCATCCCGCGGCGGATTCGAGCGAGGCCCGCGACCGGATCGAACTGCTGACTCGACTCGAACGACTGGCCGATGCCGAAACCGATCGCGCCGTTCTCGTTCGGCTCGCGGTGACGCTCGGAGCGACCGACGATGCGGTCGCCGTACGCGCGCTCGTTCGACTGATGTCGATGGCGCCGGACGATCGTCGTCTGTCGGCCGCGATCGCCTCGAGCTTGCGTGCGGACACGATCGAGCGGATCATCGAAGGCGTGCTGATCGACGGCGGCGAACCGATACCCGGCGATCGAGCCGATGCGCTGATGGCGACGGCGGCAGGATGGGCTTCGTCGGAAGCGTTCGACCGTTGGCTGACCGAGTGGCTCCGCGGTTGGTCGCTCGATTCGGCGCTGCCGCTCGATCGGCAGCGCGGTTGGCAGGCGATCGCCGCGTGGCGCGATGCGGGGCGCGAGCCGACGGCGGTCGCCTCGCAGTGGCTCCNNCCAGTGGCTCGCGGCGAATCTGACTCGGGCCCGCGACGAACTGGATCGGGAGGTCGTCGGTCTGATGACCGGTCCGCGCGAGAATGCTCTTCGGATCCTCTCGGCGACTCGGCCGCTGACGGTCGAGGATGGCGTTCGGATCGCCGATTGCCTGACCGCTCGTCGACCGATCCGGCTTCGCGACGCGGCGCTCGGCACGCTGGCGGCGATCGATCTTCCCGAAGCGGCCGACGCGATTCTCGCTCGCTGGTCCGAACTGAATCCCGAGACGCGTCGGCAGGTCGTCGATCGATTGCTGTCGCGCGGCGTCTGGGCCGAGCGACTGATCGACGGCGTGCTCGCGGGGAGGGTGTCGCGTCATGATCTGGGGCCGAGTGCCTTCGATCGTCTGGTCCGAGCCGCGGGGGCGGAGCGTGCCGAGCGGATGGCGCGTCTGGCCGGAGGGCTCCCGGATCCCGATCGAGTCGCGTTGGTCGAACGCTATGCGGCGGCACTGCCGGTCGATCGCGATCCGGTGCGCGGACGAGAGCGATTTGCGCAGCACTGCGCGACCTGCCATCGACTGGATGCGATCGGTACCCCGCTCGGCCCCGACCTGGCCGCGCTCTCGAATCGCTCGGACGAGTTCCTGTTGGCGGCGATCCTCGATCCGAATCGAGCGATCGAGGACAAGTATCTTCAGTACCTCGCCCAAACCGACGACGGGCTGCAGCTGGCCGGCGTGATCGTGACCGAGACCGAGGCGACGGTGACGCTCGGCACGGTCGAAGGCAAGGAGGTCACGTTGCAGCGCGAGCGGTTGGAGGCGTTCGAAGCGACGGGGCGGTCGCTGATGCCGGACGGTTTCGAGGCGCAGCTCGACCCGGCAGCGCTCGCCGACGTGCTCGCCTTCCTCCAGTCGAACGTCACTCCGCCCAAACGATTCGCGGGCAACGATCCGCAGCTCGTGACGGCCGACGGACTCGGCGGCGTGACGCTCGCGGCGAAGCACGCGCGGATCTACGGCCCGTCGCTCGTGTTCGAAGCGACGCACGAGAATCTCGGCTGGTGGATCGATCCCAAGGACCATGCGATCTGGGAGTTCGAGATCGATCAGCCCGGCCGCTATGCCGTCCTGTTCGAGTACGCTTCGGACGACGGCTCGGCCGGCGGGCGCTGGTCGGTCGAGGCGGGAGGGCAATCGCTCGAGGGGACGGTGACCGGAACGGGCAGCTGGGACGATTACGTCCGAAAGCCGGTCGGCTCGATCCGGCTGCGGGCGGGTCGCCAGACGTTGATTCTCCGCCCGCTCGGCTCGCTCGACAGCGCACTGATCGATCTTCGCGCGATCCGCCTGGAACCGGAGTGAGTCGGCGCGCCGTCGGTCGACGGCAATCGGGATCCGTCGTGCGCTCGGCGATCAGAAGAGTCGCAGTTGCCCGCCGGGGAGGGTCGGCGGGCGGAAGCGAGTCGTGTCGAGCGGACCGAGATGCGAAGCGAGACCGTAACGCTGCGCGAAGAGCTTGAAGGTCGCGCGGATCTGATCTCCCCACACTCCTCCGCCGCGCATCCGTTCGCCGAAGCGAGCGTCGTTCAGCTTCCCGTCGCGCGATGCACGGATCCGCTCCAGCACCTTGTCGGCTCGATTCGGATAGACGCGTCTCAGCCAGTCTTCGAAGACCGGTGCGACGGACTTGGGCAAGCGGATGAAGATGTAGCCGGCTCCTTTCGCCCCGGCGTCGGCGGCCGCTTCGAGCAAGCGCGGCACCTCGTCTTCGTTCAGTCCCGGAATGATCGGCGCGGTCATCACCATCACCGGAACGCCGGCATCGGTCAGTTCGCGGATCGCCCTGAGTCGCGCTTCCGGTGCCGACGTTCGCGGCTCCATCGAACGAGTCAGCGATTGGTCGAGGGACGTCAGACTGATCGCGACTCGGGTCAGTCGCCGTGCCGCAAGCGGCGCGAGCAGATCGAGATCGCGGAGGATCGCCGCGTTCTTGGTGATGATCGACACCGGTTGATTCGCTTCGAGTGCCACTTCCAGGCAGCCGCGCGTGATGCCGAACTTCCGCTCCGCATCCTGATAACAGTCGGTGACTCCGGAGAGCATCACCGATTCGGGAACGTAGCGATCGCGCGCCAGCCAGTTGCGGAAGAGCTCGGGAGCGTTCCGCTTCACGAACACCTTCGTCTCGAAGTCGAGACCGGCGCTCAGACCGAAGTACTCGTGCGTCGGGCGCGCGTAGCAGTACGCACAGCCGTGAGCACAGCCGCGGTACGGGTTCAGACTGTATCGGAACGGGATATCGGGGCTGTCGTTCTCGCTGACGACCGAGACCGCCGATTCGTCCAGGTACTCGGTCGGGATCCGTTCCCCGCGGGCGATCGCGTCGTCGTCTTGTTCGAGCTCGTCCCATTGCCGCTCGAGGCGGACGCGAACGTAGGGGTTCGGCGTCTGAAGATGCGATGCGCGACCGATCGGCTTCGGCCCGGATGCCCCCGGCTCGTTCGGCATTTCGGCAGGCATCGGCAGCCTCGTTTCGCGACGATCGGAAGGGGGACAATCGACAATCCGCTGCGTAGAATACGCCCGTACACTCTATCGATCCGGTCGTGGTCTCGCCAAGATCGCCGGGTCTCCGGAAAACCGATCGACTCGGCGACCGCGTTCGATCCGCCGAGCGAACGACGGCAGGGAACTTTCCGCGATCGTGGGCGTCGAAACGGTTCGGTCGACGGTCGCGACGATTCGGAAGACCGGCGAAGCGATCGACCGACAACGACGATCGAGCACGGAACGAAGGGGAAGCAGATGCGAGTCGCGAGATGGGCCTTGTTGGCGATCGGCGTGTTGGGCTTCTTCCTGGTCCTGACCGCTTATGTCGTCTACCGGGCGCTCTTCGGCGGGAGCGACCCGATGTTCGTGACGATCGAGAAGACCGACGTGCGGCAGCCACCGCCTCCCTCGATCGTGCTGACCGACGATGATCCGTCGACGCATCGGCCCGAGTTCGATCCCGAACGGATCGACTCGCGTCCGGTCGGCGAGTGGCAGGTGAACGCCAGCGCGGCGGTGATCCGGATCGACAGCCCGATGATCCGAGGCGACTTCGAACCGGAGCTGCTGCGGCTGTATCCGAGTTATGCCGCGGCGGTCGAGGGGAATCGATCGTCGCGCCGCATCGTGTTGCCGAGCGCCAACCTGATCGACGGCGTCGGCAAGCAGATCGACGACGGTCTGTACGCGGCGATCGAACGGGCGATGCTGCGCGACGAGGCAGGGAATCTCGCCGGCACGATCGCGTGGGTCCGTCGAGTTCAGGAAGCATTGCCGTCCGACAGTGTCGCCCGAGCCTATCTGCAAGGGGCGCGCGAGTTGGCGGGAGATCCGGCGACCGACGATCCCGCGTTGCGATCCGCGACCGATCGGCACCTGCAGCGATTCGAGCGCGCGCCGCTGAGTACGCCCGCCGGCTTCTATACCTGGAATGCGGAGCTCGAACGCTGCTGGCGCGCGTTCCGCTACCTGCAGACCGCGCTCGAGGAGGAGCTCGAACCGGTTGCCCGAGAGATCGCGGCGGTGCTCGCCTCGAACGCCGAACTGGCCGATCAGGCAGCCGATATTCACGGCTTCTATTCGCTCCTTTCGAACCCCGGAACCGACCTGACGCCGAACGACCTGATCGGCGCCGAGAACGAAACGCTGAAGGAGATCGCGGCTCGTCTGCAGCGCGAGGCGACGGTGACGATCCTGCCCCGATCGACGTCGCGCGAGACGGAGTTGTTCGAGCGGTTGTTTCCGCTCGGTGTTCCCGAAGGGGTCGACATGATGAGCGAGCTGATCCGCCGGATCCGCTCGGGCGAAGTCGATCTGACTCCAGCCGCCGGCGAGGGGTGGTACCAGCATCAGGCGTTCGCGCTCGAGACGCTGCTGGATGCCGATCGGGCTCAGGAGGCGGACAAGCTGGTGCTGACGGCCGCCTACAAGCGCCGGCTGATCGAGGCGTTCAAGGCGCTGATCACGAAGCGGCGCGAGACGCACATGCGTTCGATGAAGACGGCCGAAGCGATGGCGGCCGCTCCTCCGCCCCCCGAGTCGATCGCTCCGCGACTGAGACTCGAACCGGCGGCGACCTATTACCTGCGCACGGCGCGCGCCTATCGGTTCGTCGAACTGTTGCTGGCCAGTCAGTTGGGAGACGAAGCGCTCGGGCGGCTGAAAGGACTGTCGGCGGACGGCGAACGGGAGCGATCGTTGCGCGACGAGTTGGCGGCGATCGTCGAGCGATCGTACGGGTTCTACCTGGTCAGCTGCGAAGACATCGGGATGGCTCCGGCGCTCGCCGACGACGAAGGGGTCGATATCGCCGCTGCCAAGCAGTCGGCGCTCGATTGGATCGCGAACTGGCAGTCGGATGCCGACCTGGCGATCGACACGCGCGTCGTGGTCCCGGTCTACGTCGATCCGTTCGCCGGCAAGATGCGCCTGTGGGGAACGATCGGTATCCGGATGGCGAAGCTCGATGCGTCGTACGTCGTAGGGCCGAAGATCCGACCGGCTGACGGCTCAGGCGATTGGATCGACGTCGAACGCTACCAGCTCGACGGGAGCGAGTACCTGATCCCGGTCGACGAGTTCGTCGAGTTCGAGTACCCGGGAACGCAGATTCCGACTCGGGATCGTTTCCGCGCGATCTGCGACGAGACGGGGGATCGAGAGACGTTCCTGCAGCGATTCCGGTGATCGCCTCGCGCCGGTGCTCGAAGCGCCTTCCCCCAGCCCCAGCCGGCAATCCCAGCCCGCAATCCCAGCCCGCAGCGTCAGCAAGGGGTTCCCCGTCTCCGTGCCCAACGGGTTCCCCGTCTCCGTGAGCAGGTGTTACCCGTCTCCGTGCCCAACGTTTCCCCGTTCCGCAGCGGGAGCCCTCCCGATCACGGCTCGAAATCGCGGAGCGAACTCGGGACGATCGCGACTCGCAGCGCGTTGAGCACCGCGACGACATCGATCACTTCCTGCACGATCGCGCCGCCGACCGGATGGAGCAGCCCGGCGGCGGCGATTCCCATCGCGACGATGCTCGCCGCCATCCCTCCGACGGCGCTCTGCAGCGCGATGCGACGCATCCGGCGCCCGATGTGCAGGAACTCGTCGACCTTCTCGATCGAGCTGTCCATGATCACGATGTCGGCCGCTTCGGTCGTCACGTCGCTGTTCTGACCGAAAGCGATGCCGACCGTCGCTGCGGTCAGTGCCGGCGCGTCGTTGATTCCGTCACCGACAAAGACGGTCCCTCCCTCGAGCGTCTCGCGCCGCACGATCTCGAGCTTCTGCTCCGGCGACTGACCGGCCAGAACCTGATCGATGCCGACCAGCTCCGCCAGATACTTCACTTCACTCTCGCGGTCACCCGAGACGAGCATCGTGCGGGCGATGTGATGGCGCGGTCCGAGATGTCTGACGAACGAGGCGCTCGCCTTGCGCGGCGCATCGCGGAACTGCAGCAGTCCGGCGTAGCGGTCATCGACCAGGACGACGCATTCGAGTCCGGCGGACGCGGCGGGGAGCAACTCGGCGGCGCGAGGGTCGACCTTCGCCGCCCCTTTGCGATTGGTGATCCGCACACGGCGACCGTCGACCGTCCCCGTAAGGCCTTCGCCCGGACGCTCCGAGATCTCGGAGACCGGCAGCGCCGTCACGTGAGCCGCATCGGCGGCCAGCACCACCGCCTTGGCCAACGGGTGCTTCGAGTACCGCTCCACGCTCCCCGCCAACTGCAGCAGTCGTTCGCGCTTCAGGTCGGGCGAGACGAACTCCGCCGACAACGTCGGTTCGCCGTAGGTGAGCGTTCCGGTCTTGTCGAAGATCATCGTGCGACAGGTGTCGACCACTTCGAGCGCGGACGGGTTGCGGATGATGATCGCCCGCTTGGCGGCGAGCGAGATCGAACCGATGACGGCGACCGGAATCGCGATCAGCAGCGGACAGGGAGTCGCGACGACGAGGACCGCGAGAAAGCGGATCGGATCGCCGCTCACCATCCAAGCGATCGCCGCGACGGCGACCGCCAGCGGCGTGTAGAACGCTCCCAGTCGATCGGCCAGACGGCGGATCTGCGGCCGATGTTCCTCGGAGGTACGCATCACCTGCATGATCCGGGCGTAACGCGACTCCTCGGCCCGACGGTCGGCGCGGATCGTCAGTGCCGATTCGCCGTTGATCGCCCCCGACAGCACCTGCGAGCCGGGGGTCTTGCTCATCCGATACGGTTCGCCCGTCAGGTAGCTCTCGTCCATCACGCCGTGTCCGGCGACGACGGTGCCGTCGACCGGAGCCACCTCGTGAGGCAGGATGACCAGACGATCACCGATCGCGATCGACTCGAGCGGCACGTCCTCGAACGGCGATTCCGGATCGGGCAGACGATGAGCGACGGTCGGCATCCGCTTGGCAAGCGCCCGCAGGACGCTCGACGCGCTTCGCACCGCATAATTCTCGAGCGTTTCGCCTCCCGACAGCATCAGCACCACCAGGGTCCCGGCCAGGTATTCTCCCAGCACGACCGAGACGCAGATCGAGAGACCGGCGAGCAGATCCGATCCGAACTCGGCTCGCAGCAGCTTGCGGACCAAGCCGAAGACGAGCGGTCCTCCGCCGCCGGCCAGCGCGAACCAGAGCGGAAGCTGCCGGATCCAGGCGGGGTCGGGGAGAAAGCTCGCCAGGACGAGGTGCAGCGCGATGGCGATGACCGCTCCGAGAGCGATCGCCCCTTCGGCAGTGGCGTACCAGCGGCGTTCGGCGGCCATCGTAGGAGTCGTTCGTTCGAGGCGCGAGAATCAGAGGCCAAGAGCAGGTGTAGCCGATCGGACAGCGACCGCAAGGCGTCAGCGGCAGACCGTGGTCCCGGCCACTCCGTGGCCGAGGC
>DMPQ01000131.1 GCA_003455945.1 Planctomycetaceae bacterium
GTTGATGGCGTCACTGCTGACGCTTCGTGGTTCGTTCGGCGTCGGGACGAAACCTGGCCTCGGCCACGGAGTGGCCGGGCCCACGTGATCCGCTCGGCCTCTGCGTGGGCCCGCGTCGTCCTCAACGCGCGGCCGAGAGACGTGGGTCATTCTCGACGCAGCGCCGCGTGCGCGGTGTCGGCATCGCATGCCCGCAGCTCGGGACGAGCCGGGGCCACGCAGGGGCCCACCGCTTCCAAAGCCCCATCACCTCCGGGGCCCGGCGTCGTGCGATCGTGCCGCATTGCGGCGAGATGGCGCGGAGCGATTCGCTACAGGTCGCTCGTGCCTCGGGCAGCCCGACCTGCTCCACGGCGGCCGATGCCCAGGAAACTCGCGCGATGGACCGCTCTTCCCGCGGGTTCGAGCGATTGGCACTCCGGTTGCTTCCGCCGCGAAGTGCCTTCGACCTCGTCAGGTCGAGGGCCCAGCCCGTGAGGTCCTGGCGCCAGCGGATCGTCTCGCATGTCGGATCTGCCCCCGCAGTCCGCCGGCTGCTTGTCGCAGCCGCCGAGACGATCGACCGGTTTGGCGACCGGTCCGCCAGCGACCTCGCACGCTTCCTTTCCGAGGTCGACCTGCGAATCCCCCAAGACTCGCGGTTCGTCCTCGGCCGGCCCCTTTCCGACCGCCTCTCGATCGTTGCGTCCGTTATCGCTCGACCTGCAGCGACCGGCGGACGAGGAGGGACGAGCGAAAAGCCCTACCGACACCCCTGATTTCCTTGCTTGACTCAGGGCCCCCAATTACCATGAATCTTGCTCTCGGTGGGAGGGGAAAGCCTCTCGCCACCCTGCCCGACTCTTGTCCTCAAGGGCGTTCGCCGTCTCGACTTCGCGTCGTCTCGAGTCCTGTTTGGAGGTTCGTACCTATGACTTTGCGTCGTTTCGGTATCTGTCTGGTCGCAGCCCTGGCGGCGATCGGACTCGTGACGCAATCGACCGCAACGCTGAAGGCTCAAGGAACGTTTCAGCCGGCGGGAGTCGAGGTGGACGCCGACGGGGTGCTGCGGACCCGAGTCGTCGCCGATCCGACCGGTGATCTGACCCGCACTCGGATGGCCGAGGCGCGTCGGGCGATCGAAGCGGACGTGATGCGGTCGAGTTCGCTCCGCAAGGTCTCGCTCACCCGGCTCGAACAGGCGGTCCGCGACCGCGTGGCGGCGGGCGAGTCGGCTTCGGACGCGATGCTCCATTTGGCCGGTCTGACCGAGATCCGCTACGTCTTCTTCTACCCCGAGACGCGGGACATCGTGATCGCCGGTCCGGCGGAAGGGTTCTTCAAGGACCTGACCGGCCGCACCGTCGGCATCGAAACGGGCAAGGCGACGTTGCTGCTCGAGGACCTGGTCGTCGCTCTGCGGGCCTTCGCGCCGGGCGAGCGCGGCACGTCGGTCATCGGCTGCTCGATCGATCCGACTCAGGACGNNGGGGAGCCACTTCGCTCAGGTGCTGGTCGAAGCGGACTATCGGATGAAGCTGATCGGCATCGGGCTGGAAGTTCCGGCCGCCGACATTCCGAGCTACGTGTCGAAGGCGCGTCCGGCCGAGGTGAATGCCAACGGTCTGGCTCGCTGGTACTTCACCCCGCAGTACGACTGCGTTCGGGTGAGCGAGGATCGCAACGCGATGGAACTGGTCGGCTCGCGCGTCCAGCTGATCGGCGAGAACGAGCGAGTCACGGCCGAAGGGGTTCGAGTCGCGGAGGGTCGCGAGGGGAATCAGGCGAGCCGTGCGTTCACGACCGCCTTCACCAAGCAGTACGACACGCTCGCGCAGCGTTCGCCGGTCTTCGCCCAGCTGCGAAGCTGCATGGACCTGTCGATCGCCGCCGCCTACATCCAGCAGCAGGACTTCTACGGTCTGGCGGGTTGGGAGATGGACTTCTTCGGTGACGAGTCGGCCTTCTCGGTCGAGAGCTACGAGTCGCCGAAGCAGGTCGAGACGGCGGTCAACGCGATCTGGCGAGGCAGCCGTCTGATGACTCCGGTCGGCGGCGGCGTGACGATCGAGCCGCGACGAGCGATCGATCCGGCTCGGGTGCAGATCGACGGTCAGCTGAGCGGCGTCCATCAGTCGACCGGTTCGGTCGAACTGGCCGAAGGTCAGTGGTGGTGGGACTGAGCCGTCCCCGAATCGATCGATGATCGAACAGCACAGGCCCGCGGCGCGAATGCTCCGCGGGCCTGTTCGCGTTCTTGACGGTTCGGAACGGGTAGGATGACCCCTCGGCTCGACTCGAGGTGAGGCAATCGAGCGCCCCTTCTCCCACCAGGAACCGATCGATGACGCACGATCCGCATCTCGACCGACGTCAGTGGCTCGCCGCGACGACCGCCGCCGGCTTCGCCGGACTGCTCGCGGCCGGCCAGGTCGCCGCTCGCTCCGACGAGACCTACGATCGCATCGACACGCATCAGCATCTGTGGGACCTCAAGCGGTTCCGACTGCCGTGGACCGACGGCAACGAGAAGTTGGCGCGGGACTTCCTGATTCCGGAGTATCGCCAAGCGACGGCCGGGACCGGCATCACGACCGCCATCTACATGGAAGTCGGGATGGAGGCTTCGCAACAGGCGGATGAGGCGCAGTGGGTCATCGAACTGTGCGAGGATCCGACGAGCGGCACGATGGCCGGAGTCATCGCCGGGAATCCGATCGCCGACGGCTTCGAGGCCTATGCGCAGCGATTCGCCGCAAGCGAGCGGATCAAGGGGATTCGGCACCTGCTGCACGTCCCCGAGACTCCGGCGGGGACCTGCCGCACTCCCGAGTACCGGCGCAACGTCGCGCGGCTCGGCGAACTCGGACTGCGCTTCGATCTGTGCGTCCGTCCCGGCGAACTCGACGATGCCTTCGCGCTGGCCCGCGATTGTCCCGAGACCCGTTTCGTGCTCGATCACTGCGGTAATGCCGATCCGGTCGCGTTCGCGGCGGCCGATCGCCGGCCGCGGGCCGCGGACCACGATGCCGATGCCTGGCGCCGCTCGATCGAACGCCTCGCCTCGCTCGACAACGTCGTCTGCAAGATCAGCGGGATCATCGCCCGAGTCGATCCGGAGCACTGGCATGCCGAGGAGCTTGCGCCGATCGTCGACCATTGTCTCGACGCGTTCGGTTCCGAGCGCGTGATGTTCGCCGGCGACTGGCCGGTCTGCACGCTCGGGGCTCCGCTGGCGGCTTGGGTCGAGGCACTCGACACGATCACCGAGACCCGCTCTCCCGAATTCCGTCGGCGACTTTATCGCGACAACGCGAACCGCTTCTACGCGTTGGGACTCGGCGACGACTGACCTAGGATCGCAGCTCGGGAACGAACCGCAAGCGGACGCGCTGCGCAGGTGGTTGCGCACCGGTTGCGCGCCGCTGGGGATCGGATTCGTAGGATGAGCGACGGCGAGGGAGATGCCTCGCTGCTCGACCGACTCGAATCCCTCGCGGAGTTCTCGCCATGCTCTCGTGTTCAGCTTCCCGGTCGCGCCGCGCGATCGCTCCGACCTCCCGATGGCGTAGCCGAGCGCTCGGTCTCGTCGGACTTGCCCTGTTCGTCTCGGCGATCGGTACGGTCGCGGCGGCGAACGACCCTCCGGCGTATTGGATCGACACGTCAAGGCTCGACAAGACGCCTCCGCTCGAGTTCGCGACCGAGCGAGCGATCGTCTTCAAGGACGGCTATGCGCTGTTGGTGAACCGAGCCCAAGGGCGAACCGATGCCCACGGACGATTGATCTCGGAACAGGTGCCGGACGAGGCGATTCTCGGATCGGTTTGGGTCGACGTCGTCGCGGAGGAAGGGACCGAACCGATCGGGCTCGAGAGCCTGACGGCGCGGCGCGAGACGATCGACGAGACGAAGCCCGAGACGCATGTCTGCCGCTCGATGAGCGAACTGCTGCGCGCAAACCTGGAACGCGAGGTGACGTTGTCGACCGACCGCGGCGATCTGGTCGGCACGCTGGTGGAAGTGATCGGCTCCGAATCGGATGAGCCGTACGTCGATCCGCTCTCGTCCGCTTCTCCGCTGCTGTCGTCGACGCGTCGTTCGATCGACGCGTCGCACGTGGTGGTGCTCAGCCAGGGGCGCAAGACGGTGCTGGCGATCGGCGAGATCCGCCGTCTGCATGCGCCGGAGCTCGAGGTCCGACTGACGACCGAGGCGAAGACTCGCCGCGACGCCAAGCAGTGGGTGCTGCAGTTCGATCGCGCGAATGCCGACGTCGAAGTCCGGCTGATCTATTTCCGCTCGGGGATTCGCTGGATTCCGACCTACCGCGTCACGCTGGGAGACGATCCGTCGACTGCCGAAGTGGCGCTGCAGGCGGAACTGCTGAACGAGGCGGAATCGCTCGAGCAGGCGGCGATCGATCTGGTGGTCGGCGTGCCGAACTTCCGCTTCCGCGAGACGCCGAGTCCGTTGGTGCTCGAGGCGGCGATGCGGATGACGCTGCAGCAGGCGGCGCCGATGCTGATGAACAACCTGATGAGCAACAGCTCGCAAGCGCTCTTCACGCAGCGTTCGGGAGAGTTCCGTCGGGACGAATCCGCCGCCGCGTCGACCGACGTTCCCGAGATTCCGTCGGAGCTGGCCGGAGTCGGTGCCCAGGATCTGTACGTCATTCCGCTCGACCCGATGACGCTCGGCCTCGGCGAGCGAGCGGCGGTGCCGCTGGGGCGATCGATCGTCCCGTGCCGACATGTCTACACGTGGGACCTGCAGGTCGTCCGAGACGGCTCGGTGTCGGCGCCGACCGGCGGCGCGGATGACTCGCCGCTGCAGCTGTCGGTCAACCGGGTCTGGCATCAGCTCGAGCTGACGAACGTCACCGACGCTCCGTGGACGACCGGCGCCGCGCTGCTGCTCGACGGTCAGCAACCGCTCGCACAGGAACTGCTCGGCTACACCTCACCCGGCGCGACGGTCCGCATCCCGGTGACGGTCGCGGTCGATCTGCGGGGGGATTACGAGGAGGTCGAAACCGATCGAAAGCTCGACGCGATGATCTGGAATGGTGACCGTTACGCACGCATCGACAAGGTCGGAACGCTCTCGCTGCGCAATGCCAAGCGGACGAACGTCGCAGTCGAGATCACGGTCAGCATTCCCGGATCGGTCGACTCGGCCGGAGCGGACGGAAAGGTCGCGATCGGCGATTTCCGGAGCGACGCCTGGAGCGGCTACGCCGGCAGCCCGGGGCTGAATCGCCACTCGACCGTCCGCTGGGCCTTCGAGCTGGCGCCGGACGAGACGTTCACGACCGAACTCCGGTCGCACTTCTTCGTGCGGCAGTAAGGCTCGAAGGGTCCGTCAGGAGCGGCCGGCTCGCTCGACTTCCGCGACCGGCCGTTCCTGGGGACGCTCTCGCCAGGAGCGTCACGGGACTGACGATCAGTGCTCGTGATCGCCGTGCGCCGTTTCGCTGAAGTCGGCGGCGTACGGCACCTGATCGACGACTCCGGCGATCGTGCCGGAGAACTCTCGGACGGTCGCGAGTCCGTCGTGCGTCCCGATGAAGCGACTGGACGANNGGAGCCGGTCGGTTCGCCGTCTAACGGCGCGGCGGCGAGCACGATCTCCATTTCGGGTTCGGTAACGTTCAGTTGCAGATCGGCCGCCGCGATCGGCGCCGGCGTCTTGGCGTCGTCCCCCAGGACCCAGACGGTCGCTTCGTGACGGTCGTGGTCGACGACGAACTCGAGGTGGAACTTTCCGCCACCCCAATCGACGATCGTTCCGCCGTGAGGGGCATCGCCGTGATGGTGATCATCGGCATGGTCATGGTCATGATCGTCTCCGTGAGCGTGATCATCGGCGGAAGGCTTGTCGGCGGACGAGGTCGATCCCGAAGGATCGCCGCAACCGGCGACGACGAGTGCGAGAGCGATCGCAAGAACAGGCAGGATCGGACTCGTGCAACGCATTTGAATCTCCGTTTCGAAGCAGGAAGGAACGACACGGGAAGGAATCAGAGGTCGTCGACCGAGCTTCCGTTGGCCGCCGAGACGCGAGCGGCGTCACGGCCGCTGAAGCGCCAGAACAGACCGGGATGGATCAGGAACTCGCAGAAGGTCGAGGTCACGAGTCCGCCGAGGATGACCGTCGCGACGGGATACAGGATCTCGCGTCCCGGTTCGTGTCCGCCGACGACCAACGGCACCAGTCCGATGCCGGCGGTCAGAGCGGTCATCAGCACCGGCGCCAGCCGCTCGAGACTCCCTCGCAGGATCATCTCCTGTGAGAACGACTCTCCTTCGTCGCGCATCAGATGCAGGTAATGAGTGACGAGCAGGATGCCGTTGCGGACGGCGATCCCGCCGAGCGAGATGAACCCGACCAGACTGGCGATCGTCAGATCCTGCCGCGTGATGACCAGGGCCGCGACTCCTCCGATGAACGCGGTCGGCAGCGCGTTGAGGATCTGCAGGACGATGCGGACCGACGGAAAGAGGAGCAGCAGGACGACGAACATCCCGGCCAGCGATACGAGCGCCAACAGGCCGATCGTTCGCGTGGCGCGCTGCTGACTCTCGAACTGTCCTCCGAACTCGACGAAGTACCCCTCGGGAAGATCGACATCGCGCCGGATCCGCTGCTCGATCTCGGCGACGGCACTCGCCAGATCGCGCCCCTGGGTATTGCAGCGAATGACGATCCTTCGCCGAGCGTTCTCGCGCATCACGGCATTCGGACCGAGCCCCTCGTCGATGTCGGCGATCTCACCCAGTTCGATCTGCCCTCGACCATCGGGAAGATCCAGTCTGAGTCGTTCGAGACTCGTCAGATCGTTGCGCGCCGCATCGTCCAGTCGAACGAGCAGGTCGAATCGGCGCTGACCGTCGAGAACCTGCGAGACGACNNTCGGGGCGCAGCCGCACGTGCAGTTCGGGAGAACTTCGGATCGGTTCGATGACCGGAGGAGTGATGCCGGGGGTCGATTCGATCGCCCGCTTCGCCCGTTCGGCGAGCATCACCAGCCGATCGAGATCGTCACCGTGGATCCGAACGGCGATCTGCGCGTAGACGCCCGAGACCATGTGACTGATCATGTGAGCCAACGGCTGTTCCACTTCGATGTCGACTCCCGGTACCTCGGCTCGCAGGTCCTCGAGCAGGGTCCGGATCATCTCGGCCCGATCGCGGTGGATGTCGGGGTTCATCGACAGGATGTATTCGCCCGTATTCACCGGGNNCTGCAGGATCGGTCCGTCGGGGCGCTCGGGGGTCCGTTGCAGCGACGCGAGTTTGGCGTCGATGATCGCGGAGCTGCGATTCGACGCTTCGAGCGACGATCCCGGCGGGAGCGTCACGTTGATCTGGATACTCCCTTCGTCGAACTTGGGGAGGAAGTCTCGACCCAGTCGCGAGAACTCGACCGCCGCGATCGCGACGGCGACCCAGGTGAGCGTCAGCCAGAGCGCGGGAGTCGCCATGCTTGCGCGAACGACGGGGGTCGCGAGGCGTTTGAGCATCGCGAGCACCGAACTCTCGTGCTCGCGTCGGATCGCCGACGATTCGGGGAGCAGGTAGCTCGAGAGAGCCGGAGTGACGGTCAGCGAGATCAGCAGCGAGGCGAGGATCGACACGATGTAGGCCGCTCCGAGCGGCGCGAACAATCGCCCCTCGATTCCCGACAGGGCGAACAACGGCAGGAAGACGAGGATCACGACGCAGGTGCCGAAGACGATGGCGCCGCGAATCTCGCGACTCGCCGCGTACACCACCTGGAGCGTCGGCAGCGGAGCGGACCGACGGCGATTCTCGCGCAGGCGCCGAAAGATGTTCTCGACGTCGACGATCGCGTCGTCGACCAGTTCGCCCATCGCGACGGCGATCCCGCCGAGCGTCATGACGTTGATCGAGACGTCGGTGCCGGTCAGCAGCCCGATCAGCCGAAAGACGATCGTCGTGACGACCAGCGACAACGGAATCGCCGTCAGCGTGATGAAGGTGGTGCGGAAGTTCAGCAGGAACAGGAAGAGGATCACGACGACCAGCAGCGCACCGATCACCAGCGCTTCGCCGACGTTGAAGACGCCGCGGTCGATGAAGGTCTTCAGGCGGAAAAGGTCCGAGGCGATGACGATGTCGATCGGCAACGCCGCCTCCGACTCCGCCAGCGCCGCTTCCACGTCGTCGGTCAGACGCCGCGTGTCGGCATGCGGCTGCTTCACGACCGTGAAGACGACTCCCGGGCGGCCGCTGATGCTCGCGTCCCCGCGCTTCAGTTGTGCTCCTTCGGTGACGCGCGCGACTTCCTCGAGCAGGATCGAGCGACGAGGGGTGACGCGTACCGGGATCTTGCGGAGCTGTTCGAGAACCTGATCGGCATCGGGCCCGAGTCGGCCGAGGATCCGGATCGGGCGTTCGGTCTCGCCGACGATCGCGAAGCCGCCGGTCCCGTTCGCGTTGCTCGCGCGGACCGCCTGTTCGACCTGCTGCAGCGANNACGCCGAACTCGAGCAGAGCGGCCGGATCGACCAGCACCTGATACTGTTTCCGCTCGCCCCCCATCTGAAAGACTTCGGCGACTCCGCGGACCTGCAGCAGTCGCGGACGGACGACCCAGTCGGCGAGCGTTCTCAGTTCCATCTGCCGGCGGTCGGCGTCGGGAAACGCGAGTCGATAGTCGCGTCCCGCGATCGTCACCACCGCTCGTCGTTCGATGCCGGCTTCGAGATCGGCCGAGGTCGAGGGGAGCCATTCGATTCGTTCGACCTCGATCCGCTTCCAGTCGGCGACCTCGCGACGATCGGTCGGTTGCCAGATCGCCAGGTCGGTTCGTTCATCCGGCGGGCGCGCTGCGACGGTCGAACCGTCGGTTCTGTCGTAGAAATCGGCGGCGCCGGTCGTCGGCATCGTTTCGGCGACGAACGGACTGTCCTCGAGAGGTGTCAGTTCGCCGCCCTTCGGACCGAGCGAACGATAGGCTCCGGCGACGACGATCTGCCCCATGATCGACGACGGTGGAGTCATGATC
This sequence comes from Planctomycetaceae bacterium, assembly GCA_003455945.1. GTDB lineage: Bacteria > Planctomycetota > Planctomycetia > Pirellulales > Pirellulaceae > UBA11682. The sequence continues at coordinate 9,014 of DMPQ01000131.1, forward strand.
GGACGGATCCCTTCGGGAAGGACTCCGTCGAGTGTCGTCAGTCGCTCCTGCACGGTCTGTCGCGCCGTTCGGACGTCGGTCGACCAGTCGAACTCCAGGTAGATGACGTTCAGCCCGGCGGTCGACTGGCTGCGGATCGCGGTGATTCCTGCCGCCCCCGAGAGCGCGATCTCGATCGGTTGCGTAACGAGTGCCTCGACTTCCTCCGTCGCCAGTCCGGGGCATTCGGTGATCACGATGACGCGCGGTCGATCGAGATCGGGAAAGACGTCGATCGGCATCGACGCCGCCAGGATCGAGCCGTAGATCAGCGTCGCGAGACTGGCGAACAGGACCAGGCCCCGGTACCGGAGCGACCAGCGGATGATCGAATCGAGCATCGTCGTCTCTCCCGGATCAGTGGGCCGCGTGCACGGTGCCGTCGGCGTGCACGTGCACGTCGGCCGGCATGCCGCTCTGCGTCTGCGAGGCGAGGATCCGGTCGAGGGCCGCTGCGGAATCGAGCGCGACGAACGAGCCGGGACCGAGCCCCTGTTCCCGCTCGATCACGACGTCGCGTCGGTCCTGATGCAGTACACGGACCGGAATCCGGGAGAAGAGATCGCCGTTCTGGCGAAAGACGTAGGACGACGGTCCGTCGCGCACGACCGCTTCGGCCGGCAGCACGATGACGTCGTCCAAACGCTCGACCGGGATTCGCATTCGCGCCCGTTGTCCGGGGCGATAGCGTCGGACCAGATACGTGCGCCCGCCGTCCTCATAGAGACGCGACGGATTGGGGAGCGGGACGATGACGTCGAACGTTCGACTCTCGGGATCGATCTCGTTGCCGAGGTTCCGGATCAGGTACGGCTGATCGACCGCAGGCCAGTCCTCGCCGATCGCTCCGTCGAACTCCAGTTCGACCGGACGTCGTTCGGCCACCGCTCGCTCGATAGCCGCCGCCTCGCGACGAAAGGCGTGCCCCTGAACCAGCAACGACTCGTGATCGGCAAGCACCGCGAGCGCTTCGCCTCCTTGCACCTGACGGCCCACGGCGACCGCCAGTTCCCGGACTTCGAAAAACCTCTCGGTCGAGGAGCTCGACGAGTCGGGTGACGGTACGGCGGCTGAAGCATCGTTCGACTCGACCGGTGCCTCGCGGTCCGTCGAGTCGATGTTCGCGGAGGCGTCGATCCGCGGTGCTTCGATCGTGATCGTGGCGACGAACTCCCCTTGCCCGATCCGTTCGACCTGCTCCAGCGACAGTCCGCGAGCCAACAGGTCTTGGCGACGAGCCGAGGCGAGAGCGGTCTGGCGATCGATTTCCTGATCGAGTTCGATGATCCGTCGAGCCGGAATGGCGCCGTCGTCGACCGCCTCCTGCAGGCGCGCTCGTTCGCGCCGCAGGATCTCGGCTTCGCGAGTCGCCTGCAGGTATTCGGTCTGAGCCAGTTGCAGCGACTCGCCGACCAGGTGGAGCGTGAAGAGCGGCGTTCCGGGAGGGACGGCATCGCCGACCGAAACATGGATTGTCGTGACGATTCCTGCGGCCGGTGCCGTGATCCCACGGACTGCCAGCCCCGGCGGTTCGATCACCACCGCCGGAATCTCGAGCTTCTTCCAATAGGTCGAGCGAGCGACCGGTCCGACCTGCAACCCGAGGTTGCGTCGGCCGCGCGCATCCAATCTCAGGATCTGCGGTTCGTCGGCCGCACCGATTGCGACGTCGGTTGCGGCGATGTTCCCGGAATCGTCCGTTTCGGCCGATTCCCCGGGCCCGAAACGAAACGCACTCCACCACACGACTCCGACGGTCGCGGCCCCGATCGCCGTTGCGATCAGGGCGCGCCGCCCCAGCGACTGAACGTTCACCGTACTGCTCTCCCGCCCCGAGTCGGTCCGCGAGTCCTCGGCCGTGCGAGGACCGATCCGAAACGGCATCGATCACATCTCGACGAAAGAGACGCGTTCGAGTGCCGGAACGATCGAGCGGTTCATCGCCGCAGCGACAGCAGGCGCAGGTAGAGCGGGCATCCCGAAGCGAGCGATTCGGGAGGAGGATGAACGCCGCGGGTCAGAGAGACACCGAGGGGCGTCAGGAGAGGGAACGACATGAACGCCTGAACGAGGTCGAGGTCGCTCGTCACCGAGGCGACCGGCGATTCGGTTCGCGTCCACGACCTCTCGATCGCGACCGCCGCCGCATCGTGCGACTCCCGGTCGCCGATGCCGGGGAGCGAGAATCGTTCGCTCCGAGAGGTACCGCGATCGTTCGATCCCGAATCGGGAGCGTCGCTTCGATCGTCTCCGGAGCCGCGTTCGCTCTGCTGCGAGTCGTTGCCGAAGCGGCTCGCCCCGTCGGAGCGAACGCGATCACGATGACCATCAGCGTGGTGGTCATGCCCGTGATGGGCATGGCCATGATGGGCATGCCCGTGGTGAGCATGCCCGAACAGATGAACGTGAGGTCGCTCCGCCAAGTCGCCTGCCGAAGCCGAGTCGACCGACGGATGCACGTGCGCAGCGCCACCCCAGCTGCTCAGCAGCAGCGTGACGATCACGAGCCATGTCGGAAGGGAGCGGAACATCGGCGACGCCGAGGATCGGGAATGTTCGTTCCGGCCACGAGACCGAACGACGGCCACGAGACTAGTCGCGCGGCAACGCTCGATCAAGAGAGACTGCCGAGTCGCGTCGTTTCGACGATCGAATCAGAGCAGCTCGCGGAGCTTCGGACTCCACGCCACGTCGGTCTGGCGGTAGTCGATCGTCGCGAGGATCGGGACGTCGATCCGCTGCTGCAGGACCGCGGCGTTGCTCTCGCGACTCGGGTCACGTTCGTCGGTCGTCCGGCACAGGATGACTCCGGCGATCGGCAGACGTGGGTAGAGCGACTTCGCGGCGACGATGGTCAGGCGAACCTGATTGACGACACCGACTCGATCCGCTCCGACCAGCAGCAACGGGTAGCCGAACTCGGCTGCCAGGTCGATGACCGATTCGTCGTCGCCCAGCGGCGACAGCAGTCCGCCTGCTCCTTCGACCAGGACGATGTCGCATCGCCCCTTCCAGACCGACAGTCCACTGCGGATCAGACGTCGATCCCAGACGCGTCCTTCCGCGGCGGCAGCCAGATGAGGCGCGATCGGGGTCTTGAGCCGCATCGGGCAGACTTCGTCGATCGTCCCGACTCGACCGGCCGCTTCCCACAGCCGATGCGCGTCGCTCCGCGGATCGTCGGGATCCTCCCACCCGCTTTCGGCCGGCTTGTAGACGCCGACCTTGCGCCCCTCGCGCCGCAGCGTTTCGGCCAGGCGACAAGTGACGTAGGTCTTCCCGACCGACGTATCGGTTCCGACGACGAACAATCCGAGCGGCGGCTTTTCAAGCATCGTCGATCCGTTACGATTCTCGGTTCCGCGTCAGGGGGGACCCTGAGCTCGCCGTACTTCGGAGCTCGCCGTACTCCCTCGGCTTCGGCCGATTCCCCGTCCGGCCTATCCCCGATCCTACCGGGAAAGGTGTCGGATGAAACCCCCGTCGGACCCCCTCGGTTCCGAAATCCGTCGAACCCCACGAGGTATTCGATGACCGTTCGCCCTTCGCCCCGTTCGTCGCGCGTTCGAGTCGCCGCGATCCAGTCGACCGCTTCGACCGACATTCGAGCGAACGTGTCCCGCACCGAAACGCGGATTCGAGAAGCGGCGGCGGCGGGAGCCGAACTGATCTGTCTGCAGGAGCTGTTCGCCAGTCGCTACTTCTGTCAGACCGAGGATCACCGCCAGTTCGATCTGGCGGAGAGCATCCCCGGGCCGACCAGCGAGCGAATGAGTCGTCTCGCCGCGGAACTCGGCGTGGTGATCGTCGCGAGTCTGTTCGAGCGGCGCGCCCCGGGGCTGTTCCACAACACGACCGTCGTGCTCGACGCCGACGGTTCGACCGCCGGCATCTACCGAAAGATGCACATTCCGGATGACCCGCTGTACTACGAGAAGTTCTATTTCACCCCCGGCGATCTCGGCTTCCGCGCGTTCGACACCCGCGTCGGCAAGGTCGGCGTCTGTATCTGCTGGGATCAGTGGTATCCCGAGGCGGCTCGGCTGACCGCGATGCACGGCGCCCAGTTCCTGATCTACCCGACCGCCATCGGCTGGCTCGCCGAGGACAAGGGGGAGTACGGCGATGCTCAGGTCTCGGCCTGGCAGACGATGATGCGGAGCCACGCGATCGCCAACGGTCTGTTCGTCATCGCGCCAAATCGGGTCGGAGTCGAAGATCAGCTCGAGTTCTGGGGGAGCAGCTTCGTCGCCGATCCCTCGGGGCGGATGCTGGCCGAAGCGGGACGAGACCAGGAAGCGATCCTGCACGCCGAATGCGATCTCGATCTGATCGAGGTGACTCGGACTCACTGGCCGTTCTTCCGCGATCGTCGCATCGACGCCTACGGTGATCTGACTCGCCGCTTCATCGACTGATGCATCGCCGTCCGCGACCTTGAACTCGATTTCGGCCGCATCGTTCCGCCGACTCACCTCGGCAGCGACGTCGCCCGAGTCACGACCGATATCGCGGCAAGCGGCTCGAGTCACGCAGCGAGCCACGAGCCTTGCTGCCTGAGCTCCGTTCGTTTTCGCCATCCGTTCGATCTTCGTTCCGAGAAGCATTTGCCGATGTTCGCTCACGACGCCGCCGCCTACCGCGGCCTGCACTGGCCTGCCGAGTGGTTCCCGCACGACGCCACCTGGGTCTCGTGGCCCCGCAATCCCGAGACATGGCCGCACGATCTCGAAGCGGCTCGCCGCGAACATGCCGCCTTCGTGCGGACGATCGCCGAGCGGGAGCCGGTGCGCGTGCTGGCCGGAGGGGATGGGATGGAGAGCGCCCGTCGACTGCTCGGCTCCGCTGCCGGCGTCGAACTGATCGACGTCCCGACCGACGACGCCTGGGCGCGCGACCATGCGCCGACCTTCGTGCTGGACGAGANNCCCGCCGTTCGATCGCGACCAGCTCGCGGCGCGACGGATCGCGGAACACCTGGGCTGCGGCCTGATCCGAACCGACATGGTCTTCGAAGGAGGGGGCATCGAGACCGACGGGAACGGACTGGTGCTGACGACCGAGTCGTGTGCGCTCGATCCGATCCGGAATCCCGGCGTGACTCGCGAACGGGTCGAGACGCTGTTTC
>DMPQ01000359.1:0-2618 GCA_003455945.1 Planctomycetaceae bacterium
GACACGTTCGATCCGAAGCCCGAGCTGCGGAAGCACGCCGGCAAGACGCTTCCCCCCGGCAAGAAGTTCATCAACTCCGGCGGTCGCCAGGTCGGCTATCTGACTCCCGAGTGGCGACCGTTTCGTCCGGGGGGCGAGTCGGGGTTGCCGGTGTCGGACTACTTCCCCGAGGTCCGAAAGCATGCCGACAAGCTGTGCGTGATCAACAGCTGTCATACCGACAGCCATGCGCACGGATCGGCGCTGGTGGCGATGAACACCGGCAAGACGTTCATCGGTCGCCCGAGTCTGGGGAGCTGGGCGGCGTACGGACTGGGGACCGAGAACCAGGATCTTCCGGGCTATGTCGTGATGCTCGACAAGCGCGGCGGCCCGATCGGCGGTCAACCGAACTGGTCATCCGGTTTCCTGTCGGCGGCCTACCAGGGAACGCTCTTCCGTCCCGGCAGCACGCCGATTCTCGATCTCGCCCCTCCCGCCGGCATCGACGATGCGATGCAGCGCGAGCGACTGGGACTGCTCGACGCGATCAACGCGGAACATCGGGCGAGTCGGCCGACCGATCCCGATCTCGCTGCGCGGATCGCCTCGTACGAGCTCGCCTATCGGATGCAGAGCGCAGCTCCCGAGGCGGTGGACCTGTCGCAGGAGAGTGCCGAAACGTTGGCGATGTACGGTATCGGAACCGAGCCGACCGACGAGTACGGTCGCAACTGCCTGATCGCGCGACGTCTGATCGAGCGCGGAGTCCGCTTCGTGCAGCTCTACAGCGGCGGCGGACATCTGGAAGAGACGTGGGATGCGCACGAGAGCGTCGAGAAGAACCATGGCCGTCACGGCGCCGAGGTCGATCAGCCGATCGCCGCGCTGCTGACCGATCTCGAGCGGACCGGCCTGCTCGACGAGACGCTGGTGCTGTGGGGAGGAGAGTTCGGACGGACGCCGGTCTCGCAGGGGGGCCGCGACGGGCGCGATCACAACCCGCATGCCTGCACGATGTGGATGGCGGGAGCCGGCGTGAAGACCGGCATCCGCTACGGACGGACCGACGACTACGGTTACTACGCGATCGAGAACAAGGTTCACTTCCACGACGTGCACGCGACGCTGTTGCATCTGCTCGGGCTGGATCACGAGCGGCTGACCTGGCGGCATGCGGGGCGCGATTTCCGACTGACGGATATCGCCGGCCGAGTCGTGCACGACATCCTGAGTTGACCGCTCGACGACGGACCCATGGGGACGGCGCGACCGGCTCGCCGCCGCGGGTGACGGGCGCAGAGCCCTGGGTTAAGATGGCCCGCTCGTGTCCCTCCCGCGGGACCTCGTGATCTTCGACCACCACCGAACCAGGAGCCGCGCCCGTGGGTGACCTCGGTTGGAATCCCCCTGCCGACGACTCGGACCAGGATCGCGGCGTTCCGTGGTTCAAGTTGTTGAACCGCTATCACTGGTTCGTGCTGATCGTCGCGGCGCTCGGCTGGCTGTTCGACACGATGGACCAGCAGCTGTTCAACTTCGCGCGGGTCCCCGCGATGAAGGAACTGCTGGCTCCCGGCCCGGGACAGGTCGCTCCGCAGGACTCGGTCGACTTCTACGGCGGCGTGGCGACGGCGGTCTTCATGATCGGCTGGGCGACCGGAGGGCTCGTCTTCGGCGTGCTCGGTGACCGGATCGGTCGGGCTCGGACGATGCTCCTGACGATCCTGCTCTACTCGCTCTGCACCGGCTTCAGCGCGATCTCGTTCGGCGTCTTCTNNCAGCGCGATCTCGTTCGGCGTCTGGGACTTCATGTTCTACCGGTTCATCACCGGTCTGGGCGTCGGAGGGGAGTTCGCGGTCGGCGTTGCGCTCGTTGCCGAAGTCATGCCGTCGCGTGCGCGGCAGCACGCGCTGTCGCTCCTTCAGGCGCTCTCGGCGGTCGGCAATATCGCCGCCGCGACGATCAGCGTCTGGCTCGGGCATCTCGAGACGATCGGAGTGATCGGCAACTTCGACATCGGGCCGTTCCGCGTTTCGAATTGGCGACTGATGTTCGTCATCGGCACGCTTCCGGCGCTGCTGGCGATCCTGATCCGCGGGCGACTCAAGGAGCCGGAGCGATGGACCCGCTCGGTCGGCTCGGACGAAGCGCCGGGGACCAAGCCGATGGCCGCGGGTTCGTACCGCGAGCTGTTCGGCGATCCGCGCTGGCGCCATGGAGCGATCATCGGGCTGGCGCTCGCGACGAGCGGCGTCATCGGCGTCTGGGGGATCGCGTTCTTCAGTTTCGATCTCGTCCGTTCGGTCTTTCGCAAGCAGGCCGATCAGGAGGTGCGCGAGACCGGTCTGATCCAGGCGGACATCGGACTGATCGCCTTGGCGCTCGCCGATCCGACGCTGCTCGATCAGGAGATGGAGGGCAAGAAGCTCGCGGAACGAGTCGCACCGACTCAGCTGATCGGCACCGAGCCGGGATCGCGAGATACCGACCTGCTNNCTTGTTGCCGCGCTGCCCGAGCGGAGCGCCGCGGCGCTCGAGAAGCATCGCGAGGCGTTCGATCGTCTGTTGGCTCAGGCCCGTTCGTTCGATCCCGAGTCGCTGGCTGCACGCATTGCCGTCTGGGAAAAGGGGTTCG
>DMPQ01000359.1:2624-2860 GCA_003455945.1 Planctomycetaceae bacterium
GGTCGGCGTCCCGCGTTCCTGCTGGCGTTCGCCATCGCGGCCGGCAGCGCGATCCTGCTCTTCTCGATGCTCCAGACCCGGACCGATGCGCTCTGGATGTTCCCGCTGATGGGCTTCTGCGTCCTGTCGCCGTTCGCCGGATATGCGATCTACTTCCCCGAGCTCTTTCCGACTCGCTTGCGAAGCACCGGGACGAGCTTCTGCTACAACGTCGGCCGCTATCTGGCGGCGACCGG
>DMPQ01000291.1:0-4762 GCA_003455945.1 Planctomycetaceae bacterium
GATCGTGCGCGCGGTGCTCGAGCGTCTGGATGCGGTCGGAACGCTCTGCATCGAGTTCTTCGTCTGCGGGGGCAAGCTCTTCGTCAATGAAATGGCTCCGCGGCCGCACAACAGCGGGCATCTGACGATCGAGGGATCGATCGCGTCGCAGTTCGAGAACCATGTGCGGGCGGTCGCCGGTTGGCCGCTCGGAGACGGAACGCTCCGACAGCCGGCGGCGATGGTCAATCTGCTCGGCGACGTCTGGACGCACGGCGAGCCGGCTTGGGAGCGACTGTTCGAACTCCCGGATGTCCACCTGCATCTGTACGGCAAGAGCGAGGCGAAACCGGGGCGGAAGATGGGGCACGTGACGGCGCTCGCCGAATCGCCGCTCGCCGCCGCCCAGGCCGCCTTCGATGCGCGACGGCGACTGCTGTCCGGCCCCGACGACGATCGGGTCCGCCGCCATCTCGACCGCTCGGTTCTCGACTGGATCTGACGGCGCCGTCGACACGATCGCAGACCCGATATCGGCGCGACGGCGCCGGAACCGACCGGTCAAGAAGCGACGCCGCCCGGCCTTGCGACCGGGCGACGCGACAGGAGACGTATCGGACGAGAGCGGACCGGGCGATCAGAAGGTGAAGATCGCGTCGACGCCGAAGGTGAACAGGCTGTTGTTCCCTCCGAAGGCTCCCGAGTTGCGATCGACCCAGTCCCAGCGGGTTTCCGGTCGGATCGTCAGGTTCTTGTTCGGCGTGTAGTTCACGCCGAGGGTGCCGGCGGTGTATTCCTCGACGCCGTTGCCGACGCGACCGCCCTGCCCCGCACCCGCCTGATCGCGGAAGATCTCGTAGCGAGCTCCGAGCTTCCAGCAGTCGTTCAGGGTGTAGAACAGGTAGTTGTTCGCACCGTACCACTCGTTCCCCGGACCGTTCGCACCCGTGTTGGTGCCGTAGTCGGTCTGGAAGACGTAGTCGAGCTTGTCGCTCAGCGATCGCTGATAGACGATGCTGTGCATGTAGATGTTGCCGGCGTTTCCGGCAGCCAGGCCCTTCGCGGTGCCGTCGCCGAACTGACCCCAGTTGGTCATGTAGGCGATCGAGCTGACGTCGCTCAGCGAGATGCTGACGCCGCCGAGGAAGGTGTGGGCATCGAGGAAGTTCTCGAAGCCGCTGTCCCAGCCCATCGTGTACCCCGAGTACAACGTGACGTTGTCGTTCAGGGCGTACTCGCCGAGCGCCCCGGTGTGGGTAAACGGCTCGCCGTAGTTCATCGTGTAGGCGTGCGAGTAGAAGAAGTTACCGGTGACCGGCACCACCTCGTACCCGATGATCGTGAAGAAGTGACCGATCTTCACGCTCAGATTGTTGTAGGCGATTTCGCCGTAGAGCTGCGGAATGGCCGAGCCGTAGTTGGCGTTGGTATTCCAGCCGAAGTCCCAGCCGCGGTCGCCGAACGCCTGGGTGTCCGGGCCGTCCGCACCGAAGACGTAATCGACTCGGTAACCGAAATCGAGACCGCAACCGCCGGTGTCGGCGTCGCGTTCGAGATAGGCCCAAGCCTGATTCAGCAGCATCTCGTCCGACGGGTTCACGAACGCGATCGGCGCCGTGGTGGCGACGTTCCGTCCCGGGAGCGTGATGCCGCCGCTGATCCAGCCGCCGACGTTCAGCGGACGACCGCAGCGGTCGTTCAGCTCGAACAGCTTCCAGGGGCCGCATTCGTCGCCGCATGCGCTCTCGCATGACGACTCGCAGCCGCCGTCGGTGCAGTCCGAAACCGCCGGAGCGACTTCGTCACCGTAGTAGGCAGTCGACGCATAACGAACCGACGAGTCGGAGATCGTATACGTCGGGGTCTGTGCGTTCGCCGCACGCAGTCCGCCGAAGGCGAGGACCGTCGTGAACGCGGCGAGCCTCCAATTGAACTTCATGTCCGTACTCCTGAGCTTCCTTACCGAGGAACGACGACTTGCGGTTCTGCCTTCGTCGGGTCCGTTCCGGAAAACCCCCGAAACCGGAACGCCCCCGTTGGTCCGACGCATGGACGACCGGCCGATGGCGGCGATCGCCGAAGTCACGTCCCGCCGAGCTGTCCGAGCTCGACCGTCAACGCGAAGTTTCGATCCGTTTCCGCCGTAAAATCCAGGGTTCGCCGACTGGCGAGCAACGACGACGCAGAGATCCTCGATTGCGCTGACGCCCCGGCTTCACAATCCGCCGTTTTCCCTGGAGAAGAGAGGGCGATCCGTTCCGTCTCACCGAGTCGGGGCGGATTGCGCAGGTGCGCAGCGACGGCCTCGAGACTGGAGGGAGAGGAGCGACGACCGAGTCCGCCCCCTGCAACAACACAACCAGCCCGAAGCGCAGCGCCGGGATCAGCCCCGTCGCAAGCCTCCGCCTCGCACGCTGTGTCAAAGCAGTCCGGAATCGTCAATGAGCCGCGGGGATTTGACGTCGACACCGATCGCGTCGGGACTTCTCTCGGTACCCAATGTCGCACGGCCGCGCGTCGGNNAGCGCCGGGATCAGCCCTGTCGTGCAACACCGCCTCGAAGGCGTTCGATCAGCGAACCGAGGCACAGGGCGAACCGAGGTACAGGGCGAACTGGGGCAAGGGGCAAACCGAGGCACGGGGACCCCTTGNNCCGATCACTTCGCCGGGACGACCGGACAGGCGGCTCCGCCGGTCCCTTGATTCCATGGCATGCGGGAGATCATCGCCATCATCGGGCAGATCCCGGTCACTCCCGAGAAGACCAAGCCGACTCCGACGAAGCCGCTCAGGTAGATCGACATCGGATAGACGGTCGCCAACGCGACACCGATCACCACCAACATCCCGGCGACGATCCGCATCTGGCGATCGACCGGAATCACCTTGCGGCCGCGCACCACCGGCAGACCGGCCGAGGTCCATGCGGTCGTGCCTCCTTCGACGTTCACCACCTTCACGCCGGCGGCGGCGAGCTTCTCGCATGCCATCGTCGATCGGACCCCGCTCCCGCAGATCACGTACAGCGGCTCGCCCGGCTTCTCGGCTCGCTCCTTCGCGACCTTCTTCACGTCGAGCGATTCGAGCGGCATGTTGCGGGCGACGGTCGCGTGACACGATCGGAACTCGGCGGGAGTCCGGCAATCGACCACCTCCAACCGCTCCCCCTGCTGAATGCGTTCGAACAGCTTGCGGACCTCGATGCTCGGCAGCGACATGGCGTTCTTTCCTTCGTTCGTGACGGTAGACAGTTTCCGAAATCGAGACGTTCCGTCGTCTCGCAAGTCATTCGTTCAAGGTGCGGAGCGTCAGGGACCGGAACGATCGCTCGGACCGCAACCGCGCCCCAGTCGTCCGNNTCGGCACCGCGTCGGAGCGGTCCAGATCGAAGACCAGCACCGCCTCGCGCGGCTCGTCGCATCGATCGTCGCGCACGACGCTCAATCGAGTCCGTCCGAACTCGATGACGTCACCGACTCGGATCGGCAGACAATCGCACTCCCCTTGTCCGTTCGCGCGGACCTGGGCTCCGGCGACGTAGATCCGGGCTCCGCTCAATCGTTCCAATCGCCGACAGGCGTGACGAGGCGTCTCGGTCGGGTCGGTCACCAGCACGTAGCGGACTTCGAGCGCGTCGTCGCCCGCCGCTGCCAGATACCGCTCGACCCGCTCCTGCGGATCGACGATGGCGGCGACATGCGTCGACGGATCGGCGACCAGACAGGTCCCATCTCCCGGCAGCTCGACGTCGAATCGGCGAACGTACATCGGTCGCGACTCCTCGGTCGCTCCGCCCCCCTTCGCAGGCCCAAGTCGGGCGAGTCGAACGGGGCTCGGCGTTTCCGGGAGGCGATCGAAGCAAACCGGATGCCGATCATTCGCTTCGCTCGTTTCGCGGCGATTCTCCCTTCGCCGCCCCCGTTCCTGCCTTCGGCGCTAACTCGATCCGTTAAGTCTCTCGTTAAGCGCGTTGACGCCGGAGCATCGCCGTTTTCGACGAGTCACTTCGACAGGCCGAAGCGAGACATCTTCTTCCAGAGCGTCACGCGACTGTAGCCGAGTCGTTCGGCGGCTCGAGTCCGGTTCCCTCCGGTCTGACGGAGCGCTTCGAGAATCCGCTCGCGCTCGCCGCGGTCCTCGTCCGTCAGACCGTCGTGCGACACGGCCCCCTCGGGACGATTCGTTTCGCGCACTTCCGGCGGCAGATCGAGGAAACCGAGACGTTCGCCCGAGGTGCTGACACAGGCGTGTTCGACCGCGTTGCGGAGCTGCCGAACATTGCCGGGCCACCGATACGCTTCGAGCCGCTGCATCGCATCACGGGTGAAGCCGTCGATCCGGCGCCGCGTCGTCGATCGGAGCTCCTCGAGGAAATGCTGAGCCAGCACCGGAATGTCGTCGACTCGCTCCCGCAGCGCCGGCATCCGGATCTCGAAGACGTGGATCCGGTAGTAGAAGTCCACGCGCAGCCGCCCCTCGGCCATCAGCTGAGCCAGATTGCGGTGCGTCGCGGCCACCAGACGGACGTCGATCTTGAAGACTCGCTGTTCGCCGATCCGCTGCACCANNTCCAGGAACAGCGTGCCGCCGTCCGCTGCCTCGAAGACGCCGATCTGATCGCGGATCGCGCCGGTGAACGAACCCTTCACATGCCCGAACAGTTCGCTCTCGAGCAGCGGCTCGGGAATCGCGGAGCAGTTGACCGGCAGGAACGGTCCTTCGGCGCGGCGACTGAGGGCGTGGATCGCCTTGGCCGCCAGCTCCTTGCCGGTCCCGCTCTCGC
>DMPQ01000291.1:4807-4928 GCA_003455945.1 Planctomycetaceae bacterium
CGGCCAGGTGCAGCTCGCGCCCGTCGCGCGACAGGACCTTGCACTCCTGATGGCAGATGTCGCGCGTCGGCTCGGCGGCGGCGAGCAGATCGGTGACCGCCGAAAAGCCGCGGCAGTTCTC
>DMPQ01000455.1 GCA_003455945.1 Planctomycetaceae bacterium
GCCGATTCCCGAATGCCGAGGCAACGACCGCCATGCTGGCTCACGTCACCGAGACCGAGTTCCCGATCGGCCTGATCACCTTCGCCCTCGGCATCCTCGTCGGCGCCGCCGCCAGCTGGTTCATGGCTCGCAGCCCTCGCTGATCCGCCGTCGATCGCCGATCATTTCTTCGTCGGTTCGATCGGGCGAAGCACCTGCCACAGGCTCCCGAAGTCGTCGGTCCAGCGCACCTCATTGCGCGGTCCGGGAGCCCAGCCGGCGTCGGCCGTGCGTACCAGCTCGTCCGCCAGCAGCGCCTGGTTCCGAGTCACGAGTACCCACTCGCTCGTGATCAGGTATTCGCCGTCGCCGCCGTCCGACACTCGGATCGGCGTCGCGCCGAGATCTTCGGACAGATTTCGGACGATCGGCGCGAGATCGAGAAAGCGGTTCGAGATGTGGACCGCGATCACCCCTCCGGGACGCAATCGCCGCTCGTAGATCTCGAACGCCTCGCGCGTCAGCAGGTGCATCGGGATCGCGTCGCTCGAAAAGGCGTCGATCACCAGCACGTCGTACCCCGCCTCGTCCCCGCGCTCGACCTCTCGCTCCAACGTGACTCGGGCATCTCCCAAACGGACCTCGGTCGACGCCGGAGTCGCTTCGAGAAAGTCGAAGTAGTCGCGACAGACCTGATCGACGTGCGGACTCAGTTCGTAGAAGACGATCTCGTCCCCCTCGCGTCCCCACGCCGAAATCGCTCCGGTTCCCAGACCGACGACACCGATCCGAAGTCCGGTCCCGGCCAGTGACGAGTCGCGCAGCGCCTCGATCCGCAGCGCACGGATCGCCGTCCCCAAGCCGCTCGTCTCGCCGTAGTAGCTCGACGGCACCAACAGTCGCTCGGGATCGTCGAGCTGAAAGCCGTGCTCGATCCGACCGTTGATCAGCTTTCGCCCGACGACGGTCGAGACGCCGTCGATGGTGCGAGTCATCTCGCGAACCTTCAGCAGGCCGTAGGCGTCACGCCGCTGATAGATCACTCCGTCCGCGCGAACCATGCCCAGGCGAGGCAGGATCTTCCGAAAGGCGGTCCATCCCTCCTTCGCTTCCAGCCGGACGACCAGTTCGTACGACGCGCCGCACATCTGCGTCCAGATCGTCAGGCACCAGAGCGGAAGCAGAATCGGCAACGCGAAGCGGACCGGCCGATGTCCCCACCAGCTCCGATCGGCTCCCAGCGCGATGCCGACGACCAACGGCGCGACGGCGAATCCGATCGGCAGCTCCCAGAACTCGGGAAAGACGTTCGGCGCGACGAGCCCCACGAACAATCCTCCGGCCGCTCCGCCGAGCGCCAGACACAGATAGTACAGCGTCAGATGCTTCGTCCCGGGACGCCAGCGAGCCAGTTCGCCGTGACAGCTCATGCAGATCGCGAAGAGCGATGCCGAGAGGATCGCGATCTGGAACGGAATCGACATCCGCAAGCCGATCCACAACACCGCCTCACCCGCCGCGAGCGCGACGACGAGTGCCGGGGTCCAGAACTCGCGCAGATACCAACGCGGATGATCGAAGCAGAAGACGAACGACAGCAGGTAGAGACCGAGCGGCAAGATCCACAGGAACGGAACGACGGCGATCTCCTGGCTGATCTGCGACGTGGTCGCCACGAGCAGGATCGACGGAACGCACGACAGGAGCAGCCAGAGGATCGGCCGCAACCCGAGGCGTTCGTCGCCGGTCGCCGACGAGACCGATGTCGACTCTCGCGTCGANNAGTCGAGTCCGTCGTCCGGTTCGTCGAGCGGCGGGAGGCCCGGCTTCGCCCCGGCCGCCTCGTCGCGCGACGAGCCCCCTCGCGATGCCGCGACGGCGCACCAACCGCAGGCGAACGCGAACAGCACGAACCCGCCGGACCAGGCCCAAGCCTGTTGCTGGCGAGTCAGGAACGGCTCGACCGCGAACGGATAGGCGAACAGGCCGATGAGCGAGCCGAGATTCGAGACGGCGAACAGTCGATACGGACTCCGCCCCGGAAACAGATGCGCAAACCAGCTCTGCAGCAGCGGACCGGTCGTCGAGAGAACAAAGTAGGGCATCCCGACCGACGCCATGAGGACGAGCACGATCTGCAGCAGCGGCTGCGAAGGATCATCCGGCCGCAATCCCTCGCTCGGAATCAGCGGCAGGAACGGAAGACAGGCGGCCAGCAGAACCAGATGCACCCGCGCTCCCCAGACGCGACCGAGCACGCGATCGGCGAAGAACGACCACGCGTAGCCGCCGAGCAGCGCCGTCTGGAAGAAGAGCAGACAGCCGGTCCAGACCATCTGACCGCCGCCGAACCACGGCAGGATGAAGCGACCGATCAGCGGCTGGACCAGAAACAGCAGGAACGCGCCGCTGAGCACGGCGATCGCGAAGACCCGACGATTCATTCGGCGTTTCCGAACCGGTAAGGGAAACCTCTCGCGGCAGAGACGCGAAAGAAGGACGCGACGCACGCACCTGGTGCTCGGGAGAAGTCTAATCGGTCGCGCGTCGACGCGGAGCGATCGGTCATCCGTTTGTGCTTGGCGAATGCCGAACGCCGATGCCGAATGCCGGACGAACGGACTGACGAGGCGTTCCGATCACGCACGAACGACCTCGACCTAACGCGATGCTTCGAGAAACGCGACGAGATCGGCCAAGTCCTGCGGCGTCAGCTGCTGATCGAATCCGCTCGGCATGATCGACACCTCGATCGGCGAGAGCTGAGCGATATCGCTCCGATCCAGTCGGACCGACGCGATCGGACTCTCGGCAAGCGTGATCGAGCGGTCATCCTGATCGACCACGATCCCCTGAAACCGCCCGCCGTCGAGCGTCTCGGCCGACCACGGCTCGTAGCTCCGCACGAAGCTCGCATTCGGGAAGACGATCGATTCGAGCAGATCGCGTCGAGCGCGGATCTGTCCGATCCTCGTCAGATCGGGACCGGTCCGCCCTCCCGCATATCCCATCTGATGACATCGGATGCAGCCGGTCCGGTCCTGATGGAAGATCGATTGACCGCGCGCGACATCGCCGGCCGGCAACTCGCGAAGCAGTTGTTCGAGACGCTCCGCTTGAGCGGCGCGACGTTCCGCCTCGCCTGCGAACAGCGGCGCCGCTTCGGTCAGAATCGCGTCGCCGAACGGCGCCAGTCGATCGCGCAGCTGCGACGGCGCGAGAACGGTCGATGCATCGAGTGCGATCAGTCGCTCGACCGTCACCTTGCCGACCGCCTCGGTCGGACGCCGGGCCAGCAGTTCGAGCACCGGATCCCAGCGGACGGTCGGGACTTCGTCGAGCGACTTCGCGACCGCTTCGGCCTGAGCCTCGTCCAACAACGCGCGTCGCAACACCTCGCGCCCCAGATCGCTCCGCTCCCAGTCGTCATCGGTCAGTCGCGAAAGCGCCTCGCGAAAGAGCTCGTCGTCGAGTCGTCCGAAGTCGAGCGGTGCCGAGGCGGCTGCCGCCAGACGAACGGCCGTCGACTGCTCGTCATCGAGAGCGATCATCGCAAGCTGCGGACCGAGTCCGGAATCGGACAGCACATCGGAATCGATCGACCTCAGGCGAAACGCCAGCCCCTGTCGATTCTCGTCGTCGGCCGCGGCGAGTAACGCCGCGATGCCGCGAGCGATCGGCAGTCCGATCGCCGACGACGGCACCGCTCCGACCACCTCGATCGCGCGTGCGATCCGTTCCGAATCGCGCGACGTCGCGGCTTCTTCGAGCCACGCCCCGATCGCCTGGGCAATCTCCGGGCGCTCGGCCGAGGTGGCGATCCAGGTCGGAACCTGCTCGTCGCCGACCGCTCGCTCGAGCGCCGCCGCGACTCGCGGAGCCAGCCGAGCCGCCCACGAGGGACGTCGTACGACGATCGCGCGAGCCGTTTCGGAGCGGAGCGGATCGTCCCCGTCGAGCCAGGCGAACATCGTCTCGGCGAATCGATCGTCGGCGCCGAGTTGATCGAGCACGATCGCGGCGGCGATCGCCTGACGCCGCTCGCTCGCATCGAGCAGCGACATCAGCCGCGCGGTCGCCGACTCGACCTCGGTCGAGCGAGTCGCGATCTCGAACATCGCGAAGATCAACGAATGCTCGAGCATCCGGCCACCGGCCCCCTCGTCCCCCGACGCGAACGGCTCGAGTCGTGCGACCTGTTCGGCGAGCCGTTCGATCACGGCGGCTCCACCGATTCGCCCGAGCGCCTCGGCTGCGGCGCGTCGCACGGCAGGAGGCCAATCGCCGAACCTCGCGACGAGCAGTTCGACGGCCGACGGATCGCGCCGCAGTGCGATCGCGTGGCAAGCGGCCTGCAGGATCGACGGCTCCGACGCATCGAGAGCCGTTCGGATCGCGGCATCCGCCGCCGCGCCGTCGATGCGCGCGAGCGACCAGACCGCGGCGATCCTCGCTCGCGTCGACATGCTGCCGCCGACGACTTGCCGCAGGATTTCGACCGAGCTTTCGCCTCGCGAAGCGAGCGTTGCGATCGCCCGCTCGCGAACGAACGGTCGATCGTCATCCAGAAGTCCCGCCAGACGATTCGGATCGGCGGCGCCCCAGTCGATCCGCAGACCGCGAGGATCGTCGGGAACTTCGGCTCCGATCGGGCTGACTCGATAGATCCCGCCGAGCACTTCGGGGCGTTCGAACTGCGACGTCGGACAACAGAGCTTGTACCAGCCGCCGGTGTCGACCAGCAGCAGACTCCCGTCCGCATCGGGGACCACATCGGTCGGATGAAAGTCCAGACTCTCGCCGGTCACCCACGGTTCGGCGCTCGTTCGATACGAGGCGCCGTCGGGAACCAGAGCGATCCGCATCAGCTGATGCAGGTTGAAGCAGGCGGCGGCGAGCACTTCGGGACGCACCGTCTCGCCGGATGACGACTCGGAGCGATCGCTCGGGCCGAAGACTCCGGCCGGCATCCAGGTCTCGGGCTCGATCGCCGCGAGACCGGACGGCGCCGCCGCACCCAGATGCGTCATGACGGGCATCAGCTCGCCGGTCCGAGGATGTCCGTCGATGACGCCGTGCTCCTTCCCCCAGACCCCTCCGTAGACCGCGTGAATCACGCCGTCTCGCAAACCACCGCCGGGATGCACGAGAAAGGTGGTCGTGAAGAACCGCTCGCCGGTCGAGGCGAAGGCGACATCGACCGGATTGTCCATCCCTCCGGTCATCACGCTTTCGATCGTCCCTCCGGTCGCACGGCGACGAAAGATGTGCGAGGCGCGCGTCGTCCAGGTCGAACCGTCCTCACGCTCGTACGTCTGTTCGGCGAACGCTCCCTTGCACCAGTAGATCCGTCCGTCTCGTCCCAGATACGGTCCGTGCAGGTCGTTCGCGCAGCCGGTAAGCGTCCGTCCGTCGAACCAGACTTCGCGACGATCGGCCATACCGTCACCATCGTCGTCGGTCAGTTTCCAGATCTGCGGCGGAGCGGCGACGTAGAGCGAGCCGTCGTGCCAGAGCGTCCCCTCGGGGAACATCATCCGGTCGGCGAACGTCTGACTCCGGTCATAGACGCCGTCCGCGTCGTCATCGATCAGTTTGAGGATCCGGTGCGTCGGGTCGGCCAACTGCTGCTCGACCGGTGCGTTCGAACCGCTGGAGTCGGCGACATAGAGATTCCCGAGCTCATCGAGCGAGGCGGTGATCGGCCGAGGGGCAAGCTCGGGCGAGACCGCCAGACGCATCGTCCAGCCGTCGGCGATCTCGAAACGCCTCCCTGCGACGTCGGTCCAGTGGCGCGTGCCGTGAGGAACATCGCCGTCGGTCGGCGTCTGTGCGACGGCGTTCGACGGGATCGCCAGGAACGACAAGAGCCCGGCGAACGACATTGCCGTGAGAAACGAGTGCGACCGCATCAGTCGGCTCCCGTCGGGTGAGGTGCAGGGAAGCCGAAATCAGAGCACATCATCGACCGGTCATGCCAGAGCGCGACGTTTGTCGGCGCCCGCCAGCCCGCCGCGTCAGCAAGGGGTCCCCGTGCCCTCCCGTCGAAAAACGCTGCGACCGGGGTCGGTCGCATTACGACAGTGGCCCCGGGCTCTCCGAGCCCGAGGTTGGGTTGACCCCGACACGGCACACGCTGCGAGGCGTGTTCGACGGCGCCACGAAGCCTAGCCTCGGCCACGGAGTGGCCGGGCCCACGTTAACTGCTCGGCCCCTGCGTGGGCCCGCGTCGTCCCCGACGCGCGGCCGTGTGACATCGCGTGCCGAGAAACGTCGCGACGCGTTCGGTGTCGAGGTCTCATTCCCGCCGCTCGTTGCCGATTCCGCTCCGCTTCGTCACGTCGTTCGGAGTAACGGCTTACGACAGATCTGATCCCGGCGCTGCGCTTCGNNGGTCGTGTTCTTGCCGAGCGCGATTCGGTCATCGCTCTCCCAGCCAACCCGAGGCACCCGTTCCGGTCAGCGGCGGACCGAGTCGTCCGCGGTGAAGTAGGTCGCGACGTCGGTGTGCGGGAACTCGGCCCATTGCGGGATCTTCTTCTCGATCAGCTCCCGATCGGCCGGCAGGAGTCCCCAGTTGATGAAGTGCTTGCTCGAAACGTTGATGCGCCGATCGAGCAGGCCCGGCGGCGAGTACGAGAGCTCGATCTCGTCCGGCAACAGGCCGTAACGGAGCAGCACCTTGTTGAGCTGCAGTCGAGCGAACGGAGGCATCTTGCCGGGGTCGGTACCGTTCAGACGCGAATACCAGTCGACGAACTGGTAGTACGGCACGAGGACGTCGGGATTGCGTGGCGCCTGGCCATGGGCTCGATAGCCGAGGCGACCGTCGGCGGTCGTCAGCGTCACCCAACCGGTCGACGCATCGTACGTCTCCTTCATCGCTCCGATCTGCCCCTGATCGAACAGCATCGGATCGCGCCGAGTCACCTCGGGATTGGTCGCGACCTTGCTCAGCAGGTCGAGGATGTCCGCTTCCTGAATCGACATCCGTCGCCGCCCGACGATGTCGAAGAGTTCGAATCGCTGACGAGCCGGATCGTAGATCGCGACCTCGATCGTCTCGTGCGTATTCGGATCGNNGGCAAAGAGCGTCAGGTTCTCGGAGATCGCCTTGTCTCGCCCGACATAGATGAACGTCTCGAGATGCAACTCGCGCGCATCCTGAGCCGCGAGCGGTCGGTCGCTGACCGGCAGAACCGAAATCGCCGCCGCGATCAGGGTCGACATCAGTCCTCGGCGCATCGAAAACGCCGCACGCATCGTCGAAACTCGTCGCAACATCGTCGCTTCCGGTCCATGGAAGTTCGCGGGCATCGGTCCGGACCGACTGCCGGACGAGCGGCTTGTAGCGAAGTGCCCGAAACGTGTCGAGAGCGATCGCGGTTCGGAAGCTGGATACGGGCCGGCGTACTGCGACCGACCTCGGTCG
>DMPQ01000166.1 GCA_003455945.1 Planctomycetaceae bacterium
CCCCGAAGAAGTCACCGACATGCGTCGGAGCGTCAAGGGAGAGGTGATCGCCAGCAGCCTGGACGAGGACATCGAGAGTCACGTCCGCCTGTCGCAACTGGTGGTCGAACGCTGCAAGCGACTGGCCGAAATGGGCCAGGACGTCTTCCTGCTGCTCGATTCGATCACCCGCCTNNCCGCCTCGCCCGCGCCTACAACAAGTGGGTCGGCAACAGCGGCAAGGTGATGACCGGCGGCGTCGACATCAAGGCGATGGACATCCCCAAGAAGCTCTTCGCCACGGCGCGAGCGTTCGAGGAAGGGGGATCGCTGACGATCGTCGGCACCGCCCTGATCGACACCGGCANNGGCACCGGCAACATGGAAATCCACCTTGATCGCCGCATGGCAGAAAAACGCGTGTACCCGGCGATCAACGTCAATCGCTCCGGCACCCGTCGCGAAGAACTGCTGCTCAAGCCCGACTCGCTGCACGCCATCACCATGCTGCGTCGCACCCTGACGTCGATGCATCCGGTCGAGGCGATGGAGCAGCTGACCAAGCAGCTCGGTCGCTTCAAGACCAACCGCGAGTTCATCACCCTGATCGCCGGCAAGATGGCTCAGGACTGATCGGAATCGAACGCCGGAGTCCGGTTGGCGCCCGTCGCGAACCGGACTCCGTTCGTTTCTTGCCCGAGCGTGGCCGGTGCGGGGCGCCGATCCGCGACTCGCCCCCATGCGGGTCCACTCAGACGCCGGCGGCACTCCCCTTCTCTTCCGCATCGTCCGCGCCGATGTCGGCCGTTCGTGCGACCTCGCTGCCGATCGCCTCGACCAGCTTCGGCAGCGCGACGTGCCCTTCGCGATAGAGCACGTTGTAGGCGCAGAACGGAATGACGTGTCCGCTCGGCAGCACATGGTGCGTGCAGCACTTCATGACGCGACGGACGTCGAAGTTGTAGACATCCAGGAACGAGGTGATCGTCAGCCGCAGAAAGTCGCGCGCTCCCATACTCCCCGCGAAGATCCGCTCCAACAGCTCGGCGCCGCGCGGATCAAAACTCGCTCGCACTGCCGACGCCGACGCCGAGGGATCGTCGCAGCCGCAGCCGGTTCGAGCGGCATAGACGGCCGCCAATCGCTTGGCCCGGTCGCGCGTGAAGGCGATTCCGTTGGCCAGCAGATCGTGATGCGCCGTCAGATCGAACAGCTGCGACAGCGGTACCAGACCGCCGGACCCGCGATACGCGAGCGCGATGAAGTGGCAGTTCGGATGGGCGCACGGAAGCGGCAGGAAGTCGTCGATCCGCATGCCGGGAACCGCGGCAACCGCCGCGCGCACCACATCGGGAAAGGTGACGCGCTGCTCGAGCGTTTCCGGAAGCTCGCAGCGTCCCGAGTAGGTCGCAGGCTGGAAGTTGATCGAGGTGATGCCGGGAGTGCGTGACGCGAACTCGACGATCGGCCCGATCTCCTGCTCGTTGACCCCTCCCTGCAGCGTGACGGCGAGCGTGACGTTCAGGCCGGCAGCCGTCACCCGCTCGATTGCCCGCAGCTTCCGATCGAGCAGCGGTTCGCCGCGCAGCCGCCGATAGACCTCATCGTCGAAGCCGTCGAACTGCAGGAAGATCTCGAGTCGATCGCGATATGCCGCCAGCCGCTCGACCAGCTCGCCGTCCGAAGCCAGGCGGAGACCGTTGGTGTTGATCAGCACGTAGTCGATCGGGCGCCGATACGCTTCGTCGACGATCCTCAGCAGGTCCGGATGCAGCGTCGGCTCGCCTCCCGAGAGCTGCACCACCTCGGGGCGCCCTTCCGCTTCGACCAGGCGATCGAGACAGCGGAGGATCTCGTCGAGCGAGCGATGTTTGCCTCCCGGCAGGCTCGACGCGAAACACATCGGGCAACTCAGATTGCAGCTGTCGGTCAGTTCGATCAGCGCGACGCAGGTGTGCTGCTCGTGATCGGGACAGAGGCCGCAGTCGAACGGGCATCCCTTGTCGATCGCCGCGAAGCGCTTGGGCGGAACCTTGCCGGGAAGGGCGAGCTCGAAGCGATCGTAGAAGTCGACATCGCTGCAGACGAAATCGTCGCGCGAGCCGCAGTCGGGACAACGCTTGCGGAAATAGACTCGCTTGCCGCGCGTGATGATCTTGGCATCGACGAGCTTCAGGCAGCCGGGACAGAGGCTGCGAGTCAGACCGCGATAGGTGTGATCGGTCAGCTCCATCGAGCGAGGCCTCCGCAGAGATGAGGAGCAATCGGCCGCAGGCCCCACGGCCGCCGAGCGGCTCGGCGAGGAGCCGTGCCGCGAGCGCCGACGATTCAGCCCAACGCGAAGACCGCGATGATCACCAGCCCGCCGAGCCCGAGTAGCAGGAGGACGAGCACGCCGACTCCGACGGCGACGATTCCGCCGATGCCGTTGGACTTGCGCCGCGGCGGAATCGCTCCGCGACCTTGCGGCACCAGGCCGACGCATTCGGGGCAGCGCTCGCGGAATCCGTCGAGCGACTTGCCGCAGATCGGACAGACGGCGGACATGACTGGAACCCTCGTACCCGAACCGGACCGAACCGGGCGTGTCCTGACCCGAGGGCCGGCCTGCCCGAGGATGAGGAAATCGACCGGCTTTGCCAGGGCGCCGATCATCAAGTAAGATCCCAGACCGACTGTCCGCAGGGAAGGTCGGACCGGCAGGAAGGGAGAGGCTCGTTCGAGCGATCGAAGGGACCGAACCGGAATCCGGAGGGTAAGCGAATGGTTAGCGGCTTCATTGGAAATGAAGTGCCCCGCAAGGGGTTGCGGGTTCGAATCCCGTGCCCTCCGCTCGAGAAGGCCGCACCGCCGAGGTGCGGCCTTTTTCGTTTCTTGGCCCGCGAAGCCGCCGGAACGGTCAGAGGCACCAAGGCGCCGAGACGAGGCACCGAGAAAGCCCGAGAGGCACTGGCCGGAGGTTTTCTCACAGAGGCGCTGAGGCGGACAAGGCACGGGGCCGGAGCCGATCCGGCTCGACGGTCGAGTGTGCGGCAACCTTGGCCGAGGCAGATCGCCGCGGCGGAACGCATGAGGATCCGACGATGTCTTCCCCTCGGTTCGAATCCGTCACACCGGTACTGACGGTCGACGACCTGCCGGTCGCTCTCGATTTCTACGAGAACAAGCTCGGCTTTCGCATCGCGTGGACCTGGGGAACGCCTCCCGACCGCGCCTCCGTCCTCCGAGACGGCGTGGAGATCACCTTGTCGAAGCGAGGGCTCATCGACATCCACGGTCCCTCGCGGCTGTTCATTCAGCTCACCGAGATCGACCGGTACTTCGAATCGCTCCGCAACTCAGGCGTCGAGTTCGTCGTGCCGCTCGGCGATCGGGAATACGGGTTGCGAGACTTTCATCTGATCGACCCGAGCGGCAATCACCTGAGCTTCGGCCAAGCGATCGCGATCGGCGACTGACGAACGGTCAGAGACGCTGAGACGCCGAGACAAGGCACCGAGAAAACCCGAGAGGCACTGGCCGGAGCTTTCCTCACGGAGGCGCTGAGGCGGAGGAGGCACGGGACGGGGCAGTTCCGGCTCGACGGTCGAGTGTGGCTCTTCGAAGAACTTCGCCACTCACTCGCTCGACCGAAGGGGTCCATCGTGTAGGATCGTGGCATGAGTCATGTCGTCGATCACAACCATCGGCCGGTCAACTGCCCACGGTGTGACAAGTCATGCCCGAAAGCGCATGACGCAACCGAGAGAACCTGGCGGGACTGGCCAGGAACCACTTCAGCCTCAGGTACCGCTCCGCGATCCGTTGCCGTCTCGAGACGATGATCGGCTAGGCGAAGCTGCCGAAAGAGCACCTCCACAGAATGCTGGCGTTCATTTGCATTCTGACCGCCAACGCCTTCGCGAAGCAGTCAAGAGCCGGATCCAGGTGATCGAGTCGGCGACTGCATACGAAACTGCGAACACTTCCGGATTCGCGTCCTGCTCAAACTCCGAAAACTAGACATGCGGCCAGCCAACGCCGGTCACGAACTTTACTGAAGAGCCGGACGCAGAGCACCCGCACTGACTACGAGAACTCCAATGACTAGACGCATCTTTGCCTTCGCCCTCCTGCTCAGCGTGTTCTGGTTGCGATTAGGCGGCGGCGTCGCGATTGGCTTTCAGGATCAAAGTGAACCAAGGTCTGCGACAGCGGCACTCAGTCACCTCCAAGCCACACAGCTATCTGGAGTCGACGTATTTGTGCCTCAAGGTGAGCTCGACAGCCTGATACGAGCAGGCGGAGGAGGTGCCTGTGCGAGCGCGGCAGGGATAGACATCGCTCAGACGTTACGCGTGATGAGCGGAGCGTCGCCGATTGAGAACCCGCACAAGCACGCTCTCGAGGCGTTTAGCCAACAAGAGGAACTCCTCAACGGTCGTGTAACCAACGAGCAGTTCGTCGATTTGTTGATGTTCTACCAGCAGTACCTGAACAGGAAACTTCGAGTAGAAGTCACATCCGCTCCTGCTTCGCCTTACAACGCGGGCGGTAACATCTGGGACCTCGAAAATGGGCCAGAAATCGAACTGGGTGAAGATGAGCTTACCATCCTTAGCTTCACCGTCTGCGATGATGACGGCGCATTGATTGGACGACACTTCGTTCTTCTCAAGGATCGGTCAGATTCGATCATCCACGTTGTTGATCCGAGTCGGCCGACGAAAGACTTCTCTTACTCGCTTCGGCTTCGACCAGGGAGTCTCGGGCTTGGGCAACACGTGTTTCTTGATCAGCCCCCAGGAGCCCCGGCGAGATCCAGGACTTTCGAGCTGAACACGATTTTCACTGTGACTTCGGAACCAACTGCATCGATATCGCTGAAGCAAATCACAAACGCCATTGACCAGACCGCTGAAGAGTTGAAGCAAACCGAGCACTATCTCTCGCCCGTCGAATGGCGCCAGCGGACAGCTCACGCAGGCTTGCCGGGGCTGGATCTTCCGGCCTCGGTTGGCGGTTCGGACTGGCCAGCGGAACAGATGATCGAAGTATTTCGTCACGCCGGTCGCAAGAATCTCAATTTTCGAGACATCGTTGGCGGCGCCCATTCCCGACCGCTTCTTCAGTCAAGCCATCCTGAGGTTCTGAATATTGTTCGTCAGGTTGCCGCCGGCGAGGGCTACATCGCCATAGCGATCACTGAGCCAACTGCGGGCAGTGACGTCCCGGCAATCCAGAGCCGATGTCACCAAGTCGACGGCGGCTATCTTCTTAATGGAGCAAAGAGATTCAATGCTCGCCTAGACCAAGCGAGTCATGTCATCATCTTTACCCAGAGTGCCACGGGAGACAAAGGCAAGCTCTCCGCCTTCGTTGTACCGATCGATGCACCTGGACTGACCATTGAACGATTCGACGCTCACGGGCTTGAAGGCAATTCCTATGGCGGACTGACGTTTGAGAACCTTTTCGTGCCCGAACAGTATCGCATTGGCCAAGATGGCGAAGGCCTGAAGATATTCTTCAAGCACTTTCTCTATTGGCGATTGATGCAAACAGCCGCCGCGATTGGCACTGGTGAGCAGGCCCTTGTCCAGATGGCAGAACGAATCAGAAAGAGAGAAGCGTTTGGGGGCCCAATAGGTCGATTCACGCACCTGCAGCAGGAGATCGGCCAGCACACGATTGAACTCCGAATGGCCCATACTCTTGCGATCGAAGCAGCTCGCCGCCTCGACAACGACGACTACGGAGACGAAACGAGAGGCATTATCTGTGGATTGAAGGCCGAAGGCGTCGAGATCGCGCTGAATGCCTCGGACGCAGCGATGCGAGCATTTGGCGGAGAGGGCTACTCCGGACGAGTCGATCTCGGTGACCGAGTTCGAGATCTGATGGGCCTCCGAATCGCCGACGGCACGACTGACGTGATGCGAATGGAAGTTGTTCGCCAACTCTACGGCGAAGAGTTCTGGGAGATGGCGATCGAGCAGGAGTAACTGGAGAGTCCGGCAGCACTTGGACTTAGCAGCCTGTTGAGAATCGACCGGGCTAGTTATCCCGTGACCTGATCCGAGCAACGGTCCGAG
>DMPQ01000445.1:0-14907 GCA_003455945.1 Planctomycetaceae bacterium
GCCTCGTGCTTGCGTCGCTCGGGAGGCGGGAACTCTTGTCCGCAGTCGGGGCAGCGCGCGTAGCCCGCCGCGATCAGCGACCGGCACGCCGGGCATTCCTTGGCCGGCGGTTCGCTGCCGCGATCCGCGTGGCGCTCGCCGATCTCGAGCCGATCGACCGGCCCGTGCCGGAGCACGTTGCCGCCGAAGTCGAGCACCAGGCAGTCGGACTTGCTCGGATGCAGACGGAAGCCGCGACCGCACATCTGATAGAAGAGCCCGGGCGAGAGCGTCGGGCGGAGGAGCCCCACCGTATCGATGTTCGGCGCATCGAAGCCGGTCGTCAGCACGTTGACGTTGACCAGGTACCGGAGCGCACCGGAGCGGAATCGCGCCAGGAGCTCGTCCCGCACGCTCGTCGGCGTTTCGCCGGTGACGAAGCCGGCCTCGAGCCCGTGGCGCGACCGGAGCGTGTCGACGAGGTGCTGTCCGTGCCGAACGCCGCTGGCGAAGATCAGGACCGACCGGCGATCGGCACAACAAGTGACGAGCTCGTCGCATGCCGACGCGACCAGTTGCGCGTCGTCCATCAACGCTTCGACCTCGTCGGCGACGAACTCCCCTCCGCGGACATGCAGCCGACCGAAATCGAGTCGGTCGCGGCCTGCCTTGGTGATCAGCGGACAGAGATATCCGTCACGGATCAGCTCGCGCACGCCGATCTCGAAGCAGACGTGATTGAGCACGCCGTCGGGCGTGCAGATCGGCCCCGTCTTCATGCGGAACGGGGTCGCCGTGAAACCGACGATCCGCAATTGCGGATTGACGATCCGCGCCTCGGAAAGGAACTGGCGATACATGCCGTCCCCTTCCGGTGCTACCAGGTGTGCCTCGTCGATCAGCACCAGGTCGAACGGCTCGAGTTCGCAGGCGCGGCGGTAGACGCTCTGGATCCCCGCAACGATCACCGGCTGCGTCGTCTCGCGCCGTCGCAGGCCGGCGGAGTAGAGACCGAACGGTACCTCGGGACAGACCGCACGCAGCTTGTCGGCCGACTGCTCGAGCAGTTCCTTGACGTGTGCCAGGATCAGCACGCGACCGTGCCACTGCCGGACCGCATCGCGACAGATCGTCGCCATCACCGGGGTCTTGCCCCCCGCGGTCGGAATCACCACGCACGGATGGTCGTCGCGGTTGCGCAGGTGCTCGTACACCGCGTCCACGGCTTGTCGCTGATAGGGACGGAGTTCGATCATCGCCGGCGTCGCGCTCCCGCTTGCAGGAGCGCCGCGCCGATCAGCCGGCCGTTGCGACGCATGACGCCGCGCTGCAGCTGAAGCAGGAGTTCCGGCAGCGGCCAGCGATCGTTGAGTCGACGGCACTCGGCGCAGATCCGATTGGCGGCTCCGCCCGAAACGAAGGACTCGCCGCATTTCAGACAGGTTCGTCGCTTGCGCACCGAGTCACTCCCGCTCGAGCCGGACGATCTCGCGATCGAGGTACCATCGCGCCTTGCGCAGGTCAGCCAGGCGGTCCCCCTTGTGCGCCGCTCGGGCGACGTACTTGATGACGTTCCCCAGTCGGAAGCCGAGGTCCCAGGCTTCGATCGCATCGATCACCTCGATCGCCCCGAAGGTGTAGTGCGGCGGATGATCGATCCGCTCGGACGCTTCAGTCACGCGACAGTCCTCCCAGTCGGACCACGACTCGGCCGCCGGCCAGCGGCCCGCGCCGTTCGATCAGCAGCCGATCGATCTGCGAGTCGTCGGCGTAGAGTCCGGCGTGCGCGAGCGCATCGATCAGGGCCTTGAGCAGGTTGTCGAGATCGCGTCGTCGCCGATCGGGCGGATGAACCTCGATCTCGACCGTCAGCCGCTCCTGCAGCGGCGGAGCGGCACGGTCGCGCAGCAGCGCAACGATCGTCGCGCGGTACGCTCGCCCGGTGCGACTGACGAGCGTCCGCGCACCGACCCGCCGCCAGTAGTGATTGACCGACGGCGGGAACGGCAGCGAGAGTTCGATCATCGCGAGCGCCTCCAGGGAGGCGTGCTGTCGGCGGCCGCGACCGGCTCGCTGCGGACGCTCGGCGCGGCGTCCTTCCGCGCGAACCCCTTGATCTCGTTGACGAGTTCGCCGGAATCGTCACGGCGCTTGCAGCGGACGTTGATCACCAACGGCAGGTCGTGCAGCTCGAGCGAATCGCGCGGTGCGAGGACGTCGACGGCGCGGCAGATGGCGGAGAGCTCCGCCCGCGCCATCTGCACGGCCGTCGCGTTGGGGTTGTCGAGATTCAGACGAGTCCAGAGCAGCCGATTGCGGTGCTCCCCTTCGAGCACCTGAAACGTCAGCTCGAGAAACTGTCCGGTCCCCGCCTTGGTCGGCTTCATCTCGGAGGCGACGATCGCCGCGACGTACTTGCCGGCCGGCAGCGGGTCGAAGTCCGAGGTCGGTTCGATCCGGCTCGCGTCGAATCCATGCAGATCAGCCATCGTGTCGGGCTCCGGGAGCGGGGGTCTGAGATGCGAGTGCCGCGACGAACGCCTGCCATGACAGCGGGAGCTCCTCGGCGATCGCGTAGCGGTTCTTGGCGATGCAGCTCGGGCCGCCGACGCAGCGGAGCACGCGCTCGCCGCCGTCCTTGCCGAGCGCCTTGGCGATCGTCCGTTTGCGGTTGAAGCCGCTGTCTTCCTGCTGCGTCCGAAACTTCCGGGTCGCGAACAGGACGGCGTCCGACCACTCGCAGACGAGGGCCGCCGCATGCTTGTGTAGCCGCGGGCCGTACCGGTCGTAGGCGGTCGACTCGGGATCCTCGAACTTCTCGACCTTGGCGTGCGCGATGCCGATCACGACCATGCCGCGATCGCTGCGCAGTCGGTCGAGCGCCGTGAGGAACTGTCGCCAGTAGCCGAGGGCGTGCGTGTAGCCCTTCGCGAAACCGCCGTCGACCTTCTCGATGCCGCTCACGCCGTACTCGCGGCAGAGCGCATCGAAGATCAGCTGCTCGAGCCAATCGAGACTGTCGATCGCGACGCTCTGGTAGTCGTGTTCGGCGGTGTGCAGTTCCGCGAGCGCCGTCATCACCTCGTCGAACGTCGTCGCCAGCGGAAAGCGATCGCAGTCGATTTCCGACAGGCCGTCTTCGGTCGCGATGAAGATCGGTGCCGGCGCTTGGGCCGCGAACGTGCTCTTGCCGACCCCTTCGGTCCCGTAGACCAGCAGCCGCGGGGGCATCGGCTGGCGTCCGCTGCGAATCTTCGAGAGCAGGCTCATGCGCGGGCCTCCCGAGACGCCGCGCCGCGTTCGACCCGGAACGTATCCGGACCGAGTTCGCGCGACAGGAAGCCGACGAACAGGCGGTTGAGATCGCGACCGACGTCGGTCTGCGCGTCGATCACGCAGCAGCGGCGGTCGGCTTCGACGCGATAGGCGGCGTCGAGGCGGGTTTGGGCTTCGCCATGGAGCGCTTCGCAGCCCCAGATGGCGAGCAACAGCGCCGAGTCGACGTCTTCCTGGGCCACGTCGTCGTCGAAGCGGTAGCGGAAACAGTTCGGGTGCATCATCGGTTCCTCGGGGAGGTGTCGTTCGCTATGGGTTAGGAACCCGATTGCGCGGCGATCTGACGGCCGGCGTCGTCAGGACGGCCGAGACCGCAGTCGGTGAAGCGGCGGCGGATCTTCTCGAGCCAGGTGTTGAGCGTGGTGCGCGGCACGCCCATGTCGCGGGCCACCTGCGCGATCGAGTCGTGCTTGAGTCGCTCGCAGAATTCGCGGAACCGCTCGTCGGGGAGCGACGCGACGCAGGCCGCGACATCCAATCGCAACTCTGCCACCGCCTGCGGCGAGCGTCGCTCGCGCCCGCGCCGTCCCGGCGTCTCGTGATCGAGCAGCACGGCGGTCAGCTCGATCGGCCCCTCGTCGTCGGCGCCGATCACCGCGTGGATCGAGCGGACCCGGCGATGGTCGCGTTTCGCCGCCTCGCGGTCGCGGATCATCGTCGCGATGTGCCGGCGGACCGTCTTGGCGACGAATGCCTTCCACTTCGGATCGTCGGGGTCGGCCCGATCGAGATGGGCGGCGAGCTTGAGCAGCAGCGTCTGCTCTATTTCGTCGCGGTCGCCGTGCCGAAAGCCGCCGCAGCCGATCAGCCCGCGGGCCCGTTTGCGGACGTAGCCGCGGGTGAAGGAATCGAGCGGCTCGTGCGCGGCTCGGGACGAAACGGATGATCCTTCGCGAGGACGATTCGGGGACATGACCGCAGACTCCGGCGTTTCGAGGGGTTCCCGCCGTGCGCGACGCACAGCGACAACCCCCGCCGGAATTGCAGAACGGGCCGAGAAAAGATCGGCCGAGTGACGCAAGTCGCTCGGCCCTCGGTGCTTGCGAGCACTGCCGAGGCGACTTGCAGTTGCATGACGTCGCCTCGACTGCAATCGCTCAGGCGCGGCGGCCCGTACTCACGGCTCCTCGGAAGCTCAGGATGCGATCCAGATCCGCCGCCGTTTCCCAGTACAACCGCAGCTCGCTCGCTTGGCGGTCGTTCAGGCAACGACTCACGCTCGATTCGCTCAGGCCGAGCAGTTCCCCCAACTGCTTCTGACTAGGACGCGGCAACAGCCGAGGGCCTCCCGACTCGGCGCAGGTGCTCAGCGCATGATCGCGAGCGCTCCGCAGATGCGCGATCAGCGCGCCGCGCAGCTGCTCGATGTCGGCCAAGCGAGTGGCGCGTTTGCGCGGTCTCGGCCGAGCTCGAGTCGCCGGCACCGGATCGGCGTCGAACAGTCGCCCCTCGATCTCGTCGAGCGCGAGCGTCAGGCCCAGTGCGCCTGGCGCGAGCACCTCTTCGAGCGGAATGACCGGCTGGCCAAGCGCGGTCTGCCACCGTGCCGCCCCTGCAGTGGTCGGAGCGAAGACGACCGGACGCGACGTCGAACGCAGCGGCTCGAGCGCCTCGCGCGGAACACCGCGTCGCAGAGCGCGCACGAACCAGAGCTGCCGCACCCGGCCTCCCCAGGTCGCCGAGCCGATGCGCCAGACCTGCGGCGCGGCGTGGCGTCGGATCGCCAAGCGGGTATCGACGAAGAGCGTCGCCAGCAGCGGTTCGGTAGCGAGCTCCCAGAGCCGCAGCGTATCGGTCGCGACATCCGCCAAGCCGCAGTCGTCGCAGCGAACGAAACAGCGACGGCGCCCGTCGGCGGCGATGAGCGTCTCGACGCGTCCCCGGCGACTGCAATCGGGGCAGTCGCTCGAGCCGGCGGGGGCCAGCGCGCGGACGAGTCCGGCGCGTTGCCAGCGCTCGAACTCGTCCGCCCACGACTGCTCGATCTCCCCGGCACCGACCCGCGGCGGATCAGTATCCCAGCGGGAGCACAGCAGACTCGGCAGACTCCGCACGGTCGATCTTCCAGCGCTTGAGGTACTTGCGGATCACTTCGACTCGTTCCGGCCGGGCACTGCGCAGGCTGCACGACCGCGGGTAGCCGACATCGAAGCTCTGGCGTCCGGGCTTGCGCCCGTCGGCCGGCAGGAACTCGAAGCAGAAGGTCGCCTGGGTGACATGCCACTGCGACAGCGGCACGTCGTCCAGATTGACGCACTCGTCGATCGCTCGGCGAATGTCGTCCTGCGGATCGTCGTCGACCTCCACCACCAGCCGCCGTCCGGTGCAGGCGCTCGAGAGCCGCAGGCGTCGGATGCGAACATCGATGCGGTCGCCGGGATCGAGCTGCAAATCGAAGTGCGGGTCCTTCAGCTGGTCGAGTTCGTACGCCGCGTCCGGAGCGAAGGCCCGAAGCTCCTCGCGCAGCACGGCGTCGGCGAACAGCCGCTCGAGCTGCTCCTTGATCGGCTTGTGCAGTCCGCGGGCGTAGAGCTCGAGCGAGCCTTCGGCCTGGTCATAGGCGAACACGATCAGCAAGGTCTGCCGAAACGCTTCGACCGTCAGGCGGCGGTCATGATCGTGGACCGTGACGTGCTGCACGAAGTCGTCGGGATAGGCGAAGTAGTACGTCAGCGCGCCGCGTTCCAGACGTTCCACCGTGCAGTCCTTGCCGCGGCCCTGCGCCTTGAGCAGCGCCGAAATGCCGCGCGTCAGTCGCTCGAGCGCATCGGGGGCCGGTTCGCGCGGCCCCTTGGGCAGATCGTTCCGCTTGCGCCACCAGGCCATGTGCTCGATCTGGTGGAGGATCTGCGCCTTGTCGAAGATCGCGCGATGGTGGAGCCAGATCCACATGCTGCGTCCCCAGACGCACAGGTCGCTCGGGACTTGCGCCCCAAGATCGGGGATGCCGCCGACCGCCGCCGCTTCGGTCANNTCAGGAACGATTTCATCAGATCCGGGGGGACCATCCTCAGGACGGTCGGAATCGAAAACGGTCGCGTCATCATGGTTCTCACTTCGTGCCATCGCTTCTGATTGCCACCACCTTTCCGACGATGCGGAACTCCGCGTCGGCCGCGATCTCGATCGGCTTGTACCGTCGATTCTCGGCTCGCAGCTCGATCCGGTCCCCTTGGATCCACAGCCGCTTCGTCGTGGCCTCGCCGTCGAGCAGCGCGACCACGATCTCGCCACTTTCGGCCACCGGTTGCTGGCGAACGATGACGACGTCCCCGTTCCTCATCCCCGCGCCGGTCATGCTGTCGCCGTTGATGCGCAGCGCGAAACATCGTCCGCGCCCCGCGATCGACCGGTCGACCAGCACGTCGCCGATATGGTTGTCTTCCGCGAGCAGCGCCGGACCTGCCGCGACCGTGCCGACGAGCGGCACGGACACGAGCTGCTCCGGCCGATGTTCCGGCTCGCGCACGACCGACAGACTGCGAGCCTTGCGCGGCTCGCGCGTCACGTAGCCCTTCTGTTCGAGCTGCCCGACGAGTTGGTGGGCGCTGGCGGCGGTCACCCCGAGTCGTTCGCCGAGTTCCGACATCGTCGGCGGGAATTTCCGCTGCGCGATGAAGTCCCGCAGCGTCTGCAACGCCTTCCGCTGCGGCTCGGTGAGGTCCGGAACCGGTGGTCGCCCCCGCGATCTGCGCTCGGCCGCCATGCCTGGGTGCTCTCGAATTAAGGCTGATGCCTGTCAGTGCGTGCTGACGGGCGATGATAGTCGACCTTGCCGATCGCACAAGCTGTTTCGTTCGGCTTTCCGAAACGGGTCGCGACCGCGCTGCGGTCACGACCGTTTCCGGATTCGAGGGCCGTCAGGTCGTCGCGCGACCGGGTTGTTGACGGGAAGCGAATGCTCCGACCGTCACCGCCGAGCGAGGTCCCGATGCGCCGTCCGCTTCCCCCGTCCGAACTCGAGCCGCCGCAGCGGCGCCGCGAACTCGTCGAACTCCTGGCCGCCGCCGTGCTGCGCCGGCGACAGCTCCTCCGCCTGGCCGGTCCCCCGCTTCCCGCCGCGCGGAACCTGGCGGAATCCCCTTCCGCCGGCCTTGAGGTTCGGCCCGCCACCGGGCTCAGTGTCCGTGCGAGTTGACGCTCGCGAGAGGTCTCGAAACCCGGAGGCAAACGCATGCTGAATGTCGCGAAGGAAGTCTCGGCCATGGAGCGGATGTCGGTCGACGAGCTGCGGCGGAAGTTCGCCGAGGTCTGCGGCGAATCGACCAACGGCCGCAACAAGCCGTGGCTCATCAAGCGGATCGCCTGGCGGATGCAGGCGAATGTCGAAGGAGGACTGTCGGAGCGGGCACGGCAGCGGGCGGCGGAACTGGCCGACGATGCCTACCTGCGGGTGACGCCGCCGCGGACTCCCAAGGCGTCGGCCGCCGCTCCGAGCGTGACCGGAGGTGTCCGCCTGACCGGCGACCATCGCCTCCCGCTCCCCGGCGCGTTGCTGGTGCGGGAGTACAAGGGGCGAACCGTTCGCGCGAGGGTGCTCGCCGACGGCTTCGAGTTCGAAGGGGAGCGGTATCGGTCGCTGTCCGCGGTCGCCAAGGCGGCGACCGGCAAGCACTGGAACGGCTTTCATTTCTTCGGCCTGCGCAGCGCAGGAGAGAACGCATGACTCGTCGCAAGGAACCGGAGCGGCCGCTCGTCCGCTGCGCGATCTACACCCGCAAGTCGACCGAGGAAGGGCTCGAGCAGGAGTACAACACGCTCGATGCACAGCGCGACGCGGGCGAGGCGTACGTACGGAGCCAGCAGCACGAGGGCTGGCGGCGACTGGACACGCGGTACGACGACGGCGGCTACACCGGCGCGAACATGGACCGACCGGCGCTGCGTCGGTTGCTGGCCGACATCGAAGCGGGCAAGGTCGACTGCGTGGTGGTCTACAAGGTCGACCGGCTCAGTCGCAGCCTGCTCGACTTCGCTCGGATCATGGAGACGTTCGACCGGTACCGCGTGGCGTTCGTCAGCGTGACGCAGGCGTTCAACACCGCGTCGTCGATGGGGCGATTGGTGCTCAACGTCCTGCTCTCGTTCGCGCAGTTCGAGCGGGAGATGATCAGCGAGCGGACCCGCGACAAGATCGCCGCCGCGCGGCGCAAGGGGAAATGGGCGGGCGGGATGCCGGTCCTCGGCTACGGCGTCGACCAGACCAAACTGGTCGTCGATCCCGCCGAAGCGGAGCGGGTGCGAGCGATCTTCGCGCTGTACCTCGATCGGGAATCGCTGCTCGACGTGGTCAAGGAGCTCAACGCGCGGGACTGGCGGACCAAACGCTGGACCACGAGAAGAGGCACGGAGCGCGGCGGGCGGCCGTTCACCAAGTGCGTGCTCTACCAGCTCCTGACGAACATCGCCTACGTCGGCAAGATCCGCTACAAGGACGAGGTGCATCAGGGGGAGCAGACGCCGATCATCGACTCGGAGACGTTCGCCAAGGTGCAGACGCTGCTGCGGCGCAACGGTCGCTCCGGCGGCCGCGCGAAGCGCAACAAGCACAACGCCCTGCTTCGCGGCCTGCTCTGCTGCGAGGCGTGCGGTTGCGGCATGACTCACACCTACACCACCAAGAAGCAGCGGCTGTACCGCTACTACGTCTGTGTGCAGGCGCAGCAGCGCGGCTGGCAGACCTGTCCGATGCCGTCGCTGCCGGCCGGCGAGATCGAGCGGTTCGTGATCGATCAGATTCGGGCGATCGGCCGCGACCCGACGATCGTGCTCGAGACGCTCGCAGCGGCTCGGCGGCAGTCGGAGCAGCGGATCGTCGAGCTGACGGAAGAGCGATCCAGGCAGCGCCGCGAGCTGAACGACGCCCGGTCGCGGCTGATCGAACTCGCTGCGACAGGCCTCCGCGACGACGAGGTGTCGGCGGTCGAGGAGCGGATCCGGCAAGCGGAACGTCGGCTGACCGAACTCGACGACGAGCGGTCGGCAGCGGCAGGTGAGTTGGTCAGCGAGGCGGAGGTGATCGCGGCGCTCGGTGATTTCGACGGTGTCTGGAACTGTCTGGCACCGCAGGCCCAAGCGCGAGTCGTCGAGCTGCTCGTGGAACGGGTGAGCTACGACGCGAGGACGGAGAGCGTCGCGGTCAGTTTTCGCCCGGCCGGCATCCGTTCGCTCGCCGGTGGTTTGACGCAGCAGCTCGAGGAGGCGGTCGCATGATCGAAGTGCGTCGGAAGATTCGGTTCGGACGAGGGCGCCGAACGCGGAAGGCGATCGCCCCGTGGGAGGAACGATCGCCACCCAGCGGCCGCGTTCCCCGCGTCGCGCGGCTGATGGCGCTGGCGATCCGTCTCGAAGGCCTGCTCCGCGACGGTGTGGTGTTGGACCAAGCAGAGCTGGCGCGGATGGGGCACGTCAGCCGCGCGCGATTGACGCAGATCATGAACCTGCTGCACCTGGCCCCCGATCTCCAGGAAGCGATCCTCTTTCTGCCCGAGCGATTCCGCGGTCGTGCGGAGATCACCGAAGGAAAGCTGAGGCCGATCGCCGCGACGCCAAACTGGGGCAAGCAGCGGCAGCTGTGGAAGACGCTACGCGAGGCGGCGATATCGGGGTAGCTCTGAATTTCAAGAGATGCGCCACGGCTCATCGCGTTCAACGAGAGAGCGTCCCACCATGAGCGACGCACGCCGCGTCCGGACAAGGTCTTGGGCGAAGACTTCGATCGGCTGAAGCCGGCTGAAACCATTGACCGACGAGACAACAAGCCGATGTTTTCGAGTGGACAGCGATTCAAATCGATGAAGTAGAACGTCGACGTCAGCTCGGCGGCGTGATTCGCTCGATGCCCCACCGCACGGCGTGAACCGCGTCAGCCGAGCTGCGACAACGCGGCACTCGCGAGCTGCGCCCCTCGTGGGCACAGACGGCTTCTGGCGTTGTGTCGGGCCGCGAAGGCCACCATCGGTCCCCTGTCGCAACGAAGCTCGAGCGGCTGAACAGTTGATTTTGGCTGGGCTTTCGTGGGGCGCGAAGCCCGGCGATCAATTTGTACCGCGCGGGCCGGTGCGCACCTTTACCAACGTGTAAACCTCGTCCCAGGAAGCAGCCCGTGGATCGGCAATGTGCAAATTCGTACTGTTCGAGAAGCAGATTGCGTAGTGACCAGCCGCCCGCAAACGTTCGACGTTGAATGGCCCATCTTCGATGTAAATGTCTGCGCCGACTTGGTCCTTCTCCTTCATAAAGCAAAGATCCCAGTACGGAATGCCGTTATTGTCGAGCCAGGAGATGGTCTGTTTGACTGCCAACTCATGGAAGTACTGGATGACCAGGCGGTGCGTAATGATTCGGATGCGATACCCGTCAGTAGACAACTGACGAAGCACTCGCCGTGCACCTGGTATCATCGTGACCGAGCTAAAGAGATCTCTTTGTGTACCAGCGAAGCGATGGAGGCTGGAGTACTGCTCAGGCGTTGCAATGCCCCACTCGGGGAGTCCGTATGAGACCTCTCTCGGAAGGTCGTCAACGTTCTTCTCGAGCCACTCGGCAGCGATGTGTCGCATCCGCTCATAGAAGTCAGCGCAGACGCCGTCCAGATCGACACCGAGAACTACCGAGCCTGCATCAGATGGCATTTCCGCCCCTTAACGACTGGTGCAACGAGCCCGAGCAGTTGACACAACGCGAGTCAAAACGGCTGATCGATGGCTTCGTCTGCAACCCATTGTTATGCCCCGAACTCAGGATCGTAATCATCCGAAGATCTTTCAAAAATCATCCATTGCGGCGGCATCACCGGTAATCTTTCATGTTCACTTCCCGAGGTGATGGATGCGTCAATCGACACAAGGTACATTCCCGGCAATTCTGCGTTCAGCCGTAATGCAACTTGTGCCGGAGTGTCGTCGTCAAGGACGATAGCGGGCGGAAACTCTCGTCTCTCCGGCTCGGTATCAGTGGCTTTGTAATAGAATCTCGTGGGGCGAAACTCTCGCGGTGTCGTGCCAGGGTTTGGTCCAATTTCAACGTAAAAGAGGTCTGTCTCCGCGGGGTACACGCCCATTANNTAGCGGCTGATACTTGGGAATTGGCTTTGTCTCGTTAACGGTTACCACCAGATGGTCCAGTATCGCATTCCTGAGCATGTGGTTCTTCCTGATCGCGAACTGTATTACCATTGCGCTAACGAACCACGACAATTTCGCGTCTTCGGCATCTGCATCGAACTCGTATGTGATTGGAAAGTATTCCTCTCCAACGACCACGGTCACTTCCGCACCAAGTCTTGTGGCCGGAGAAACGGATGCAAGTTTCCCACTCGCACAACCTACAGGCCTGCCTAGCAGTTTTCGAGCGCGATCCTCCGCAGCCCATTTCCAATCGGTTACAAGGCTCGTCGGGAATCTTGTCTCATCTCTGTCAATGAGTGCCGCGTGTGTTNNGTCATCCAGATGCCGTTATCAGCGTCTTTCCGTTGTTCGGGTGTAAGTGTGGCGTCGTAGCGCGCACCGCCGGGTTGAGCCGCAGTGATGTGTGCAGCTTCGCCTATATTGACAGATTTGCCGCTGTCCTCTGCAGGACCTGAGGTTGGTGCAAAGCAATCGGGATACGCACAAAGGTACCCGGACCTTGAGGCGATTTGTCTCTTCGTAGCAATGCTAAAATCATCGGATCGTGTCATGTTCGTTTTGTATGTAGGACACCGTCCGCGATAACCGAGTGCGAGCGAAAGACTCTGCCATCAGAACCGACGNNGAGTTTAGTATCTCGTATGGCGAAACGTTAACGCCCTTTGCCAATCAGTTCCCAGCGATTCTTCTGAAACACAAGCTTGCCATTCTCTCGATTCGAGATTCGATATTCGCATCCATTCGAATCAGGATCCCAAACTATGGAATTTCCCAGTTTAGCGTAGTCAGGCAACTCATCGGATGCATCAAAATGCAGTCCCGGAAAATGAAAGGCCGTCATCGCAATATTTGTAGCTGGTGCGTGATTCAAAAGTGTCAGCTCGACGGTATTCCATGAACGATTAATGTTTCGGTATTGTTTTTGATCGAGCTGAATTGTGTACCTTCCGTCCGGTGAGACTGCTGAAGTCGTTGAGACGGTGGTAACAAACTCGTATTCGGCCAAGAAAAAGTAAAGGAGGCACGCAAAAACTGCCGTGGCAAAAAGTGCCATCCTAATCGAAAACCTGAATCGACTCACGTGCCACTGCCTTTCCTTGAATGAGACGGATAACGCTTTGCCGATCAGCGGCCGGCCGAAGGCCGGTCCGCTGCATCGGCATGTTCGGCGGCCTGATCGTTCAGATCTTCGTCAACAGCTTCAGCGGATCCAATCTCATTGGGTTCGTCGTCACTCTTTCCGCCAGCATCCGATGGTTCGCCGTCGTTGTTCCACTTGTTGTAGACGAACATGAACTGCTCGGCCAGCCGCTGTTCAACGGGCTTGCTGCCGTCCGGGAACCACTGCGGATTCTCGAAGTCACCCGGCAAGTGCTGGCGAATGAGTTGGGCGAGCGCGTCGAGGTCATAGATCAGCTTGATGTTCTTGAGTTGGTTTCCATCAAGCTCGCCAACACGCGGTAGTACATCGCCGTCGCCCCACGATCTCGGAGCCATTGCCTGCAAGAACAGTGCAATGTTCTTCGAGTCCATGGCGAACACAGAGGCAAGGTGTTCCTGCACAGGATCACGGCCTTCAATCCGCCACCACTCGTACAGCAGCGATTGCTCCTGCGACACGTCCACGTTGAATAGCGGTTCACCAGCTGCCGCGCGAGCCTTGATGCGCTGNNAGTGCTTTGCCGACCCCCTTGACCTCGTCCTTCGTCAGCGTGTTTCTGTCGGCCTTATCGGCATCGTCGGTCACGTGGAGCCAGCGGAGAATCTCGTCACCGAACCAGAGCGGATCAGCGACCTCGATTACCTGTTTCGCCAGCGTCACTCTCGGTTCCCCGGCGGGAAGCCGTCGGATCAAGTGCGAGATCAGGATGCCCGCCTGCGACACCGGCTCGGCGAAACTGAACAGAGAGGGGGGATTCGGGATGTGCTTCGCGTTTGCGGCGATCGCGAGGCAAAGCGAAGGCACAGCCTCGGCCGATGTGCTTTCTTCGTGCTGCCGCATCCGCTCGATGACCCGCTTGGCCTTGTTGCCCGTGAAGTAGGAAACGATGTCTGCACCAACCTCGGAAGCCGGTCCTTTGGCGGCCTTCGCGTACAACTCCTCCATTTCCGAGTCGCGTACGTCGCTCTTGGGGACGCTGTACGAGAAGAATCGGGGGCAGTAGTCCGGCGAACAAATCCGCTTGGCCTTCGCCCAGGGCACGAGCCAGTCGCTTCCATATCCACCGCCCCCGTACGCACTGCCGAGCCTCGGAAATAGACCTTCGAGTAGCGACTTGATCGCCTCTTGCTCCTCTGTTGGCAGTGCGTCGATCACCGGCTTCAAGAGCTCGGCGGCGCGCGGCCCATCTTTGCCTCGTCGCCTGTGCTCCGACTCCACGCCGGAGAACTCGGCGTGATTGGCCCTGATGATGTCGTAGCTCGCCGGGTAGAACGCCCGCATGGCCTCGATCAAGAGCAGGTCTACGATGTTGGCCTCTCCCCTGAGCATCGGCAGGGCGAACATCAAGCCGTTCCCGTACCGCTTGGCCGCGCGCGGCGTGTCGAGCCTGATCGAAATGCCGCGATCGAAACCAGACACGAATCCACCGACGTCCTCCTTGGTCAGTTCAATCCCCGCCGCGCTGATCGCCTGATCAACTTGCTGGAAGCACAGCGACCGCAAGTCCTCCTTCATTGCCACCGGCAGCTTGAGGGGTACTTGGATGATCTTCTCCAAGAAGGCCCGACCCGACGCCTCGTCGCCCGCGCCGTATCGCTCGCCAAGCGATTTGGCCACGGCCACGTCGTCAAAGGCGAGGACGTAGCAGACGTTCGGGAAGTCGGCGCATGCCTTGATGAGCCGGAACAGCGTGTGCGTCTCATGCTTGTCAAGGCGGTCGATGTCGTCCACGAGGACGACGATTCGCTTGTCGGCCTTTGCGAGTGCTTCCGAGAGCCGGCTGCGCAGGTCTTCAAGGCTCGCCTCGGCTTTAGCCCCCGCAAGTTCACCAGCCTTACCGAGACGGTCGTCCACGACACTGGCGTAGCGCCCAATACTCTCGACCCAGCCTGCGATTTCCTCGCTCTTCGTCGTCAGCTTCGCGCGGATGACTCCCGCAAGCACACGGAAAAAGCCCGCCAGCATCGCGGGCTCGTCTGTGAACCGCCACGGGTTGAACTCGACTGTGGCGGTCGCGCCGTTCGCGTCTAAATCAGCTCGGAGCATATTCAGCACTGTCGTCTTACCATCGCCCCACGGCCCATGAATGCCGATAACCAGGCCCGCACCCTTCGGCAGTTCGCGCAGCACCCCCGCCACGCGCTCTGCGAACGGCGCGCGATTCAGTTTGTCGTCGGACTTGCTCGACAAGGGGCGATCATTGGAGAACTCTAGCAGCCCGTTGAAGATTGCTGGTTTCCGGTCATTTCCCTCACGCCGTGAACGCCACAGCGCAAGGACGTCCTGAGTCGTTCGGACGGC
>DMPQ01000445.1:15003-15169 GCA_003455945.1 Planctomycetaceae bacterium
CCTCGCCGCCGCAGCAGCGCTCTCCCGCGAGCACTGCGGACACGACGTCGATTGCCCAGTACCGCCGTCCGAATCGCCGACGGTTTGTCGCGCCAGTTCGCTCGGCCGCGTCGCGGTCGCTCCGCGACGATCGTCCGATACGTAGTGTGTTCGGCGAGAGTCGCCA
>DMPQ01000121.1 GCA_003455945.1 Planctomycetaceae bacterium
GGCCCACGTAGGGGCGACGCGTTTCGAGCGAACGCGTCTTCTGTCGCCGCGGTACTTTCAGCCGCCGACCGAGCCGAGGATCAGGTAGGCGACCGTCATGTAGATCACGATCCCCAGAATGTCGACGATCCCCGCGACGAATGGGTTGCTCATGATCGCCGGATCCCAACCCAGGCGGGCGAAGATCAGCGGGAGCGTCGCGCCGGTCAGCGTTCCCGAGACGACGACTAGGATCAGCGTCACCGGAATGACCCACCGCTCGATCCCGACCGGCGCAAAGAGGAACGACACGACGACTCCCATCGCGCTCAGCACCAGCCCCAGGATCAGCCCCATCGCCACCTCGCGGATGACGACGGTCCCCCAGTCGCTCAGCTTTACCTCGCCCCGACCGAGCGCCGTGATCACCAGGGTCGCGCTCTGATTCCCCGAGTTGCCTCCGCTGGAAATGATCAGCGGCAGAAAGGGGACGAGCCACGCCCAGCGCTGCAGATCGTCTTCATACCGGCCGAGCACCAGCACCGTCAGCAAGGCACAGACGAACAGGATCGCGAGCCAGATGCCGCGCTTCCAACTGAGAATCAGCAGCGGCGTCCGCAGATAGGTCTCTTCGAGCGGCGCGACGGCGGCACTCTGATAGGCGTCCCGAGCCGCCTCGTCCTGCAGCACGTCGAGCACGTCGTCGTGCGTCACGATTCCGACCATCCGGTTCTGGTCGTCGACCACCGGAACCGCCAACAGGTCGTAGCGTGCGACGAGCTGAGCGACTTCTTCGCGGTCGTCCAGCGCATGGACCGACACGAGCTGCGTCTCCATCAGCTCGGTCAGCGGCGTCAGCGGGCGGCGCATCGCCGCCACCAGCTGCCGAGTCGACACGACGCCGCGCAGATGCCCCGCCTCGTCGAGCACGTACAGGTAATAGAGCATCTCGAGCGATTCGGCCTGACGAGCCAGCTCGTCGAGCGCCTGCTTGACCGTCATCGTCTCGGGGATGCGAGCGAAGTCGCTCGTCATCGTCGCGCCGGCCGTCCCCTCGGGATACTGACTCAGACGCTGGATGTCGCGCCGTTCGTCCGCCGGCAGCCGCTTGAGCAACTCCTCGACGAGCTCGTTGGGGGCATCGGCCAGCACGTCGACTCGATCGTCCGACGGCAGCTCCGACAGGATCGCGGCGACCTGATCCCGATCCTGCGTCTCGATCAGTTCGAGCTGTCGATGATGCTCGAAGTAGGTGAAGATCTGCGCGCGAGTCGACGGATCGGCAAAGGCGAGCACGCGCCACGCCTCGTCGGTCGACAGTCCTTCCATGAACTCGGCGGTGCGAGCCGGATGGAGGGCCGTGCAGAACTCGCGCAGCTCTCCCTCGCGATTCTCCGCGAGCATCTCGCGCAGTTCCGGCAGATAGAGCGTGTTGACCATCGCCCTCCCCCTTGCTGTCCTGCATCGCCGCGTTCGGGTTCGGTCGCAGCGACCGCCGCGTCAGCGACCGTCGATCGCGGCGCCGATCGCGTAGATCGCTTCGGCGTCGAGCACCTGATCGTTCGACTCGAACAGTCGCCGGAGCGCCGCCTTGTGGATCTTCATCTTGGTCCCGCCGACGCCGATCGCACCGTAGTCGATCCGGCCGTTCCGCTCGACCGCCCGATCGGTCACTTCGATCCCCTCGAGGCCGAGCGGAGGAACGGCATTCAGGTCGATCGCCACGCGCAGGTCGGCAGCGCGAGCGAGATCGGCGGCCGAGGCGAGACCGATGCCGGCCGCGCCGGCCGCAATCACCACCTGACTCGACTGCAGCGCCTCGGCCGTCGCCGTCGCGCCGTCGGTCGAATGTGGGGTCAGCCGCGCACCGGGAATCTCCTTGGCGATCAGCTCGCAGACGAGCGCCGCTCGCGAGCGATCGCGCGACGCGACGCGGACCTGAGCCCCTCGTCCCGCCAGCAGTCGGACGACTCGCTGACCGACCGGACCGGTCGCCGCGAGCACGGTGGCCGTCGAGGCGGCGAGATCGACATGACGCCCGGCGGCAATGACGGCCGCTGCTGCAGTCGTGTTCGCGCCGTTGGCGTCCATCATCACCGAGACGCGCATCGGGCCGAAGAAGCAGCGGACCACCTGTCGCAGCAGCTCCTCACCCTTGGCGACGTTGGCTCCGCCGATGAAGATCGCGGTCGACTTGAGGTCGGCCGGCCCGCGCGTGAACATCGCTCCATGCACCAGATCGCGGACCTGAGT
The DNA here is from genome assembly GCA_003455945.1 of Planctomycetaceae bacterium. GTDB lineage: Bacteria > Planctomycetota > Planctomycetia > Pirellulales > Pirellulaceae > UBA11682. Next base: position 2,233 of record DMPQ01000121.1, read on the forward strand.
CGCTTCGACTCGGGAGTACTGCAACAGGCGATCGACGCCGGCATCGGTCGCGACGACCGCATCGAAGACGCTGGCATGCTCGTCGCCGTCGAGTTGGATCAGGATCGTCGGTCGAGACATCGGGAAGTGATCCTCGCGAAGGGGAGCGATCGGTGCGGCACCGGTTTCGCTAAGACGCTCGCCGCACGAGAGCGAGCGTGGAGCGGGAAAACGGCGGCTGTCAGCCGGCAAGCTCGACGCCCGCAACCGGAGCGAGTCGAGCGGTCGGTTCTGGGGCAGAACGTGCAACGACCCACCCGAGCCTCGGAGGTCTCGCGTGGGTCGTGCATCGATCGGAGATCAGAGGGGGAACGACGATCACGCGGCGTGCTCGGCGGCTGCCGCGCGATCGAGTCCGGTCCGATCAGAAGCCGCGGAACGGATGGACGGCATCCTTGTTCGCGAGCATCTCGGCAGCGCTCGGCTTGCCGGTCATCGCGTTGCTGATCGCGTCCTTGGTCGCGGCGTAGTTGTACTCGTAGATCTTCTTGTCGTCGGCGGCGGCCGGGTGGATGAAGACGCCGCAGACGATGACCAGCTTCTCGCACTGATCCTGCGGGATCACGCCGGCGGCGACGCTGTCGGCGACCGCCTTGGCGACGGCGGCCTGAGCCGGGCCGAACATCTGGACCGCCTGACGCATCCCCTTGATCGTCACCTTGGTGATCATCACGGTCGACGGCTTCACCGCGACGTTCGGCGTGATGACCGCCAGCAGGTTGGTGTGACCTTCGCTCTGAGTCGACAGGGCGTTGGCGAACGCGTTGCCGACGGGGCCGTCCTTGCTGCCGATCAGCAGGTCGATATGAGCGATCTCGTTGCCTTCGCCGACCAGGGCTTCACCGATGTACATCGACATGGGACGATCTCCGCAGATAACCTGGGTGGGTCTCGTTTCGATTCATGACACGAAGCCCCGAAGGTACCCGACGAGCCTCCCGATGCCAACTCCCCGCGAAGCCCTCTCGCGACGCGAAACGCCTCGGTTTTCTCGTGCCGAAGCGGCCGAATCGTCGCGTCCCGTCCCCCTTGCCACCGTCTCGGCCGGCCACCGAGCGTGAGTCGCGACGCGGCCGAGCGATTCCCGAGAGCGGTCCTGATCGTCGGTGCCAGCGTGCGAGCGGCGGCGACCGCGGCGTATCGCGCCGGGCTGGTCGTCGATGCGATCGATCTGTTCGCCGATGCCGATCTGCGCGAAGTCTGCCGGCAGGTGGTCCTGGTCGAGCGACTCGACCCCGCGTCGGTCGCGGCCGCCGTCGCGCGGCTCGATCCCGCCACTCGTCCGACCTGCTGGCAAGGGACCGGGGGGATCGAGCGTTACCCCGACACCGCGGCGCTGCTCGATGAGGCGATCGAGCTGCGCCTCGTNNCTCGATCGTCTGATCGGGCGCCCCGCTTCCGCCGTATCCGGTGATGCGGCCCGAGCGATACGGCTTCTGCGCGATCCGTGGCGACTGAGTCGCTGCGGGACCGAGCCGACCGTGCGAGTTCCGCCGCTGAGGAGCCTCGCTCATCCGCCGAACGACCCTCCGTCGAACTGGCTGATCAAGTCGACCGACTCGGCGGGCGGGGAGGGGATTCGGGAGGGGGCGGCTGCGGAAGAGCTGCCGGCGGAATGCCGGGGGACGAGTTATCTGCAGCGGCGCGTCGGCGGTCGAGACGCCTCGATCGTGCTGCTCGCCGACAGTGGCCGCATCCGGTGGATCGGCGCGACGTATCAGTGGGTCGGCGCCGCGGCGCTCGGAGCGGGCCCCTTTCGCTATTCCGCCTCCTACGGACCGATCCTGTTCGAACGATGGCGTCAGGCGGCTCTGCTCCGGTTCGCCCGACGTGCCGTGCGCGACAGCGGCTTCGACGGGATTCTCGGCATCGATCTGCGTCTGGAGCGCCGCCGCACCTGGGTCCTGGAGATCAATCCTCGCTATCCGGCCGGGGCCGAGGTGCTGGAGCGGAGTGCGGGGCGGTCGCTGGTGGCGGAGCGAATGAGCGTGGCCGCGGGGGGGCGCTTCGATTGGCCCGAACCGACCGCCGAGTCGGTGCGGTGGGCCAAGGGGATCCGCTATCTGCCGAGCGGCGTCGAGCGACAGGCGAGTAGGCGAGGGATCGCCGCGGCGCTCTCGTCGGGACCGCCGGGAGAGCGACCGATCGCCGACCTGCCGATCGCCGAAAGTCGGCTCATCGGACCGACTCCGGCCTTCTCCATCTTCGCCTGCAATCCCTTCTTGCCGCGTACGGTCGCAACGCTCGAAGGGGTCGCAATCGTCTGGGAAACTTTAATCTTTGAAACGATTTGATGAATGCTGCGGATGCTCCGGCCGATCAATGCTCTAGCGGATTCCGTCGTTCGGTTCGCGCGTCGAGGGTGCGTCAGCACGCTGACCCTCGCGGGTGAATCGGACGCCGGGTGACGCCGGATGGGAGCGATCGCCGAGGCCTCTTGCGAGGTGCGGCGATCGCGAGACGAAGGGCCTGCGAGTCGGTTCAAGTGACCTTGACCGGCAGATCGGGGGCCCCTAATTAACCCGTTCCGCAGAACACCTCGGACGGCCTGCTGCATGCTCGCAACACGCGTGCGGCGGGAGGTTCCCGAAAGCGGCCCGAGCCGAACCCCGGTCGTGCTCGACGAGACCTGATCGTCGAAGTCGTCCGGTCGGCGATGGCGAACCGAGCAATACGGCTTGAAGGATCGAGCCGTACGGGCGATCGCCGCGAAGACGACTCAGCCGCGTCCCCCAGGGTTTCGAGCATCTCGAAGAAGGAGAGTCGAGTTGAGAACCTCCGCGAAGTATCTGATCGGGTCGCTCGCGTTCGGGCTGTTCGGCTCCAGCGCGTACGCGACGCAAGGGCCGCACTGGGTCCGCAGCAGTTGGCAGGCCCCCGTGGTTGCCGTGCAGGCTCCGACCGGCGGTGCTTTCCAGGGGACCTCTCGCCCGGATCGAGCTGCGGCCGAGAAGTGGCTCGAAACCGCTCGTCAGGCGATGCGCGAGAATCGGGCCGATCTGGCCGACTTCGCGATCCGCAAGGCGGAGGAACATGTGGCTCGGATGCCGGCGAACGGTCCGGGTCTGACCTACACGACTCAGCAGGCTCGTGAAGAGCTGATGGCGATGCAGACGCCGATGCCGGCCGCTGCCGGCGGTGCGATGGAGGCGGTCGCTCAGGCGTCGCAGCTCGTCGCTCAGGCTCAGGAAGCGATGCGATCCGGCGATCCGATCGCCGCGCTGCAGCTCGCTCGACGAGCGGTCGGCATGCAGGTGCCGGACTCCGCGTTCGCTCCGGGGCAGATGACGCCGCGGATGCTCGAGCAGCGGATCGTCCAGGACATGCAGGCTCGCGGCATGTCGATCCCGCAGTCGCTGCAGGGAGCGATCGACCAGAGCATGCTCGCGATCTATGACCCGTCGCAGGACCGTTCGCGAGTCCAGCCGGCGGGGAACAGCAATCCGTTCGACGGCCGTCTCGGTCAGGAACCGGCTCAGCTGCCGGCTCCCGGTGGCGCGGCCGCGCTCGACGCTCAGACCGATCTGATGCGTCAGAAGCTGGCTCAGGAGATCTACCGCGAGCGAGGTGTCGCCGAGCGGATGGTCGATCAGCAGGATCCGCGCGGCGGCCTGGCTCACCTGGCCCAGCTCCGCGCCCGGATCGCCGAGGCGCCGATCGACGACCAGACCAAGCGTCAGTTCCTGGTCAGCCTGGACAACGACATCGCCGAGCTCGAGAACTACATCCGTCGCAACCTGGCGGACATCGAGAACGCCGAGACGAATGCCGAGCGGATGGCGGACGTCGAAGCGATGCGGGCGCGCCGCGTCGAGGTCGAGCAGCAGCTGGCCGATCTGGTCGAGCAGTTCAACACGCTGATGGACCAGAACCGGTTCATGGAAGCCGAAGTGCTGGCTCGCCAGGCGCACGACATCGCCCCCGAGGAGCCGGTGGTCCAGACGATGATCTGGAAGGCGAAGTACGCCCGCAACCTCAACGAGCAGATGTCGCTCAATCGGCAGAAGCAGGATGGGGTGCTCGGAGCGCTCGCCAGCGTCGACGAGTCGAGCGTGCCGTTCGACGATCGCAATCCGATCGACTTCGGTTCGATCGACAACTGGCGTCAGGTCTCGAGCCGCTCGGGCATGGGACGCGAGCGTCAGCGGACTGCCGAAGAGCTGCGGATCATCTCGGCTCTCAAGACGGTCAAGATCGACCTGCAGTTCGAGAACGTTCCGCTGCGTGAGGCGCTCGACGCCATCACCGCTCCGGCCGGCTGCAACGTCCACTACGATCTCGCCGCGATGATGGACGAGGCGGTGACGATCGATACTCCGGTGTCGATCAACCTGGCTCAGCCGATCATGATGGAGAGCGGCCTGACGCTGCTGCTCGAGAACCTGAACCTGACCTACGAGGTCCGCAACGACGTCATCCGGATCACGACGCCGAACGCGAAGAGCCGTCAGGCCGAACCGGTCACCTACTATGTCGGTGACCTCGTGATGCCGATTCCGAACTTCGTCCCGACCTACAACATGGGTCTGGGGGGAGCACTCGCCAACGCCTATGCCAATCTCGGCTACGGTCCCGGCGGCAACAGCCCGGCCGGCATGATCAATCCGGGAGGGATGTTCGCCAACGCGGCTCCTGCCGGTTCGATCGCCGGACAGGCCCTCGCCCAGCAGCTCCCCGGCGGTCCGCTCGGCGGCACCGGCTCGGCCCCCTCGATGTTCGGCGGCGGTCCTGCCGGCATGGGTGGCGGTATCCAGGCCGACTTCGATCCGCTGATNNTCGATCCGCTGATGGAACTGATCCAGCGGACGATCGCTCCGGATTCGTGGGAAGAGCTCGGCGGCACCGGCCGTATGCAGGAGTTCGAATCGAACCTGTCGCTGGTGATCTACCAGAGCCAGGAGGTTCACGAGCAGATCCAGGACCTGCTCGATCAGCTCCGCCGGCTGCAGGATCTGCAGATCACGATCGAAGTCCGGTTCATCACGCTGCAGGACGACTTCTTCGAACGGATCGGCGTCGACTTCGACTTCGCCGTGAAGGACAAGACCGGCCTCGACCCGGGAACGCTGACCACGCCGCCTGATCGAGGCAGCTTCGGTCTGCAGGCTCCGACCGGTCGTCAGTTCCTGCCGACCAGCGACCTGGACTTCACCTTCGACCAGAACAGCTTCGGCTCGGCGGTTCCGCAGTTCGGTGGTTTCGACGCCAACACGGCGGCGAACTTCGGCTTCGCGATCCTGAGCGACATCGAGGTCTTCATGCTGCTGCAGGCGGCCCAGGGTGATACCCGGACCAACATCCTGCAGGCTCCGAAGGTCACGCTGTTCAACGGTCAGACCGCCTTCGTCAACGACACGTCTCAGCGACCGTTCGTCACGGGCATCATCCCGGTCGTCGGCGACTTTGCCGCCGCCCAGATGCCGGTGGTGATCGTGCTGAACGANNCGACGACGACCGGTACCGCGGTGGTCGACCCGACCGATCCGGATCGGACGATCACGGACGGAGCCGAGGTGCGACGGACCGGTTCGACCGTCCAGCTCCCGACCTTCGCCAGCACGTCGATCAACACCACGGTCAACGTTCCGGACGGCGGCACGATCCTCCTGGGCGGCATCAAGCGGCTCCAGGAAGGTCGCAACGAGCGAGGCGTTCCGATGCTCAGCAAGCTCCCCTTCGTCAACCGACTGTTCAAGAACGTCGGTATCGGACGGACTTCGCAGAGCCTGATGATGATGGTCACTCCGCGGATCATCATCCAGGAAGAGGAAGAGGCGAATCAGGTCGGCATCCGCTGATCGGTTCGACCTGAGCTCGACAGAGAAGCAACGATCGAGGCCGTCTGCTCGCCAGGCGGCCTCGAGTCGTTTCTTGGGAGGTCGAACAGACGGGTTCGCCGTCAGTCCTGCGACGCGTCTCGCGAAAGCGGCACCGCGTCGCGCACCGCACGCTCCCTCTCCACTGGGCCGACCGCGATCGATGCACCAGAATCAGGGACCGAACCGACTCACCTCGACTCACGGAGTCTCGCCCACGTGTCTTCTCCCGAACTGACCGTCGCACGACAGGCCGCGCGTGAAGCCGGAGCGATCATCGCCCAGAAGTTTCGCGGCGAACTGCAGATCTCGGGGAAGGAGAGCTTCAACCTGGTGACCGAGGTCGATCTGGCGAGCGAGCGGGCGATCGCCGAGACGATCCGACGGGCCTTTCCGACGCACGCGATCCTGGGGGAAGAGCTGTCGCAAGCCGATCTCGATGCCCCCGATCTCTGGGTGATCGATCCGCTCGACGGAACGAACAACTACGCGCATGGCCTGGAGCAGTTCGCCGTCTCCATCGGCTACTACCGACAGGGACGCCCTCACTGCGGCGTCGTCCATCAGCCGACTCGGGACGAATGGTACTGGGCCGAAGCGGGAGGGGGCTCGTTCGCCGAGACGCGAGGGCGTAACGGGAATCGTGCGGTCCGGTCGCTTCGCGTCTCGAATGCGGAACGCCTGGATCAGGCCCTCGTCGGGTGCGGCTTCTTCTACGATCGCGGCGCCATGATGGAAGCGACGCTCGCGACGATCGGCGATCTGTTTCGAGCCAAGATCCACGGCATCCGCCGCTTCGGAGCCGCGTCGCTCGATCTCTGCTACGTCGCCTCGGGAGCGCTCGACGGCTTCTTCGAGTTCGAACTGGCGCCGTGGGACTTCGGTGCGGCGCGACTGATCCTGACCGAGGCGGGAGGGCGGATCGGAGACTGCTTCGGCGGCGAGCTCGGGATCGGCCGCAGCACCGTTCTCGCCTCGAACGGCCCGCTCCATGGGCCGCTGCTGGAGGTCGTCCGGCGCCATGTTCCGCAGCGATGAGAACCGATCCGATCGCCTTTCCTGACGACTTGCGTCCTTGGCGAGTCGCGACGAGACTGCGGCGTCTCACGGTCGATGCAAGCTTCCTGGAGCCTCCGATCATGTCCGTCTCTTCCGTCATTCGTTTCGCGCGCACGTCGACGATCCTTCTCGCCGCGCTGCTGTCGGTCCCGTCGGTTTCGCCGTCGTCTGCAGCGGCGGACGAGCCGGTCAGTCAGACCGAGAACACGTTGCGATTGGCTGACGGAGCCAGTTCGCCGCCGGAGTCGATCGAAGCGATGCGCTGGTTGGCCGGTCGCTGGGTCGGCGAAGGGCTCGGCGGCGAGGTGGAAGAGATCTGGGCCGAACCGCAGGACGGCCAGATGATGGGAATGTTCCGGTTCGTCAGCGAGGGGAAGGTCGTCTTCTACGAACTGATGACGCTGGTCGAGGATCAGGGCTCGCTGAAGCTCCGCGTGAAGCACTTCGGCAAGGATTTCGTCGGCTGGGAAGAGAAGTCCGACTCGGTCGAGTTTCGTTGGGTCGGGCAGAGCGATGGGCGCATCGACTTCGAGGGGCTGAGCTTCCGCCCCGATCCGGACGGCGAACGACTGACGATCCACCTGGCGATGAAGAGCGCCGGAAAGATCGAAGAAGGGAACTTCCGCTTCCGCCGCGCTCCGCTCGGTGCAACGGCCAAGTGACCGACCCCCTGATCGTCCGTCCGAGTCGCGGGCTGCGAACCTCGAACGCCGAAGCGGCTCGGAACGGATCGATTCAGACGATGTCGCTTGGGGTGAGCGAACCGGCAAGAGCCAAGGGCCATTCGACGATCACGCAGGTCCCCGGATTGCCGTCGTTCGGAGGCGTGTGAGCGGGGCTGCGGACCGAGATGCGGCCGCCGAAGCGTTCGACGATCCGCTGACAGATGCTCAGGCCGAGTCCGGTGCCGCCGATGCCGGGACACCGGGCTCGCGATCGCTCGGCGCGAAAGAACCGTTCGAACAGACGGGGCAGATCCTCGGGAGCGATCCCGCAGCCGTCGTCCTCGACTTCCAGTCGGGCAAAGCGGCCGTCGGACGAAACCGACAGTCGCACCGCGACTTTCCCGCCGCTCGGCGTGAACTTCAGCGCATTGTCCAACAGGTTGACGACGACCTGTCGGAGACGATTCGGTTCGGCCGCGACTCGCATCTCGGAGAGGGCGAGTTCCAGGCGGATCTCGCGTTCTTCGGCGAGCGCCTCGAAGACGTCGACGCAGCGGCTCACGATCCCCGAGAGTTCGACCGGCTCGATCGCCACCTTTCCTCCTCCCGCATCGTTCTCGGCCAGGCAGAGGAGCTGGTTGACCAGGTGATCGAGACGCGAGCATTCGTCGGCGACCTGTTCGAGCAGCTCGACGTACTCCTCCTCGGAACGGGGCTGGGAAAGGCCGACATCGACTCCGGTCCGGATGGCGGCCAGCGGCGAGCGGAGCTCGTGCGCCGCGTTGCCGACGAACTCCTCGTGCTGCTGCACGTACCCGGCGATGACGTCCAGGAACCGGTTGATGGTGTCGCTGAGCTGATCGAGTTCGTCGCCGGTGCCGCGCAGCGCCAACCGTTCGCGCAGGCGACTGGGGCGCAGCCGATGCGTCGTGTCGATGATCGATCGGATCGGCGCCGTCGCCTGACGCGCCAGCAGGTAACCGCCGAGCGGCGCCGCGACGATCAGCACGATGATGACCGGCAGCATGCCCCGAGTCAGTCGATTGACGTCCCGCTCGACGTAGTCCAGCGACATGCCCAGTCGGAGCAGATAGTCGGTCGAGGAGCCGCCGATCAGACGCCGCACCACGATGCGATGCGAGCCGACGTAGCCGAAGGCGGGCTTGTCCTGGATCGGTAGGGTTCCGAGACCGGAGAGATCGGGAACGTTGATCGACCGGTAGACCGTCGCGCCGTTCGGATCGACCAGTTCGACGAACCAGTCGTTGTCGCGATGCCCCTGAAAGACCCGCTCCAGTTCGTCGATCAGCGCCTCGCGATCGGGATGGAGCTGATCGATGGCGAGCGCCAGCACCTGCGTCTCGTCGCGCAGCGTCGCGTCGGCTNNCTTCGGCGACCAGCGTGTAGCGGATTCCGAGCCGCAGGGCGGCGAGGACGGCGACGCCGACGACGAGGACGACGAACGAGTTCCAGAGCGTCAGGCGAAAGCGGAGCGTGCGCAGCAGATTAGTCGACGGTCGCCAGCGCATAGCCTCGTCCTCGGATCGTCCGGATCACCGATTCGGCGCGATCCCGATCGAGCTTCTTGCGAAGTCGGTTGACGTGCACTTCGATCACGTTGGTCGGCCCGTCCCACTCGAAGCCCCAGACATGTTCGCACATCATCTTGCGAGTCACCACCTGCCCCTGATGGCGCATCAGGAGTTCGAGCAGGGTGAACTCGGTCGGCGTCAGGTCGATCGTTCGAGAGCCGTCGGCGACCCGTCGCGAACTGAGATCGAGCGAGAGCGAGCCCCAGTCGAGCGACGTGGTCGGGCGGTGGGCACTGCGGCGGGCGACGGCGGCGATCCGCGCGAGCAGTTCGGCCATCGCGAACGGCTTGACCAGATAGTCGTCGGCGCCGTTCTCGAGCCCCTCGACCCGATCCTCGACCGTGCCTCGTGCGGTCAGGACGATGACGGGGCAGTGCGATCCTTCGGCTCTCAGACGCCTGAGGAACTGATCGCCGCTCTCGCCGGGGAGCATCCGGTCGAGCAGGATCACGTCGAACGTCTCATGCCCCCGGAACTCGCGCGCCGCGTCGGCATCGGACGCCCACAGGCAGCGGTGCCCCGCCTCGTCGAGCCCCCGTTTCACCGCTCGCCCGATCGCCGGATCGTCCTCGATCAGCAGGATGTTCAAGTCATCGATCTCCGGTCACGGATTTCGTGTTCGGCCGTTCGTCGACCGCTCCGATGCGGAACAGGATCGTCCTTTTCGGGCGGCCTGCGCGAGGGGCTGTCGACATTGTAAGCGACCTGACCTCTAGGGGATCTCGGCCTAGATTCGATACGATTCCCGGGTAAGGTGACTCGGTGACGCGGATTTCGATTCCCGAACCGGATGTCACCTCTACGCCGTCCGAGCCGGACGGCAACCATCGAGACGCTTCAGATGACTTCGCCTGCCGATTCTTCCGTCGGTGACGTCCCTCGCGGAAATCCCTCCGGCCTGGTCCGCCATTGGCAGCAGGACCTGAGAGCCGGATTCCTGGTCTTTCTGATCGCCCTGCCGCTCTGCCTGGCGATCGCTTCGGCATCTGGCTATCCGCCGATCGCCGGTCTGATCACCGCGATCGTCGGCGCGATCGTGACGACCTTCATCAGCAACTCGGAGCTGACGATCTAGGGACCGGCGGCCGGCCTGATCCTGATCACGCTCGGCGCGATGACCGAGATGCGGGAGCTGTTCGGCGACGCTCGGGCCTACCAGGCGGTCCTCGGAATCGGTCTCGTCGCCGGCCTGCTGCAGGTCGGCTTCGCGCTGCTCCGCGGCGGCGCTCTGAGTGACTATTTTCCGGCCTCGGCGGTCCACGGCATGCTCGCCGCGATCGGCGTCATCATCATCCTGAAGCAGGTGCCGATCGCCGTCGGCTTCGACAACAACAAGGGGGAGCCGATCGAGCTGATCGAGCGGCTCCCGCAGGTCCTGCTCGGACTCAACCCGGTCATCGCCGCGATCGGCGGCATCAGTCTGCTGATCATGTTCCTGCACGCGCCGCTCGCGAGACGATTCGCGGTGCTGAAGCGAGTTCCTCCGCAGCTGATCGTCCTGCTGTTCGCCATCCCGGCGTCGCTGCTGCTCGGGCTCGATAAGCCGCACGACTATGTCTTCGGCGGACAGACCTTCTCGCTTACCGAGAAGAGTCTGGTGAATCTCGATCCCGAACCGCTCGGCATCTTCTCGGCCATCACGTTCCCGTCGTTCGACGCGCTCGCGACGCGAGCCGGTTGGTACTGGATCGGGATGTTCGCCGTGATCGGGACGCTCGAGTCGCTGCTCAGTGCCAAGGCGGTCGACATGATCGATCCCTGGAAGCGGAAGACCGATCTGAACCGCGACGTGCTGGCGGTCGGAGCGGCGAATACGGTCGCCTCGTGCCTTGGCGGCTTGCCGATGATCTCGGAGATCGTGCGGAGTCGCGCGAACATCGACAACGGCGCCCGCACGCGGTTCGGCAACTTCTGGCACGGCCTGTTCCTGCTGGTCTGCGTCGCCTCGATCCCGATGGTGATCCACCGCATTCCGAACGCCGCGCTGGCGTCGATGCTGATCTTCACCGGCTTCCGGCTCGCATCCCCGAACGAGTTCCTGCACGTCTACAAGGTCGGCGTCGAGCAGCTGACGATCTTCGTCGGAACGCTCGTCGCCGTTCTGCTGACCGATCTGCTGGTCGGCATCCTGATCGGGATCGGCATCGAGTTCGCCATTCATCTGGCGACCGGCGTCTCGTTCCGCTCGCTCTTCTGGCCGTCGCTCGATGCCCGCGCGGTCGACGAATCGGAGGTGCTCGTCGTCGCGGATCAGTCGGCCGTCTTCAGCAACTGGCTGATCCTTCGCCGTCGACTGGAAAAGGTCGGTCTCCAGGCACACCGCAACGTGACGCTCGACCTGTCCGGTACCCGTCTGGTCGATCATTCGGTGATGGAGAAGCTGCACGAGCTCGAAGGGGACTTCCGCGGCGCGGGACTCGAACTGCGAGTCGTCGGACTCGAGAATCACCGCCCGCTCTCCGCTCACCCCATGGCAACTCGTCTGAGACGCCAAGCGGTCTGAGCGCTCGCGCGAGCGCAGTACCGCGCCGGTCCCCGCCGTGTCTCCCAGCCCGCCGCGTCAGCAAGGGGTCCCCGTGTCTCCCAGCCCGTAGCGCCAAGCGCAGGGGTCCCCCGTGTTCCGCGGTTTCATCACGACCCGCGGTCGCTGACGAGGCTGATCCCGGCGCTTCGCTTCGGGCTGGTTGGGCCAGTCACGACGCGCAGCAACCGGCGTGTTCCCTCCGTGACTCCCAGCCCGCCGCGTCAGCAAGGGGTCCCCGTGTTCCGCGGCTTCATCA
>DMPQ01000475.1:0-3636 GCA_003455945.1 Planctomycetaceae bacterium
GGCGTGATCACGGTCGAGGAAGGAAAGACGACCGACACTCGCGTCGAGTACGTCGACGGCATGCAGTTCGACAAGGGGTACGTCTCGCCGTACTTCATCAACAAGCCCTCCGAGATGGAGTGCGAGTTGGCGAACCCGTACATCCTGATCTTCGAGAAGAANNGGCTTCGGCGACCGTCGCAAGGCGATGCTCGGCGACATCGCCGTGCTGACCGGCGGCACGCTGATCAGCGAGGACCTGGGGATCAAGCTCGAGAACGTCAAGCTCGAGCAGCTGGGAACCGCCAAGCGCGTCAGCGTCACCAAGAACGACACGACGATCGTCGAGGGAGCCGGCTCGCGCAAGGAGATCGATGCTCGGGTCGATCAGATCCGCAAGCACATCGAGCAGACCGACAGCGAGTACGACAAGGAGAAGTTCCAGGAGCGGCTCGCGAAGCTCTCCGGGGGCGTCGCCGTGATTAGCGTCGGAGCCGAGACCGAAGCCGACATGAAGCAGAAGAAGGCGCGGATTGAAGACGCCCTTCATGCGACGCGAGCGGCGGTCGAGGAAGGGATCCTTCCGGGCGGCGGCGTCGCGCTGCTGCGCTGCCGAGCGGCGGTCGAGAAGGCTCGCTCGTCGGCCAAGGGAGACGAGAAGATCGGTGTCGAGATCGTTCTGAACGCTCTCTCGGCGCCGCTCAAGCAGATCGCGGACAACGGCGGCATCGACGGTTCGGTCGTCGTCGACGAGGTCCTGCAGAAGGACGGCAACTTCGGCTACGACGCCAACTCCGGTTCGTACGGCGACATGCTCAAGGCGGGCGTCGTCGATCCGGTCAAGGTGGTCCGCACCGCGCTGCGGAACGCGTCGAGCATCGCCGGCCTGCTGCTGACGACCGATGCGATGGTCTCGAACTTCGACGAGGACGACAAGAAGAAGCGTCGCGTCGAAGGGGCGATCGCCTGATCGACCGATGACGGTCCCGCGCCGCCGCGGGATCGAGGCATGATTCGCGGGGCACCTGGGGTTCGACCTTTGGTGCCCCGCGGCTTCTCCGGGCCGACCTTGCCGCGACGCGCAGGTCGTCTCGGGAGCGACACGACAGCGGACGCGGGCGGAGCGTGCGTCGAGAGATGGCTCCCGAGGAGCGTGGGACGAGCATGGCCGACAAGCGCGACTACTACGAGATCCTGGGGGTCCCCCGAGACGCCTCGGAACGGGATATCGCCTCGGCCTACCGCAAGCTCGCGACGAAGTACCACCCCGATCGCAATCCGGGGGACGAGGACGCGACGCGGCGCTTCAAGGAAGGGGCCGAAGCGTACGAGATCCTGTCGGATCCCCAGAAGCGCGCCCGCTACGATCAGTACGGCCACGCCGGTCTCGACGGCCAGGTTCCGCAATACGGATCGGCCGAAGACATCTTCGAGGCGTTCGGCGAGATGTTCGGCGGCGGTCTCTTCGGCGACCTGTTCGGTCGCGGGCGAGGGGGCAATCGAGTCCGTCGCGGCAACGACATCCGCGCCGACGTCACGCTGACGCTCGAAGAAGCGGCGGCCGGGGTCCGCAAGTCGATCCGCATCAATCGGAACAAGGTCTGTTCCAACTGCGGCGGTAACGGTTCGAAGCCCGGTTCGCATCCCGAAACGTGCCGTCATTGCGGCGGTCACGGCCAGGTGCTGCAGAGCGCCGGGATCCTGCGAGTGCAGACGACCTGTTCGGTCTGCCGCGGCGCCGGACGGATCATCGTCGAACCGTGCTCCGAATGCCGCGGCAGCGGCTCGGTCCGCGAGCAGATCACGCTCGAAGTGCAGATCCCGGCGGGGATCGACGACGAGATGCGGATCCGGATTCGCGGCGAAGGGGAACCGAGTCCCAACGGCGGCCCTCCCGGCGACTGTTACTGCTTCGTTCGCGTCAAGCCGCACAAGATCTTCCAGCGCGATGGTTCGGAGCTGCTCGTCCGCTTCCCGATCTCGTACCCTCAGGCCGCTCTCGGCGCGACGATCGAGGTGCCGACGCTCGAAGGTCCGCACCCGCTCGAACTCCCTGCCGGAACCCAGTCGAGCGAAGTCTTCCGACTGCGAGGCAAGGGGATCGCCGACCCTCAGACCGGTCGACGCGGCGACCTGCAGGTCGAGGTCTACATCGAGACGCCCAAGAAGCTCTCGACGCGCCAGGAAGAGCTCCTTCGCGAACTGGCCGAACTCGAACACGATCATGTCTCGCCCCATCGCAAGTCGTTCCTCGAGAAGATCCGCGACTATTTCGCGCCGACCTCCGAGTGACCGGTGATGCCTGAGGGCCCGGTAATGCCTGACGACATCGCGCCGTCCCGCGACGGCCGACCGACGAATCGCGACGATCGCCCGCACGATTTCCGGCACGATCGCCGCTCGACGATCAGCAGGAGAACGGAATGAGTCAGGAAGAAACGCAAGCCGATTCGCTCGATCCGACCTCGAACGCCGGCGGCAACGAGAGCGATTCGAGCGTCATCGAAACGTTGCGAGCCGAAGTGGCCGAGGCTCAGGAGCGGGCGTTCCGCATCGCCGCCGAACTCGACAACTTCCGCAAGCGGATGCGACGCGAGGCGGAAGAAGCGGCTCGCTATGCCGAACTCCCCGTGCTGCGCGACCTGCTGGCCGTGCAGGACAACCTGCAGCGGGCAATCGACGCAGCCGGTGCGGCCGAGGGGAACGGCGGAGTCGTGGAAGGGGTCCGCATGGTCGCGCAGCAGCTCGATCAGCTCCTGCGCAATCATCATTGCGAACCGATCCCGGCGGTCGGCGAAGCGTTCGATCCGAACTTCCACGAAGCGCTCCGGACCGAGCCGAGCGACGAGCACGCCGCCAACGTCGTCTCGCGCGAACTGCGAGTCGGGTACCGGCTGCACGATCGGGTCATCCGCCCCGCACAGGTCTTCGTCTCGACCGGCCCGACGGGCCGCTGAACCGCAACGAGAAGGGACGCGAGGCTCGACGAACGGTCCGTTCTTCACGACGACACGACAGGAAGCGATCGCCATGCCGACCTACGACTACGAATGCGACGCCTGCGGCCATCGTTTCGAGGAGTTCCAGACGATCAGCGCCGACGTGCTGACCAAGTGCCCGCAGTGCAAGAAGAAGAAGCTTCGGCGTCTGTTCGGAACCGGAGCGGCGGTGATGTTCAAGGGCTCGGGCTTCTACCAGACCGACTATCGGAGCGAGGGCTACCGCAAGGCGGCTGCGGCCGACGGCGGGTCCAAGGGGGACTCGGGGAGCTCCGGTTCGTCGAGCGGTTCCGAGGGAGCCAAATCGTCGTCGAGCGAGTCGAAGTCGTCCGGCGAAGCGAAGAGTCCTAAGAGCTCGAAGAAGTCCAAGGACTGACGCGAGTTCGAGGCGCAGCCGGCGTACGGGAGCGGTCGACATGACGGACGTGACGCTGCGCTGCCCGACCTGCGGCCAACCGTTCTACCGAAGGCTGAGTGAAGCGATTCCGTTCTGCTCGGATCGCTGCCGATCGATCGACCTCGGGCGCTGGTTCGGCGAAGTCTACGCGATGCCGCTGGACGGAACCGAAGAGCGCGATGCGGACGATCCCGATCCGGACGACATCGAACCGTGAGCGTCGTGGGCCCCGTAGTGCGACCGCCCTCGGTCGCAGCCTTT
>DMPQ01000475.1:3743-8338 GCA_003455945.1 Planctomycetaceae bacterium
ACACGGGGGGAACCCCTTGCTGAGGCGGCGGGCTGGTTGGCTCGTCGACGGAGCGGTACGCTGCGAGCCCACTTTTTCCGACCTCGAACCGACGAGCGAGACGGACGTGATTGTCCTGCTGTTCGATATCGACGGGACGCTGATCCGATCCGGCGGAGCGGGTGCACGAGCGACGACGATCGCCATGACGCGTGCCTTCGGCATTCCCGATCCGCAAGGGGTGCCGCTCCACGGCTGCACCGATCGAGGCATCGCGCGCGATCTGTTTGCGCTCCACGGTCTCCCGAACGACGAGTCGAACTGGGAACGGTTCTTGGCGGCCTATCTCGAGATCCTGGCCGAGGAACTGCCGAAGTCGCCGGGCGAAGTTCTCCCGGGGGTCGAGCCACTGCTCGATCGACTGGGTGAACGGGACGACNNCGATCATCATCCCGATCGAGACGATGTCGCACGGCAGGCTCGGCGCACGGTCGAAGCGGAGCTCGGACCGATCCCGAACGAGCGACTCTGGGTGATCGGCGACACGCCGGCCGACGTCCGTTGCGGTCGAGCGATCGGAGCTCGGGTGCTTGCCGTCGGCACCGGAGGGATCGAACCGCACGTGCTGCAGGCGACCGGCCCCGATCTCTGGCTCGCCGATCTGACCGAAGCGGATCGCTGGCTGGAGCGTCTGGCCTGAGACGACTCGGGCTACGCCAGGTACGAACCGGTCGACGACCCCTCCAGCCCGCCGCGTCAGCANNCCCGCCGCGTCAGCAAGGGGTTCCCCGAGCCTCCCAGCCCGCCGCGTCAGCAAGGGGTACTTCGTGGCCGATCCTGGGATTCGCGTCGACCACCGAGGGGCAGGGCCCACGGCAAAAGCTGCGACCGAGGGCGGTCGCACGATGAAAGTGGCCCCGGGCACTCCGTGCCCGAGGTCGGGTGGACTTCGACTCCATTCCCGCTGCGAGGCTTCTCCAGTAGCGGAACGAAGCCTTGCCTCGGCCACGNNCCGACGCGCGGCCGTGCGACACCAAGTCTTCGAAACACTCCGAAGCACGATTCGTGTCGACGTCACACACTCTCGGCTTGGGCCACACCGCGGCGACACCGATTCAATGCGACCGGGGACTGTCGTTCGACCTCACCACCATCGATCATGGTTCCGATGTCCGGTCTCGATCCGGGCGGTCGAATGCTCGGTACGGGAGTGAGTCGGATGGTCGCTCGAAGATCGACAACGTCGTCGCGGTGTCGTTCGGCTCTCGTTCCGGCTGCGGTTCCGCTCGTCACGGCGCTCGCCGCGCTGCTGCTCGTCGGCTGCGGCGAATCCGAAGCGAGCCGGCGCGAGCGGGCGCTGAAGGAGGCTCAGGCGGCCGAGCAGTTGGCCGAGTTCGAGCGGATGTCTCGCCCCGATACGACGATGATGATCCGCGGCATGATCGACCCGAAAGTCGTCTCGGCTGCCGCGGCGACGTTGGCCGACGATGCACCGGTGATCGGAATCGTGATCGACGGACAGGCTCGTGCCTACTCGGTCGCATCGATGTCTCGACCGGTCGAGCATGTGCTCAACGATCGGATCGGGGGCATCCCGGTTTCGGTCACCTATTGCGATCGGACCGATTGCGTTCGGGCGTTCCGAGGGGAGGGGAGCGAACCGATCGATCTCTGGCTCGCCGGATTTCGACAAGGTCGACTGGAGCTGAAGTACGGCGAGACGACCTGGTTTCAGGAGGACGAGGCGAGTCCGTTGCCGGCATTGCCGTACGAGCGGATGACGTGGAAGGAATGGAGGACGAAGTACCCCGAGACCGATCTGCATCCGTGACCTCTCGCGCGTCTGATTCCGCTCTCCACCGCAGCGCCTCGCGAACCGCATGACGAGCATTCTCGGCATCTCGGCCTTCTATCACGACTCGGCCGCCGCGTTGCTGGTCGACGGTCGGGTCGTGGCAGCCGCTCAGGAGGAACGCTTCAGCCGAGTCAAGCACGACTCGCGGTTTCCCGAGGGGGCGATCCGCTACTGCCTGAACGAGGCGGGGCTGACGGCTGCAGATCTCGATCACGTCGCGTTCTACGAGAAGCCGCTGCTGAAGTTCGAGCGTCTGCTCGAGACGTATCAGGCCTTTGCGCCGCGCGGTTTCGTTCCGTTCGTCCGCGCGATGCCTCTCTGGCTCCGCCAGAAGCTTTTCGTCGGCCGCGCGATCCGCAACGGCCTGGGCAACGCCTATCGCAAGCGGATCATCTGGCCCAGTCATCACGAGTCGCATGCGGCGAGCGCATTCTTCCCTTCGCCGTTCCGACGCGCTGCGATCCTGACGGTCGACGGCGTCGGCGAGTGGGCGACGGCGACGATCGGGCGCGGCGAAGGGGGGCGTCTGGATCTGATCTCGCAGCTCCGCTTTCCGCATTCGCTCGGACTGCTCTACTCCGCCTTCACCTACTACTGCGGCTTCAAGGTCGACAGCGGCGAGTACAAGCTGATGGGGCTCGCGCCGTACGGCGAGCCGCGGTATGCCGAGACGATTCGGCGGCATCTGATCGACCTGCGCGAAGACGGCAGCTTTCGTCTGGACCTGAGCTGCTTCGTCTACACGCACGGCCTGACGATGACCTCGGCGAAGTTCGATCGACTGTTCGGCGGTCCGCGCCGCCTGCCCGAATCGCCGGTGACCGAGCGCGAGATGGATCTGGCCGCGTCGATTCAGGTGGTGACCGAAGAGGTGATGCTCCGCATGGCTCGTCATGCGCATCGTCTGACCGGTTGCGACGATCTTTGCCTGGCGGGCGGAGTCGCGCTGAACTGCGTCGCGAACGGTCGACTGCTGCGCGAAGGGCCGTTCCGACGGATCTGGGTCCAGCCGGCTGCCGGAGATGCCGGAGGGGCGCTCGGCGCCGCCTGGTTCGTGCATCACCAGCTGCTGAAGCGACCGCGCTCTCAGGGTGGGCACGAGTCGCTCGATGCGGAGCCGTTCGGACGCGATGCGCAGCACGGCTCGCTCCTCGGTCCGGCGATCGATCGTCGAACGGCGGCCGACGAACTGCGCGCGGCGGGAGCGGTCTTCGAGACGATCGAGGATCCGCAGGAGCTCTGCGACCGAGCCGCTCGGGCGCTGGCCGACGGAAAGGTCGTCGGCTGGGTGCAGGGGCGGATGGAGTTCGGTCCCCGAGCACTCGGATCGCGCAGCATCCTGGGCGATGCGCGGCGCCCCGAGATGCAGAGCGTCATGAACCTGAAGATCAAGTATCGCGAGTCGTTTCGGCCGTTCGCACCGGTGGTGCTTCGCGAACGGGCCAGCGACTGGTTCGACTTTCCGGCCGATGCGGAGAGCCCCTACATGCTGATCGTCGCGCCGGTCGCCGAATCGAANNGTCGATCACTCGGCGCGTCTCCAGACGGTCGATGCCGAGCGGCATGGGCGACTGAGAACGCTGCTCGAATCGTTCGAGCGACAGACCGGCTGTCCGATCCTGATCAACACCAGCTTCAATGTCCGAGGCGAACCGATCGTGGCGACGGCGGCCGATGCCTATCGCTGTTTTCGCGCAACCGAGATCGATCTGCTGATCGTCGGCGATCATTGGATCGAGCGGGAGCGCCAGGCGCCGCGCAGCGACGAGGAACGCCGCCGGCACCTCGCTTCGTTCGGACTCGATTGATCGCATTCGCCGTTTCGGCCGCCCCACTCGGGAGCAACGCACGTCGATGGCTCTGATCGAAATCAAGCAGCGGCTGGAGACGCGCGAGCGGCTGGTCTTTCTGCTCGCATGGATGACGCTTTTCGGCGGCGCCGCGATCTGGCAGGGATGGCGTCACGATCGGACGATCGTCTCGATCGCGCTGGCGCTTCCTGCGATCGGGCTGCCGCTCGCGTCGCTCGTCTCGCCGCGCGCGATCGACGGAGCGTATCGCCTTCTGGCGACGCTCACCTGGCCGATCGGTTGGGTCGTCTCGCACGCGGCACTCGCCGTGATCTGGTTCGGAGTGATCACGCCGATCGGTTGCTTCCGCCGCCTGCTGGGATATGATCCGATGCGACGGCGATTCGAGCCGGATCGGGAGAGCTATTGGGAACCGATCTCCGGGCGATCCGATCCCCGCTCGTACTTCGATCCGTTCTGACGAGCCGTCGCGCGGCTCGACCTTCTCCCGCCGACTGGGCGACGATGTCCGACGACGACCGAACCGATGCACGAGCGGACGACGGTGACTTCGAGTCCGAAGCGGCCGAGGCGCCGGTCAGCATCGTGCGCGAGTTCTGGGACTTCCTGGTCACCAACAAGCGCTGGTGGCTGATCCCGATCGCCCTGTCGCTGGTCGTCTTCGGACTGCTGGTGGTGCTGGCCGCCAACTCGGTCCTCGCACCGTTCCTTTATCCGCTGTTCTGATTGCGGGGAAACGATGGCGTCGTGGCCCCGGCTCGTCTTGAGCCGAGGGCGTGTGTGACATCGACACGAATCGCGCTCGGGAGTGTCTCGAACACTCGATGTCGCACGGCCGCGCGTCGGGGACGACGCGGGCCCACGCGCTCGGCGTAGTGCGACCGCCCTCGGTCGCAGCCTTTTCCGTGGGCCCGTCCACCAAGGACCCCTGCGCTTGGCGCTACGGGCTG
>DMPQ01000315.1 GCA_003455945.1 Planctomycetaceae bacterium
AAGCCGCAACGACGCCTTCAGATGCTCCGGCGAGGCGTCCCGACCGGATCGGCAGGATCGCCCCGATCGACCCGGTCTGCCTGTCGCGCTCCCGACGCACGATTCGGTCAGAGCGATCTTCTCGGGTTCGTTGACCTCGCCCCGCGGCGCGGTTCGACCTTCTGTCCGACGGACCGGGGCTTCCGGACGTCTTCTCGTTCCCTCGCCGGGACCTTGCCGCTGCCGATCGGCGAAGCGGTAGGGATCGGGAAGCGTCTCCGATGCGGTCCGAGCGAGCGATTCGGAACCCCGCTCGGGGCGCGCGCCCTCGAGCACTTCGACGTGACGTAGGGTTCCGAAACTCGAGACGCGGGGACGCGGATCGAGACGTCGAAGTCTTCGTCCTGCCGCCCCAACCGCGACTGCCCGAGGTTCCACGATGGGATTCCTGAAGAAGTTCTTCCGTAACGTCTTCCACGAAGGCGCCACTCAGGCAGTCCCGACGAGCAGCTTCGATCTCCTGTCGGACGAGGAGCTCGAGACGCATCTCGGCGTGTCGCGGTACGGCGATTTCGATCTGACCGATGCGATCCGTCCGTCGTACGACCTGAAGGTACGGCCGCGCCAGGCCTATCGTCATGACGTCTATGTCGACGAGGAAACCCGTTCGCGCGTGCCGGTCCTGATGGCTGCCGCCTCGAAGGAACTCCTGTTCGACACCTTCATGGACCTGATCGAGCCGCTCGGGCAGGTCGTCGATGTCGTGCTCGAAACGAGTCACGATCCGGCCGGAGGGGGGCATGTCGACCTGTATCGCGAACATATCGACATGCCGGTCCTGAAGAGCATCCTGTACGACTTCGAGGATCTGCTGCTTCATGACGGTTGTACGGGGATTGCCGTCCTCAACCCGAACACCCCGCAGGAAGTGCAGTTCGACGAGCATAAGCTGCTGATCGTCTACGGCAGCCCGCTCGAGACCTTCGAGCATCGTCTGGAACGCAACCGGATCGGCTGCGACGAATCGGTCCGCTTCGTCACCGAAGCGGAGCATGTTCACTCGTCCAGCGAGGAGTTCCACGAGCGGTTCCAGGAACTCTTCATGCGGCTCGGCATGGACGAGAATCACGGCTGAACGCCGACCGATCGACGAACGAACACGAACGGGGGAAGCCGAGCGGCTTCCCCGTTTTCGTTGATGCCCGTTGGAGGCTCGAACCTCACTGCGTCAGGTCGTTCCGCCGAGCAGTTCGTCGAGCACGCGTCCCTGGGAGACCGGGAACGGGCGATCGAGTCGGTCGCGCAGTTCGGCGCGAGGCGGTATGCCCAGATGTTGCCAGAGCGTCGCCAGCACGTCGGCCGGCAGCACGCGTCCCGACAGCACCTCGGCCCCCTGACGATCGGTTTCGCCGAGCACTGCCCCTCCGCGAATCCCTCNNACCGCCCCTCCGCGAATCCCTCCGCCCGCCATCAGGATCGAGTAGGCGTTCGGCCAGTGATCGCGCCCTGCCAAGTCGTTGATCCGAGGGGTCCGTCCGAACTCTCCGCCGAGCATCAGCATCGTCCGATCGAGCATTCCTCGTGACGCGAGATCCTCCACCAGGGCGGCCCAAGCTCGGTCGATCTCCGGGACGATCTGGCGATAGCGAGGGAGCAGATCGCCGTGCGTGTCCCACTTCTGATTGAACTCGTTGAACGAGATCCAACGCACTCCGGCTTCGGCCAATCGACGGGCGAGCAGGAACGACTGGCCGACTCGGTTCCGACCGTATCGATCCCGAATCGCGCTCGGCTCTTCCGAGAGATCGAGAGCGCGACGGAAGGAGCCGTCGGAGAGCAGTTCGTAGGCGCTGGTCGCGAAGCGATTCCCCTCGCGCTCCCGCTCGGCATCGAGCCACCGCGCGGCCCGATCGAGACTTCCCAGCAGGCTCCGGCGATCCGAGAGCCGTTCGATCGGCAGCCCTGCCCCGCCGTTGAGTCCGAGCGGATCGAAGCGTTCGGCGGCAGGATCGCCGTCCAGCAGAAAGGGATCGCAGACCGAACCGAGAAATCCGCCGTACTGTCCCGGCATTCGGTTCGACGGGCCGGGAATGCTGAGCCAGTTGGGTAGCGAAACCGAAACCGGAACCGGTCCGGCGTTCGGCGCCAGATGCTGCAGGATCGCTCCGGGGCCGGGAAAGTCGTCACCGTGCGCTTCGCGGTCCTGGTCCCGTTGGTCGTGCGATCCGGTCAGCGCGACGTAGGTGCCGGCGATGTGATTGGTGAACGGATGCGTCATCGAGCGGATCACCGCGATCCGATCGGCGATCCCCGCCGTCCGCTCCATCAGTTCGCCGAACGCCATGCCGGGAACCCGAGTCGGGACCGACGCGAACGGTCCGCGCACGTCGATGCCGGCGCTCGGCTTGGGATCCCACAGATCGATGTGACTCGGGCCCCCCTGCAGCATCAGGAAGATGACCGAGCGATCCCGCCGACCGTAGGTCTCGTCTTCCGCAGCTCGTGATGCTCCTGCGATCGCCGCCGTTCCGATTCCGAGCGCACCGATCCGCAGCAGACCATCGGTCAGGAACGCGCGGCGCGAACGAACGGCAGCACGGGAATCGGAACGGGACATCGTCGTCTCCTGACGTCGGATCGTTCGTCGACCGGCGATCGAGTCAGTCCTTCAGCTGCTGGGCGAAAAGCCAGTCGTACAGCGCTGCGTCCGAGTAGGTCTGCGTCCAGCTGTCATGTCCGACTTCGGGATACTCGGTGTACTTGGGAGCTCCGCCGGCGGACTTCAGCGCCTCGATCATCGCACGGCTTCGGAGCGGCTTGACCACTTCGTCCGCGCCGCCATGGAATGCCCAGATCGGGACGTCGACGAATCGCTCGACGACCTCGGCTCGCGAATCACCGCCGCCGCAGATCGGAACGGCCGCGGCGAACCGCTTGGGATATCGCGCCAACAGGTCCCAGCTGCCGTAGCCTCCCATCGACAGTCCGGTCAGATAGATCCGACTCGGGTCGATCGGGTCGTTCTTCAGGTGCTCCTCCAACGCCTCGATCACCAACGCCATCGGACCGGTCGGCTCGTCGTTCATCTCGTGCGAGTCGGCGGACCAGGGGGCATCGACCCACTTCTCGTCGGTCGGGCACTGGGGAATCAGGACGGCGCACTTCTGCTTCGACTGGACCGCGTCCGAGACGAAGTCGCGGGCGCCGTGCACGAGCGTCCGTTCGTTGTCGTCGCCGCGCTCTCCCGCTCCGTGCAGAAACAGGATCAACGGCACCTTCTCGCCCGATTCCACCGGCGGCATGAACCACCGATAGCCGATCCGTGAACCGTCCGCGCCGACCTGTTCACGTCGTTCGTATCGGTCCTTCCAGTCGCCGTCGTTCGAGTCCTGGGCCGATGCCATCGTTCCTCTTCCGCAAACGGAGATCAGCAGCGCGCCGATCAGCAGCGTCGATCGCGACATGCGGTGTTCCTCGGGGGGTGGGAGCGGTGTGGGCCGAGTCGGCCGACCGCAAGCCCGATCATCGTAGTCGACCGAGCGTCGCCTCGAAACCGAAACGGCTCGGCGTCCCGTCGCCGAGCCCCCCTCGATTCGTGACGCCACGCTGCCGTCCCGACCGCCGGTACGGGTTGCCCCATGGTGAGGCGGCTCGCGGACCGCCATGATGTTCGGACCGATCCGGCGTTCCGAACGCCTGCCGAACCGGCGTCGAGACATCGATGTCGGCCGCCGAGGGCGAGCGAACCATGCGACGAGCTGCGATCGGATCGGGAACGGACGATCTCGCGAACGGAGTATGAGGACGTGGCGGAAGCGGGGGAGATCGTCGTCAGAGGGGCTCGCGAGCACAATCTTCAGAACGTCGATCTGGTCCTCCCTCGCAACGAGCTGATCTGCTTTACCGGCGTCAGCGGGTCGGGAAAGAGCTCGCTCGCGTTCGATACGCTCTATGCCGAGGGGCAGCGCCGGTACGTCGAAAGCCTGTCGACGTTCGCTCGACAGTTCTTCGGGCAGATGCCCAAGCCCGAGGTCGATCTGATCTCGGGGCTCAGCCCGGCGATCTCGATCTCACAGAAGTCGACCGGTTCCAACCCTCGCTCGACCGTCGGAACCGTCACCGAGATCCTCGACTTCCTGCGCGTCCTCTATGCGCGAGCCGGGATCAGCTACTGCCCGGAATGCGATCTGCCGATCGCCGCGCAGACCTCGGATCAGATCGTTGCGCGACTGGCCGAACTTCCCGAGGGGACGCAGCTGACGCTGCTGGCGCCGCTGGTACGCGGACAGAAGGGAGAGCACCGCGATCTGCTCGCCGATCTGCTGCGACAGGGATTCATGCGGGCGCGCGTCAACGGCGAGATCGTCTCGCTGACCGACGATCCGCGGCTGGACCGAAACCTGCGCCATCAGATCGAAGTGGTCATCGACCGGATCGCGATGCGCTCCGGAATCCGCGGTCGATTGGCGGAAGGAGTCGAGTCGGCACTGACGCGCGGATCCGGAACGCTGATCGCGTTGATCGAGGAGCCTGGGGAGAACGCGGAACGCGAAACGGTTCTCTCGTCCGCCTATGCCTGCGGCAAGTGCGGCGCGGGGTTCGAGGCGCCGACGCCGCAGCTCTTCAGCTTCAACAGCCCGCACGGCATGTGTACCGGCTGCGACGGCCTCGGACGGCGTCACGCGTTTTCCCCCGATCTGCTCGTTCCCGATCCGACGCGATCGTTCGAGAAGGGAGCCTTCCTGCATCTCGGAGCGCTCTCCGAAATGGGGCGGTGGAAGCGACATCTCTACAAGGGAGTCGCCGAGACGATCGACCGCATCAAGGAGTGGCCGGCCGTNNCGGCCGGGACGATGCTCTCGACGCCGTGGCGCGATCTTCCCGACGAAGCGCGTCGCATCTGGCTGTACGGCGCCGGCAAAACGCACATCACCTTTACCTGGCGCGGCGGCAAGACGCCGGTGAAGTACGGCGGCACGTTCGAAGGGCTGATCCCGGAACTCGATACCAAGTACCGGGCACTGAAGAGCGGTGTCCATCGCGAGCGTCTGGAACGCTACATGGACACGATCGACTGCTCGGTCTGTTCCGGCGAACGGCTGAATCCCCAGGCGCGTGCCGTCCGTCTCGCATCGACTCATCCCGACTTCGCCGCGCGCCCCGAACGGAGTCTGCCGCAGGCGACGGCGATGACGATCGTCGAGGCGCGGGAGTTCTTTTCGCGACTGGAGCTCGATCCGCTGCGAGCGACGATCGCCGCCGAAGCGGTGAAGGAGATCTGCGGGCGGCTGGGGTTCCTGGCCGACGTCGGGCTCGACTACCTGACGCTCGATCGCCCTGCCCCGACGCTCAGCGGCGGCGAGACGCAGCGGATTCGTCTGGCCAGTCAGGTCGGCTGCGGTCTGGTCGGCGTTCTGTACATCCTGGACGAGCCGTCGATCGGCTTGCATCCCCGCGACAACGATCGACTGATCGCCACGCTGTCTCGTCTGAGAGACCAGGGGAACACCGTACTCGTCGTCGAGCACGACGAAGAGACGATGTGGGCGTCGGACCGGATCGTCGACTTCGGCCCCGGTCCCGGAGTCCGCGGCGGCAAGGTGGTCGCTCACGGGACGCCGGCCGAGGTGGCGGCTTCGAAGAAGAGTCTGACCGGAGGGTTCCTGTCGGGACGCGAGAAGATCGAGATTCCGGCGCAGCGCCGACCGATCACCGATTCCAAGCTCGTCGTGCGCGGCGCCCGACAGAACAACCTCAAGGGGATCGACGTCGAGATCCCGCTCGGCGCCTTCGTCTGCGTTACCGGCGTCTCGGGATCGGGAAAGAGCTCGCTGGTCAACGACATCCTGGTCGAATCGCTGCATCGCGATCTCAACCAAGGAGAAGGAAACCCGGGGCAGCACCAGGGGATCGACGGGCTCGAACACCTGGACAAGCTGATCGCGATCGATCAGAGCCCGATCGGACGGACCCCTCGATCGAATCCGGCGACGTACATCAAGGTCTTCGACGAGATTCGCAAGCTCTTCACGCAGCTCCCCGACGCCAAACGGCGCGGCTACTCGCCCGGACGTTTCAGCTTCAACGTCGACGGCGGCCGCTGCTCGGCCTGCGAAGGGAACGGATCGACTCGTCTCGAGATGGACTTCCTGGCCGACGTTTGGGTCACCTGCCCGATGTGCGAAGGGCATCGCTTCAATCGCGAGACGCTACAGGTCCGCTACAAGGGCTTCTCGATCGCCGAAGTTCTCGAGATGGATGTGCAGCAGGCGCTGGACGTCTTCGAGAACGTCCCCGCGATTCGCCATCGACTCCAGACACTGCATGACGTCGGACTCGACTACCTGAAGCTCGGTCAGCCGTCGCCGACGTTGTCGGGGGGCGAGGCGCAGCGGATCAAGCTTGCACGCGAACTGGTCAAGCGCGCCACCGGGCGGACGCTCTACCTGCTCGACGAGCCGACGACCGGATTGCACTTCGCCGACGTTCGCCTGCTGATCGGCGTGCTGCAGAGCTTCGTCGACGCCGGCAATACGGTTCTCGTCGTCGAACACAATCTGGACGTCATCAAGGTTGCCGACCATCTCATCGATCTCGGGCCCGAAGGGGGCGACGAGGGAGGTCGGATCGTCGCGGTCGGGACTCCCGAAGAACTCGCGACGATCGAAGAATCCCACACCGGTCGGGCGTTGGCGCGTCTGTTCCGAGCGGAACGCGAGCGGGAAACTGCCGTCCGCAAGCCGCCGCGAGCGGCCGTCGAGCCGATCGATCGGATTCGGGTCCGCGGCGCGGCCGAGCACAACCTGAAGCGAGTCGACGCCGAGATCCCTCGCGATCGGATCACCGTCTTCTGCGGCCCCAGCGGCTCGGGGAAGAGTTCGCTCGCGATGGACACGATCTACGCCGAGGGGCAGCGGCGTTACGTCGAGAGCCTGAGCGCCTATGCCCGACAGTTCGTCGATCAGGTCCGCAAGCCGAAACTCGAATCGATCGAAGGGCTCTCGCCCGCGATCGCCATCGAACAGAAGAATCTCGGCAGCACGCCTCGGTCGACCGTCGGCACCGTGACCGAGATCCACGACTATCTGCGGATCCTCCTGTCCCGTCTCGGAACGCCGAACTGCCCGGCTTGCGACGTGCCGATCGGGACTCAGACCTCGGATCGGATCGTCGACAAGCTGCTGTCGCATCCCGAGGGGACGCGAGCCGTCCTGCTCGCTCCGCGGCCGGCCGACGTCGGCACCGACTGGGAACCGATCTGGAAGGAACTCGAACAGCAAGGGTACCGCCGCGTCCGGATCGACGGTCGAACGATCGATCTCGATCAGGTGCCGAAGCTCGATCGACGCTCGAAACACGACGTGCAGATCGTCGTCGATCGGCTGACGCTCCGGTCCGAGACGCGTTCGCGGATCGCGGACAGCGTCGAGACGGCGTTGGCTCTCGGCGAAGGGAGGATCCAGGTCGCCTATCCGCGCGACGATCGCCCCGAAAGTCAGTGGCGCGTCGAACGCCACAGCCTGTTCCTGGCCTGCGATTCGTGCGGCGCCAGCTACGAGGTGCTCGGTCCGCAGAACTTCTCGTTCAACAGCCCTCTCGGCTGGTGCCCGGACTGCGAGGGGCTCGGGACCCATCTGGGAGCGAATCCGGCGGCGCTCGTTCCCGACGGCCGCAAGTCGTTGGCCGAGGGGGCGGTGTCGCTCTGGCCTGCCCTCTCGCATCCGATCGCCTCGGCGATGCTCGAGGCGCTCTCGCGCGAGACCGGTTTGCCGATCGATCGCCCCTTCGACGAACTCTCGAGTCGCTGGCGTCGCTTGGTGCTGCACGGCACCGGAGAGCGTTGGATTCCGGTGCGCGGCGGAGGACGAACGCTCTTTTCGTTCCGCTACAAGGGGCTCTATCCGGCGCTCGACGAGGCGTCGCGCGTCTCGCCGTCACTCCGCCGACGTGTCGAGGAGTTCACCGACGAGGTGACCTGTCCGACCTGCGACGGTTCGCGTCTGAGAAACGACGCGGCGGCGGTCACGCTCCGCGGAGCGACGATCGACGATCTGTCGCGAATGCCGCTGGGGACACTTCTCGAAACGATCCGCGGGTGGAAGCTCGATCGTCGCGAAAAGCGGATTGCCGGTGAAGTGCTGCGCGAAGTGATCGATCGGGTCCGCTTTCTGGTCGACGTCGGACTGGAGTATCTGACGCTGGGGCGAGGAGCGGCGACGCTGAGCAACGGCGAGGCGCAGCGGATTCGACTTGCCAGCCAACTCGGCAGCGGCCTGTGCGGCGTCCTGTACGTGCTGGACGAACCGACGGTCGGGCTCCACCCTCGCGACAATCGACGGCTGCTCCAGGCGCTGTCGCGACTTCGCGAACTCGGCAACACGCTGATCATCGTCGAGCACGAACGGGATGTCCTGCAGGCGGCCGATCGGCTGATCGACTTCGGACCGAGAGCGGGGCGGGCCGGAGGCGAGATCGTGGCGCGAGGGGAGCCGCAGACGCTCGGCGACCAGATC
>DMPQ01000025.1 GCA_003455945.1 Planctomycetaceae bacterium
TTGGCGTTCCGATTCGCCTCCTGAGCCTTGTCGCGGATCCCCTGAATGCTTCGGGTGAGCTGTTCGATCGCCGCGTTCATCTCCTCGACCGCCGCATTCTGGCTGAGCGAGCACTCGGCCAGGTCCTGGGCGGTCTTGGCGATCAGCATCGAGCTGTCGGTGAACTGACGCGTTCCGCCGACCACTTCCGAAATGATCTTCCGCAGATCGGTCAGCATCGTGCCGATCCCTTCGGACAGTCGATCGAGCGACGGATCGCCGACACGCTGCGGCACGACGGTCAGATCCTTGCGCGACGCCGCCTCGGCCACTCGCATCAGGTCGTTGATCGCCCGATCGAGCACCGAGGCGCGATCGATCCGATCGGTCGTCTGGCTGATCAGCCCTTGGATCGTTCGGAACGACTTCTGACGATCGACGTCGGACTGGAAGAGTCGCTTGAAGGCGAGATCGACGACGCCGACCACCTTGCCTCCGCGAACGACCGGAATNNAATCGCCACCGCCGAGCGGACTCCCGCCTCGATCGCAGCCGAGCGTCGGGGGCAGTCGTTGACCGTGGTCAGATCTTCGACATGCACGACATCGGCCGTCGACCATGCCTTGCCGACGAGTCCGACGCCGGCGCGGAACTGAGTCCGACGCGAGACCTGCTGGAACGCTTCGCCGACCGCCCCTTCGGTCAGCGACTGGATCAGCACGTCCCCCTGAGGCCCGGGAACCCAGAACGCGGCGAAGTCGGCACCGAGCGTCGAGGTCAGGTTCCGCAGGACCGCCTGAGGGACCTCGTCGGCGGTTTCGACCGACAGCAGCGCCTCGTTGATGGCGTTCACTGCCGCCGTGTTCTCCTGCAGCATCCGATGCCGTTCGCGCTCGGTGACGAGCGCCCACGTGACGAACGGCCCGGTGTAGGCCCCCGCCTCGTCGTAGGCCGCGCTGACCTTGAGTTCGAGCCGCTCGTTCCCCAGTTCGATGACGGCGACATGCGGCAGGTTCGACGGGTCCTCGAGGATCCGACGAATCCGTCCCGGATCCTTGTGGAACCGATCGATACAGGTGCCGAGCAGCTTGTCGACCGAGACCGGCAGCAGATGCTTGATCTGGTTCAGCGTCCGGCGACTCGACTCGTTGACGTAGATGATCTCGAAGTCGAGGTTGGCGAGGATCACGTTGACCGGCGACTGTTCGACCATCGCCTTGAACAGCGAGAGTTCCTTGCGGATTTCGACTTCCGGTTCCGACTCACCGACGACGCTCGTGAAGGACATGCTCGATCCCCTGTATTTCCTTCGATTCGATTCGCTGCCCCAGCGATTCACCGGAACCATGGGTCGGGATAAGGAATCGGACCGGCGAGTCCGATAGGATTTCGGGTCTCCGCGGTCGGTCCACCGGTCGAGTGATCGTCGGCGGAACGCGCCCCGCGACGGACGCGTTCCGCGGCGCGCGGATCGGCAGCGTCATCCGCTCGATCCGGCTCATCTCACGTGCGAACCGGCTCTCGCTTCGTCGCAACGGATCGCGTTTCCGCGCGTCCCTGCTCGATCGTGAACCGCGCGACGAGTTGCTGCAGAAGCTCCGCCTGACCGCCGAGCTGTTCGCTGCCGGCGGCCATCTCTTCGCTCCGAGCCGCCGCGTCCGCCGCCACCTCCGAGATGTGCTGGATCGCGTTCGATACCTCGGTCGCCGTGTGACTCTGCTCCGTCATCGCCCGAGTGATGTCCGACACCCGAGTCGCGGTGCGACGGATTCCCGAGATGATCTCCTCCAGCGCACGTCCCGTCGTCTCGCTCTGCTGAGCCCCCGCTTCGATCCGCGACGTCGATTCGCGGATCAGCGACGTGATCTCTCCTGCCGCTCGGTTCGCCCGCTCCGCCAGATTCCGAACCTCGTCAGCC
Organism: Planctomycetaceae bacterium; assembly: GCA_003455945.1. GTDB lineage: Bacteria > Planctomycetota > Planctomycetia > Pirellulales > Pirellulaceae > UBA11682. Next base: position 1,898 of record DMPQ01000025.1, read on the forward strand.
ACCACCGCGAAGCCGGCCCCATGTTCGCCCGCGCGAGCCGCTTCGATCGCCGCGTTCAGCGCCAGCAGGTTCGTCTGACTGGCGATCTCCGAGATCACCGCGCTGATCTCCGAAATCTGAGACGAGCTCGCCTTGATCTGACGCATCGACTCGACCGATTCGCGCATCGCCGCGTCGCTCTCGCTCGCCAGACGACTGGTCGACTCCGCCAGCTGATCCGCCGCTTCCGCGTGCTCCTTCACCAGCTCGATGCTCGCCACCAGCTCCTCGATCGACGCGTTGATCCGATCGACGCTCGCGTTCTGCACCTGAGCCCCTTCGGCCGCTGCGCGAGAACTCTCCGCGATCATCTGCGACCCGCTCACGAACTGTTCCGCCGACTGCACGATCCCGCCGATCACCGTCCGCAGGTCCGACAGCATCCGACCGATCCCGCTCGCCAGCTCGTCCACCGGTTCTGTCCCGCGGAACGTCACCTCGCGAGTCAGATCTCCTTCCGCCGCGCCGGCCACCACTTCCAGCAGCGCCGTCACCTTGTCCCGCAACAGACGTGACCGTTCCAGCTCTTCCTGAGCCCGCAGACGTTCCAGTTCGCTTCGCTGGCGATCCTCTTCGGCTCGCATCCGTTCCCGCGTCTCATGCGTCCGACGATCGTCGACGAACTGTTTCAGCCCGAGCGCCAGGCGGCCGATCGCCGAGCGATCGTCGCAGCTCAGCGGACGCGAGTAGTCCCCTCGCGACGCCCCCTCCAGCACCGTCAGCATCTCGTCGACGCGCCGCTGCAGCTCGCGTGCTTCGCGCTCCTTCGCCGCCGCCGTCTCCTGCTGCCGTCGCAGCTCGTCCTGCTGCCGAGCCGCTTCGGTTAGGACACGTTCCGCCTCACGTTCGTCCGCGGCGCGCTTCTCGTCGAAGAAACGCTGCAGCTGCCCTCCCAATCGCGCGACCGTGTCGTCTCCCGTCAGTTCGATCCGCGCCGAGTAGTCTCCTGCACCGACGCGGTCGATCGCACCGAGCATCACGTCGACGCGCTGCTGCAGCACCGCCGCTTCGCGCGCCGTCCGTTCCGCTTCGTCGCGCTGACGAGCCTGTTCGCGTTCGCCCGCCTGACGCACCTGTTCGACCGTCGCTTCCGACGCGGCGACGGCGCGATCGAGCGACGCGGCCAGCGTGCCGAGTTCGTCTTCGCGCCGCATCGCCAGGCGCCGAGTCAGATCGCCGCCGGCGACCGCCACCGCAAAGTCGACCATCGCCCGAAGCGGACGAGTCACCGCGCGGGTCGAGAGCCAACCGGCGAGCAGGCTGATCAGCAGGCTCGCACCGAGCGAGATGCCGATCGTCCCGAGCGCCATCCGACGCGCCGACGCCGACGTCGCAACCATCCTCTCGACTCGACCGTCAGCCTCTTCCTCGAGCGAGCGGAGATCGTTCAGCAGCGATCGAGATGCTTGCTCGTAAGCGATGCGGCGCTCGCTCAGCTTTCCGAAGCGGTCGATCGCCCGGCTCATGCTCATCTCGAACTCGCGCGACAGCTCGCCGTAACCGGGCTCGGCGACCGAGCCGACAAGTCCCCACCGCTCGAGCTCGATCAGTCGTTCGTCGATGGCTCGGTTCGTTCCGTCGATCGCGGCGATCGCCGACGACGCTTCGCAACCGTTGAAGAGTTGCTCCGCCAGATAGGCCTGATCGACGCGCGAAGCGCGGACGAGCATCGCTGCTTCGAGTCGCTCCAGTCGCTCGTCGGCAGGTGCCGCAACGTCGGTGTCGCGTGCCCGCTCGAGCAACCGTTCGTTCGCGACGAGCAGCCGCGCGATCGCGTCGTCGAGACGCGACCGTTCGGCGGCGAATCGTTCCCGATCGGCGAGCAGTGCGTCGAGTTCCTCTTCCGTGCGGCGCTGCAGATCCTTCAGCGGCGCCAGGCGAGTCGCTTCGATCAGGCCGGCCGCGGTCAGCCGATCGATCAGCGTCCGACTGTTCTCGCGTGATCGGGCGATCGCCTGGCGAGATGCCTCGACCGAGCTTCCGTCGACGATCGCTTCCGCAGCGAGCATCCGCGACTCGTGCTCGATCGTCAGCATCATCACGCTGTCGGCCGTCTCCCACGCGGGACCGAGCACGAACTCGGAAACGCGCCCCAGTTCCCGAATCCCGACGACTCCGGCCGTCGCACAGACGACGACCAGCAGCGCGACGACGACGTACCCGGACGCGATCCTGGTGGCGAGGTGTCGGCGGAAGAGCGGAGGCATGTCCGTTGGCCTTCGGTTCGACGTCCCCCGCTACCGTCCGGAACCGCTCGGGTCGATGCACGAGTCGCGGCGTCCGGGGCAAAGGGGCTCTCAGACCGGTAAGCTAGGACGAGGGGGCTCGCTTCGAGCTGCCCCCCCAGGGAATGCGGAAAGCCGAACGAGCGCGGCGTGATCGGCGCCTGAGCAAGCGGGAGAAACTCTACGGCCGGAGGTCGGCAACGAGCGGCCGCTGCCGCGATGCCCCCCTAGCGAACCCCCGCGAAAATCGGCTCGCCACGACTTACCCGTTCAGGATCGTAAGGTTCGGCGACGATAGACCACCCGAGCCACGTCGGCTGCTTTTCGGGGGGGCACGAATGAGCAGGCGAATGCAGGTCGACGCCGCGTCGACCGAAACGCGGCAAGGCCCCTGAGGCGCGACGGAATGCGCAGTACCGGACTCCCCTGGCGGATCGCGATCGCGGTCATCATCGGACTCGTCGCCGTTTCGACGACGCTCGGATCGCGCTTCAAGCGCTACCCGACTCACGGCGACCCATCGACGCTCATGCATGCCGGTTCGCAGGAGACGCCGGCTCCGGCTTCTCGCCCTGCCGCTCCGGCCGCCGACTCGACCTCCGAAGCCGCCGGCACCGACGGCGAAGCCGCCGAGGGGACGGACCAGGAGGCCGCGGTCGACGACGAGATCGGCACCCTCTTCTCGCACCGCGTGCTCGACGTCTCGGGAGTCCGAATCGACTACATCTACATCGGCGAGGCGTTCCACAACGCGCGCGGCGGCCTGAACACCGCCGGTGCGACCGAGTATCGCGGGCTGTTCGATCTGGCCGCGACGTTCGATCTGGAGGCGCTCGGCGGGATCGAAGGGGGAACGTTCTTCGTCTACGGCGAGGATCTGCACGGTCGCAGCGCGACGTCGAATCACGTCGGCGACTTTCAGATGCTCAGCAACATCGACAACCCGACGAACTTCACGCAGGTCTCGGAGTACTGGTGGCAGCAGGAGCTGGCCGAGGGAGCGATCTGGGTCAAGGCGGGCAAGCAGGACGCGAACGCCGACTTCTGTGCGCTCGACCTCGGCGGTGACTTTCTCAACTCGTCGTTCGGCCTGATCCCGAACGTGCCGATGCCGACCTATCCGCATCAGGGGCTCGGCGCCGCTCTCTTCGCGACGCTCGGCGAACGGCTGTCGGTAGGAGCCGGGTTCTATGACGGCGGTGCGATCGGTACGACGTGGGGCTTCTCGACGCTCGGCCATTTCGGTTGCATGTCGATCGCCGAACTGAAGTGGGATCCGCAACTGGCGATCTTCGGCGGCAAGCCGTCGGCCTACCGGATCGGCGCCTGGCATCATAGCGGCGAGTGGGACTCGCTCGACGGCTCGGGGACCTTCGCCGACAACCAGGGCTGGTACGCGGCGTTCGATCAGCTGCTGCTGCTCGAGGAAGAGGACGAGGAGCAGGGGCTCGGCTTCTTCGTGCAGTACGGCAACGCGCCCGACGATCGGAACGCGGTGGAGAACTACTTCGGAGTCGGCTTGCTCTACCGCGGTCCGATCGAAGGTCGAGACGAAGATCTCTGCGGTGTCGGACTGGCGCACGCCCGCTTCGCCGACGAGCTTCGCATGACCGACGGAATGACGTACGAGTCGGCGATCGAGTCGTTCTACCGGGCTCAGGTTCGCCCGTGGGCCGCCGTGCAGCCCGACGTGCAGTTCATCGCGAACCCCGGCGGCAATCAGAAGGATGCCCTGGCGGTCGGCGTCCGTTTCGAGATCATTCTCTGACGCCCGTAGCGACTCGAACCGCGCTGCCGCGGGAGCGGCGGGCNNCCGACAGAACCTGCTTTCAGGTGCCGCAGCAACGTCCGGGGCTCGGTGGGCTCCGAGCCCTCGGTGGTCGGAAAGGCGTGCTGACCACCGAGGTCACCGAGGCCACGGAGTTTCGCCGCGCGACGTCTCGCGCGCTTCTCCGACAAGGCAAGACGAGCGACCGTATCGACCGGCTCATCTTGCGCCTTTCTCGTCACTCCCACTCGATCGTCGCCGGCGGCTTGCTGCTGATGTCGTAGACGACGCGATTGATCCCCTTCACCTCATTGATGATCCGCGTCGACATGCGGGCCAACAGGTCGTAGGGGAGATGCGACCAGTCGGCCGTCATGAAGTCGTCGGTGTCGACGCAGCGGATGGCGATCGCCTGGTCGTACGTTCGCGCGTCCCCCATCACCCCGACGCTCCGGACCGGCAGGAGCACGGCGAACGCCTGGGAAGTGGAGCGATAGAGCCCCGCTTCGCGGATCTCGTCGATCACGATCGAGTCGGCTTCGCGCAGGACGCGAAGCTTGTCCGAAGTGACTTCGCCCAAGCAGCGGACCGCCAATCCGGGACCGGGGAACGGGTGGCGCCAGACGAGTTCGGGCGGCAGACCGAGCTGTTCGCCCAGGCGTCGCACCTCGTCCTTGAACAGATCGCGGAGCGGTTCGATCAGCTCGAAGCCGAGTTCGGCCGGCAGACCGCCGACGTTGTGATGGAGCTTGATCGTCGCGGCCGGGCCATCCGGAGCGGCTCCGCTTTCGATCACGTCGGGATACAACGTCCCTTGCGCCAGGAAGGCCGCGTCGGGGATCTCGCGCGCCGCCTCCTTGAAGCACTCGATGAACTGATGACCGATCCGGCGCCGCTTTTCCTGCGGATCCTCGACTCCCTGCAGTCGCTCGAGAAACTGCGTTTCGCCTTCGACGATTCGCAGGTCGGTCTTGAAGTGCTTGGTGAACTCGTGCTCGACGCTCGCCCGCTCGTTGGCGCGAAGCAGACCGTTGTCGACGAGAATGCAGCTCAGTCGATCTCCGATCGCCTGATGCAGCAGCGCCGCGACGACCGACGAGTCGACTCCGCCCGAGAGGCCGCAGATGACGCGTCGATTGCCGACCGTCTCGCGAACCCGCGCGATCGTCTCGCGAGCGAAGTCGCCGAGCTGCCAGGTGCCGGCACAGCCGCAGAGATCGCGAACGAAGTTCCCCAGCAGCTGGCTCCCCTGAGGCGTGTGCGTCACCTCGGGATGGAACTGCAGACCGAACATCGGGAGCGAGCGATGGCGGACCGCCGCGAACGGACAGGTCGAGGTGCTGGCGAGAGGGAGGAAGTCGGCCGAGACGCGATCGACCTGATCCCCGTGACTCATCCAGACGTCGGCGGACGACGGAAACGCCTCGAACAGTCCGTCGCGCTGCGTCACCTGCAGCCGAGCGCGGCCGTATTCGCGACTGGGAGCGTTCTCGACCTTGCCGCCGAGCGCCTCGCACATCAGCTGCATGCCGTAGCAGATNNGTAGCAGATGCCGAGAACCGGGATGCCGAGCGAAAAGATCGCCGGGTCGCACTTCGGCGCTCCGGCCTCATAGACGCTGGAGGGTCCGCCGGAGAGAATCAGCCCCTTGGGGGCAAGTTGGCGGATCCGTTCGGCCGAGATGTCGTGGCGGACGATCTCGCAGTAGACGTGCTGCTCGCGGACGCGCCGCGCGATGAGTTGGGCGTACTGCGATCCGAAGTCGAGCACGAGCACTCGCTCGCGGCTGATCGAATCGACGGTCGGCGAACTCGCGTCGGATGCCGTCATGATCGAGGGACTCCGCTCCCGAAACGAAAAAACCCGCCGAGCAAACGGGCGGGGATCGTGGGAAAGCGGCACTATAGTGAATCCCCCGACGGCTCACCAGAGGCCCTCCGCCCCCCCGAAAAACCACTCGATCGTCGTCCGATTCGCGGCGCCGCTCGTGCCCCGGCGGCAGGTACCGATCGCCGCTCGGCCCGTATCGGCGACGCGGCTTCGACCTGAAACGCGGCGTTCCCCCTCGACCTTTTCGCGAACGAACGATGCAGATCCTGCTGACCAACGACGACGGCATTCACGCTCCCGGTATCGCCGCCATGGAACGAGCCCTGCGACGCTGGGCCGACGTGATGGTGGTGGCTCCGTCGACCGAGCAGAGCGGCGTCAGCCAATCGATCACCTTCCTGCGCCCGCTCGTCGGCCATCCGGTCCGAAACGGCGGGCACCTGCGAGGTTACGCGGTCGACGGGACTCCGGCCGACTGCGTCAAGCTCGGCGTCACGCAGTTCTGTGCCGAGCGCCCCGATCTGATCGTCAGCGGCATCAACGGCGGACTGAACTGCGGCATCAACATCCTCTACTCGGGCACGGTCGGCGGCGCGATGGAAGGGGCGCTGTTCGGCATCCCGAGCTTCGCCGTCTCGCTCGAGTACGATGACCATGCCGACTATGACCGAGCGGCCGATCTGGCCCTGCCGCTGATCCGCGCCGTGCTCGCGCGGCGGGGCCCCGAGGCGTGTCTGTTCAACATCAACGTGCCGACCGCGGCGCTGACCGCCGAGCGGCCTGAAGTCCGAGTCGTACCAATGGCCGTCAATCGCTTCGGACATCACTTCGAGAAGCGAGTCGATCCGAAGCGGCGCACCTACTACTGGGCGACCGACGGTCCCGAGCCGGAGCCGACGCCGCACGAGACCGACGTCACCGAACTGAAGCGCGGCTGCATCACTCTCTCGCCGCTGCAGATCGACCTGACGCGGCGCGACGAACTGGATCACCTGAACTCGTTTCGCTGGCCGACCGCCGAGGATCCGTTTCCGCCGATCGATCTGCCGAACGACTCGTCCCGCCTTGATCTCGCCGTCGACCCGGTCCGCTCGAAGGAGGCCCGCTGATGCGTCGTCGCTTCTCCTGCTCGTTTCGCCGCCGCTGCCGATCGCTCGGCGCGATGTTGCTGGGGCTCGCGTCGCTGGTGCTGATCGGCTGCGATGCACCGACTTCGGCGCCGGTCGCGGCCCCCTCCTCGACGCTTCCGCCGGGAGCGGTTCCGGTCGGCGGAGCCCCGACGGCACCGGGCGCTGCCGCTGCGTCGGGGACTGCGCCATCCGAAGGCGAACAAGCGGCCGGCACCTCGGTGGTGGCCGGAGTCGGGGTCGGACGGAACGGTCATGCCTACGGCAACGATCCGCTCACGCTCCCCGCTGCGACCTACTGGCGCGCGAAGGAGAAGATCGCCTTCGAGATCGCGATCCCTCACGCGCTGCAGCTCTACAAGGCCAACGACATCGACGGACGCGGCCCCGAGACGCACGAGATCTTCATGCGCGAGATCGTCGAGGCGAATCGGATCGAGATGCCGAAGCTTCCCGACGGGCTGCATTACCGCTACGACCCGCAGACCGAGCAGCTGATGGTCGAATCCGACACGAACTCTCCCTGAATCGTTGGACCGTCCTTCGGTTTCGACCTAGCCCCGCGCTTTTGCCTGTCTAGTCTGGAACGAAAAGGGACCGCGACCCGCACCGACGCTCGGTCGACGATCCCACTCTCCGATTCCGACTCGAGCGACAGGCCGACCATGATCCACCGCCACACCGCCAGCCGGTCCGTGCGAGTCTCGATCGGGCTGATCGCCGTCGCGACTCTGCTGCCGACGCTGCCGCTCGCGGCCAACGACTGGATCGTTCGCCCGAGTCGGTACACGCACGACCCGGTCTCGGGTTATCGCGTCAATCGCTTCGCTCCCGAGCCGGTCGTGTATCACACCCCGGACCCGTCGCGGAGCGTCTATTCGCATTCGCGCAGCTCGTTGCAGGTCGGCGACACCGCGTCGAACTACCACCGCGTGACGCAGTACGGAGCTCCGATCCGGCCGTACGGCGAGTGGCGATTCCCCTATCGCCCCTTCTCGACGCCGTATCCGAACTGGGGACCGCAGCCGTGGGGAGCACCCGGTTGGGGCGCGCCCGGTTGGGGAGCTCCGGGCTGGGGCGGAGGGGGCTTCGGCGGCATCGGCAGCCCGTTCGGACCGAACGGTGTCGTCAACGGATCGGGCTTTCCGTGGAACGACGGTTGGTATCCCGATCGCCGCAGCAAGCCGTTCGACGGCGTCCCGTTCGGCGCCCCTTGAGCGACTGATCGCTTCGAGCGAGCGATCTCTCGGATCGAACGAGTGATCGACGAACGAGGGAGTCGTTCTCTTCCCGGGTCGTCAGACGTTGCGACCGGGGTCGGTCNNTGCGACCGAGGGCGGTCGCAATACGACGGGCGGTTCGGCGCGATCTTCTACGGGCCCCCGCGACTCCTCGCGAAAACGTTTGCGATTCGGGATCGGCCGCGCCCAGAATCGAGGACAGCGACGGCGAGTGCGGGTCGACCTGCGATCCGCCCGATTGCGATTGCCTCCACGAACGCCCCCCGGTCCTTCGCTCGCGAGTTCTCCCTGCGGCGAAGCATCGAACCGCCCCGGGCTCGCCTCGCTCGTCCGATCTCGTCTCGTTCCGAACCGTCGAGACGCCGATCGGTTCGTTCCGTCGGGCGCCGGTAGCGACGAACGACGGGGCAGGGCCGAGCGACGCTCGACTCCCCGCGGAGGCTCTCGTCATGTCCGATCGCATCGACCGTCCGGTGACCATCAACGCCGCCTTTCTTCAGGAGCTGAAGGAGGTGAATCAGGAGCTGTGGCAGACGCTCGACAACGTACGAGCCCTCTGCGGCCAGCCTCTTTCGATGCGTCTCCATTCCCGCTCGCTCGTCGATCTTCTGGCCCGGCTGCGCGATCTGCTCGCGATGCACTTCGCGCTCGAGGAGGCGTTCGGGTACTTCCATCACGCGAAGGAGGTCGAGCCGGAGATGGACCGCTCGGCCAAACAGCTCCGCGCTCAGCACTCCCCCTTGTACCTGCGGGCGAGCGAACTCGCCGATCGAGCCGAGAACTTCTGGCGCGAGCGGGATGACGCGATGCTCACCGCCGTGTTGCCGGTCGGCGTCGATCAGTTCGTCCGCGATCTGCTGCAGCATGAAGCGGGAGAGAACGAGCTGATCTACCGGACCCTCTACGAATCGATCGGCGTCGCCGATTGAGCCGGGACGAGTCGGACGTTCCGCTCCGTCCCGCGTTGCCCAGTCGCGAGGCGATCCGGCCCAGGAAACGAGTGACGGACGAGGCGCGGCATTCTAGAATGCGGCCCGTCCGCCCCTCCTTCCTTTCGGTGTTCGCCGGAGAGCCCGCATGCTCCGTCTCCGATTCGCGCTGTCCCCCTACGTCGACGGCCGATCCCGCCCGATGAACGTCGGCGTTTCGCTGCTGCTGACTTGCGCCGCGTTCGCGCCGCTCGCCCCGGCTCACGCTGCCGTGGTTCAGGAACCTGCCGCGGCCGAAGCGCCGGCGGCGAACGCCGCTGAGGCCGAAGCGGCGGCGAGCGGAGCCGAAACGCCGGAGACCGGCGCCGCGATCCCGGAAGTCCTTCCCGGCCATTCGTCGCACGGAGTCGCTTTCGACGAAGGGCCTCGTCAGGCAGCGGTCCTGATCCCGGGAACCGGAGTCGTCTCGTTTCCGGTCACCAGTTCGGTCCCGGAAGTTCAGGCATTCGTCGAGCAGGGGATCGGTCAGCTGCACGGCTTCTGGTATCTCGAAGCGGAACGGAGCTTCCGTCAGGCGGCGTTTCTCGATCCGCAGTGCGCCATTGCGTACTGGGGCATGGCGATGGCGAACGTCAACAACGCCGAGCGAGCCAAGGGGTTCATCGCGAAGGCCAAGGAGCGCGAAGAGGGAGCGTCGGACCGCGAGCGGCGCTACGTCCGGGCGCTGCATGCTTATCTGAACGCCGAGACGAACGACACGGCTCAGAAGCGTCGGCGAGCCGAAGACTATCTGCGGGCGCTCGAGGACATCGCGCTCGACTATCCCGATGACCTCGAAGCGGTCGCCTTCCAGATCTTCGGGATGTGGGACGCGCGGCGCGACGAACTCGGGATCGTCAGTCATCTGGCGGTCGAGGCGTTGTTGGCCGAGCTCTTCCGCCGCGCCCCGATGCACCCGGCTCATCACTATCGCATCCATCTGTGGGACTATCGCAAGGCGGAGAAGGCGCTCGAGTCGGCGCGCCTCTGCGGCCCCTCGGCTCCGGCGATCGCTCACATGTGGCACATGCCGGGGCACATCTACTCGCGTCTGGAGCGCTACGAGGAAGCGGTGATCCTGCAGGAGGCCTCGGCGCGGGTCGATCATGCGCATCAGCGGCGCTTCGGACTGCTCCCCGACGAAATCCACAACTACTCGCACAACAACGAATGGCTTGCCCGCAATCTCTCGTTCGTCGGGCGAGTCGACGATGCGGTCCGTCTGGCCTGCAACCTGATCGAACTCCCGCGGCATCCCAAACTGAATCGTGTCGACAGCGGCGGCAGCTCGTCCCTCGGCCGTCAGCGGCTGTTCGATCTGCTCGCCGAACATCGTCTGTGGGACCTGACGATCGCGCTGGTCGACTCTCCCTATCTGGAACCGCAGGACGACGAAGACCGAGAACTCGATCGACTCGCGCTGATCGGTTCCGCGGCGGCGATGACCGGTGATGCGGCGCGCACCGAGGCGATCCTTGCCGACCTGCGCGAGCGGCTGGCGCGGATCGAACAGGACGAAGGGACCGCGGTCGCCGCGGCACTCGAGACGTTCGACCGTGATCACCCGCTGCCGGTCGAGGCAGCTCCGGTCGAGACGACACCGAGCGAAACCTTTCCCGCCGAATCCGTTCCGAGCGAGTCGACTCCTGCAGCGAGCGGCGCCACCGGTGCCGAGCCGGGAGCACCGATCGCTCGCGGCCCCTCCCTCGGCTCCGACGATCCCGTGCCGGCCGAAGGAGAGCCGTCGCCGCCGGCCGAGGTGCAACCGGAAGAGCCGCAGCCGCCGAGCGATGCGGAGAAAGCGGCTGCGGAGCGGACCGAAGCGCGCGGCAAGGCGGAGACCGAAGCGCGGAAGCCGTTCGAATCGCGACGCAAGAAGGTCGAGCGGAAGCTCGCGCTCGTCGAAGGGCATCGCTGCTGGCAGGCCGGCGACTTTGCCGGTGCCTATGAGCGTCTGAAGGAAGGTGGCGAGGTCGACGGTGCCACCAAGGCGGAACTGCGAGCCGCGATGGGCGAGGTCGACGCGGCGCTCGAGGAGCTCGACAAGCAGATCGGTCGGCGCAAGGGACAGATCATTCCGCAGGCGATCAAGGCGTGGGTGCTCGATCAGGCCGGTCGGCGCGACGAAGCGATCGCGGCGCTCGAGTCACTGCGTCGGACCTCGGGGAGCTTCGATCTCGACGCGCCGCTCGTCGCGCGGTTGAACGATTTGGCCGTGGCGGCCGGTCTGAGCGGCGATTGGCGGATACCGACGGCGTTCGAACAGGATCCGGGAGGTCCGGCCGACATGGAAGGGCTCGGTCCGTTCCGCTGGACGCCGATCGAGGCGCCGTCGTGGCGGCTGGAGGATGCCGACGGCAACCCCGACTCGCTCGACGATCGCCGCGGACGTCCGCTGGTCGTGATCTTCTACCTCGGGGCGGGCTGTCTGCATTGCGTCGAACAGCTCGAGAAGTTCGGTCCGCAGCTCGAAGCGTATCGCCAGGCCGGACTCGATATCGTCGCCATCAGCTCCGAGGATCGCGAGCAGCTGAAGCGCGGGATCGAGGATTACGGCAAGCCGATGCCGATCCGTCTGCTGGCCGGAGGAGACCTCGAGGCGTTTCGCGCCTATCGCTGCTTCGACGACTTCGAGTCGACTCCGCTGCACGGCACGTTCCTGATCGACGGCGCCGGCCGCATCCGCTGGAAGGACATCGGCCCCGAGCCGTTCATGGATCCCGAGTTCCTGCTTCGCGAGGCGCAGCGTCAGTTCTCGCTCGATGCCGCGACGACTCGTCTGACGGAATCTCCCGCCACCGCGCCGCTTACGGAGAACGCCCGATGAACGTCTCGCTCTTCCGATCGTCGGTCGGCCGTCGCCTCGGGCGCTCCGCCGCTCGAACGCTGCTCGCATCGCTGGTCTTCGGCTCGGCCGCCTGGCTGTCGCTCGCCGACGCGAACGCACTCGTCGCGCAGGAGTCGTGGCCGCTGGTCTACGAGACCGATTTCGAAGGGACGACCGACGAGTGGCGCCCGACCGAAGACGGGACGTGGGAGATCCGACAGGAAGGGGAGCGCGGAGGGACCTATCATCAGTTCCGCAAGGAGCCGACCTATCAGCCGGAGCATCGGAGTCCGCATCACATCGCGTGGCTCGACGGGATCGAGGTGACGAGCTTCCGGCTCGACGCCAAGGTCCGCTCGACGCATCCCGACTATGGCCATCGCGACGTCTGTCTGTTCTTCGGACGCCAGGACGCGTCGCACTTCTATTACGTTCATCTGGCGAAGCAGGGAGACGATCACGCGAACCAGATCTTCCTGGTGAACGGCGCCCCGCGCACCAAGATCTCGCTGACCACGACGACCGGGACCGACTGGGACGATGCCTGGCATGACGTCCGGATCGTGCGGGATGCCGAGTCGGGCCGGATCGAGGTCTTCTTCGACGACATGACCAAGCCGGTGATGACGGCCGAAGACAAGCACTTCACCTGGGGCGCGATCGGCCTCGGTTCGTTCGACGACACCTCGGCCTGGGACGACGTCCGCCTGTACGGCGTGAAGCGCACTCCCGCCCCCTGATCGCATCGCGGTGGCCATTACGTGGTGAGCGCGTCGTTCCCGACGCGCGGCCGAGCGACTT
>DMPQ01000389.1 GCA_003455945.1 Planctomycetaceae bacterium
ACGGAGCGACCGAACCCGGTCGCCTCGCATCACGGAGCGACCGAACCCGGTCGCATCGCATCGTAACCGAACGCGACGGACCTCGGTCGGATCATTCGGCTCGACCGGCCGCGACGTCGCTCCTCTCGACCGGTCCATGATAAGGACCGGCGACGACGGAACTCAACGCACCGTCAGGGCGACGTTCAACCCGGCAGGGTGTCGTCGGGGGCGGGGAGCCGGAAGGCGCGGCGGAAGATCCGGCCGTTGGCGGTCGGGTTCCCTTCCCGGTCGACCAGCCCCCGGCCGGCGAATCGGCCATCGAGCGGATGGTTCCAGAAGACGGCGTGCACCAGGCGACTCGCATCGAGCAGTTCGATCCAATCGCCGAACGCCGGCTGACTCCACCGAGCCGGATCGAAGGCGCCGGCATCGTCGGCGGCGATTTCCGGATGAGTCGCTTCGTCGTCGTCGTCGGCGGCGAATTGACTGGTGGCGATCACCAGCGGCAGTCCGAACGAGTTCCAGTGCTGCAGGCGATCGAGCAGTTGGCAGAGGTCGCGCGGTCGCGTCTGGTCGAAGCCGTCACCGAACTCGAAGTCGAGCGCAAAGCCGCTGACGTCCAGATTGGCTCGCAGCAACGCATCGGCCAGATGAAACGCGGGGTAGTCCTGTCCGCGCGGCTGACTCTCGGCGAACGGCTGAGTGAAGCCGACGACGAACGGCAGATTGTCGACCGCGCGGCGGAGGGTCGTACCGGCATCGATCACGTACTGCAGCCGCAGCGGTCCCTCCCACGCGAGATCGACCGGCAGGTTGACTCGATCGGCCAACAGAGCCAGATCGACCTGTCCCGAGTACCGTTCCATCATCCGGCCGATGAACCGCTGCACGCCGCGGCGGATCTCGTTCGGATCGTCCGAGTCGACCAGCCACTCGGGCCAACGATCGCGGCGAAAGCTGATCAGCGGACCGAGAACGACATTCCAGGAACGGCCGTTGGCCGCTTCGATCTGACGATCCAGTCGCTCCCAATTCCAGCGGTCGGGTGACGCCTCGATCGTCCGCCAATCCGGCGCGATGGCGATCGTATTGACGAGACCTTCCAGGCCCGACGCCACCCCTTCCGGATCGGCGGGCGGCTCATCCCCGAGAAGTTCCGTCGCCAGCGATTGTTCGTCGACCAACCAGGTACCGNNAAGGTACCGCGGAGGGTCGACGAGCCGGCCGGCGCATCGACCGATTCCAGACGAAGGTGTTCGACATATTCGCGAGCGGCGGCGCGGATCGTCCCGACCGCTCGATCGATCGTCCCGATCGCCAACACGTCGCAGCGATGCCCGTCGGTGGCCGCCGCGATCGCATCGCAGAAACCGAGTCCGCAGTCACCGATCCGGCGGCGCAGCGACGCGGACGGGACGAACCCGAGAATCTCCCACGCGGCGACTCGGTTTCTCAGCCGATCGACGGTGCCTCGCGCCAATTCGAGCCAGAGGCGATACGGAGCGGCTCGAGGACGAAGCGTCGCCGTCGCCAGCATCCATCCCGAAGCCGCTCCGTCCGAAACGGTCGCGGAGAGCCGGGGGGAGTCGATCTGATCGTAACGAAGCGTCCAGACGTTTCCCGATCGACTCCAGGCGCATGGCCAAGGGGCGAGGTCGAGCCCCGAGAGATAGGCAGTCTGACTGCCGAAGTCGACCAACCGAGACGGAACGTCGACCGTCAGATGAATTTCGGCCATACGTGAACGCTTCCGCCGTCACGATTCGGGCACCGACCCGAAGGAAGTCCTGGACCGGTGTCGGTCACCTTACCTGGGGACGACACCGCCGTTCGATTCGGGTCACGTCGATCAGCCACTTACGCTAGCACGGCCTGCGACGCTTCGCCACCGCGGGGAGCGGTCGTCGACCGATCGGTTCACGGACCGGAATCGGGAAAGCCGCGTCGAGAGGGAGGGGGCGTCGCCGCTGAACGTCCGAAGCGACCCTGCCCGAAGAACGACGCCGCACGAACATTCGCTGGTCACGGCGCTACCAGCAGCGTTACGGCCGTTCCATGCAGATTCAACGCCGCGTGGGTCAGAATCGCCGGCATCAGACTTCCGGTCCGCCGCACCGACTCGCCCAACAGAACCGCCAGCACGAAGAGCGGTATCGGCGCCGCTCCCTGATTGGCATGAGCCGCAGCGAACAGGAGGGCGGCGATCAGAACGGGCCAGAACGGAGCTCGCTTGCCGGCGGCCTCCGGTTTCTCGTCGCTCGGACGATCCCCGAACAGGAGCCGCTGCAGATCGAACGTCCGGACGGCGGCCAACCGCATCAGGGCGCCGAGCACGAACCCGCGGTAGAGCAGTTCCTCGAACAGCGGCGTCATCACGACGGTATGCAGCAGGCGCCAGAAGATCGTCGCGGCGGACGGTGCGTCGCGAAGTGCCGCCAGCGTCGCGTGATCGTAGGGGACGAGCCAAACGCTCACGAACTGGTGCAGGCGCAGAACCAGCGGCAGACAGCCGACGATCAGGACGAACGCGACCATGATCGAGCGGCCAGGCGTCAGGCGACCGAACCAGTCGCGCGTTTCCCGAGGAAACTGCACTGCCGCCACCAGCAACGTCGTCACCAGCGAGATCCCCTGCCCCAGCGCCGCCGCCGCGGCGGTCGTTGCCGGAAGTCGCGCCGGATCAGGCATGCCGAAGAGGCCGAACGTGAGCGCCGGTCCGCATGCGCCGATCACGAAGATCAGCGGAGGGACCATCAGGCCGAAGCCGGGAGGGGGAAGTGGTTCGGCCGGTTCGACCCCTCGCCAAATGCTCCCCCGGGCGCCGCGGCGAATCAGCCAAGCGAGCACGAACAGGCCGGCAACGTGCCAGAGCATCGTGGCGAACGACAAGGAATCGAGCATCGTCGATCACCCAANNGGGGACGGACCGGGGGGAGTCTCGCGACTACGTCTTCTAGTCAATTCGGCCTCGCTCCGCCACAATGCCCGCTGCGATCTGCCCGATCTCACGAGGTCCGGCAGATGTTCCGTTTCTGCGATGTCGCGGCGAAGTCGAGCGGAGGTCTCGACGCGGGCGATGTCCCCCATTCGGTTCCGTCTTCGGAGGCCCCCAGAAGCACATGAGCACGATCATCAACGTCACCGGGCGTGAAATCCTCGACAGCCGCGGCAATCCGACCGTCGAGGTCGAAGTGATGCTCGACGACGGCAGCTCGCTGGGCCGAGCGGCGGTTCCGAGCGGAGCGAGCACCGGCGCTCATGAGGCGTGGGAGCTGCGGGACGGCGACAAGAAGCGGTTCCTCGGCAAGGGAGTCCTCAAGGCGGTCGAGAACATCAACGGTC
>DMPQ01000156.1:0-13654 GCA_003455945.1 Planctomycetaceae bacterium
CTTGCTGACGCTGCGGGCTGGGGAGGCACGGGGAACTCGTTCGCAGGAACGTCTCCCCCGCGACCGTCAATCGCGACTGGCCTCGATCGCTGCCGCGACGCGTTCGATCCGGTCGTCGGCGAGTTCCCGATGATCGATCAGCAGCGAGCCGACCGACCGAAGGCGCGCGACGTCGAGCGAGCCGACCGCGCGACAACGGCGCGACGTGCGGCGCCAGAATCCGCGAAACCCCTCGCCGCACGCGATCCCCGCCTGTTCGAATCGTGCGCGAGCCGCATCGCGAGTCGCTTCGTCGGGGAACTGGAGCGGGAACTTGTACCAGGCCGGATCGTCGGCATTCGCCGGATGGCGATCGGGAATGAGACCGGCGCTGTGAGCCATCTCGAGCAGACGTTCGGCTCCGCGCTGCCGCAAACGGTGCATCACGTCGAGTCGTTCGAGTTGCGGCAGCAGCGCGATCGCCTGAAGTTCGGAGAGGGGATAGGCGAGGTTCCCTCGGTCGTTGGCGATCCTCATCCGCTGATCGATCTGCGGATCGTCGGTCAGGACCGCGCCGCCTCGACCGGCCGAGAGGAGTTTCGAGCCGCCGAAGCTCAGGACCGAGACCGCTCCCCAACTCCCCGCGACGCGACCGCCGATCGTCGCTCCGGGAACCTGACAGGCATCTTCGATCAGCGCGATCCCTCGCTCGGTCGCCAGCGCCGACAGACGCGGAGCGTCGAAACCGCTCCCGTGCAGATGCGATGCGAGCAAGGCCCGAGTCGACGGAGAAATCGCAGCGGCGACCGAGTCGACGTCGAGCGACCAGCCGGCAGGATCGACATCGATCAGGACAGGGGTCGCGCCGATCGCCTCGATCGCTCGGAAGTTGCCGGGAAAATCGTAGGCGGCGAGGATCACCTCGTCCCCTGCGCGAACGCCGACGCCGCGCAGCGCCAGTTCGACCGCGATCGTTCCGCTCGCCACCGTCTGGACATGGCGCCGCGAAAATCGTCGACCGAGCGACACGAGCAGTTCCCGACCGGCCGGGCCGTCGTAGGCGTTCCAGGTGCCGGCCGCCAGCGCCGCCGCCAGATCGGCGGCGATACGCGACGCGAGCGAACGGTCGTCGGACCCGGGATCACCGGAGCTCATCGTCCCCTCGCGTCGGTTGCCGCGGCACGGTGGGGGGTTCCGCTCGGGAACCGCCGCCGGTCGGAATCGACCGAGTCGCTCACTTGGCCGGACGTCGCTCCGGGCGATGGAAGCCGATCTTCTCGAGCGCCAGATAGACCTCTTCGAGCGTCTTCTCGCCGAAGTTCGAGATCGACAGCAGCTCGCCGCGCGTCGTGCGGAGAAGGTCGTGGACCGTGAAGATCCCCTTCTCTTCGAGACAGTTCGTGGTGCGGACCGAGAGGCCGATTTCGGCGGTGCTCATTTCCAGTCGCTCGGCCTGACGGCGGGCGGATTCTTCGGCGGCGCTCAACGGAATGCGGGTGCGGCTCATCGTCTTCCCTCCCTGGATGATCTTGTCGACCGCGGTCGTCGCGAGTCCGATTCGCCGAGCGGTCGGCTTGCGGGTCCGTTCGCTCGGGATCGTTCGTTGTCAGCGGCTCGCGTCCGATCGGCGGCGGTCAGCGGTCCGATCGGCCCTCCCCGAACCGTCGTCGGCGGGAGCGTACCTGCTCGCCGCCGTCGTCGGGGAGGCGGAATATAGCCGTCGAACCGCCGGTTCGAACCCGACGCTAGCATCGGCGCCGTCGTTTTCGGGAAACTGCTAGCAGGCGTGCGATCGAGCCGAGTGGCGCGGGTGGTCGATACCGATCGGAGATCGTCATCACCGGTTCGGCCGTCGTCCGGGGACCGAGAGGACGACCGCCGCAGTCGAGCCGATCTGGTTTCGGTCTCTGACTCGAATCATCATCGACGATTCGAATCGAACGGACACAGACGAGTACGCCGAGCCGATCGCCGGGAGACGACGAAAACGATGGGATGGGAAGCCGCAGTGACGTTTCTGGTGGTCGGCGGCATCCTGCTGACGCTGATCCGCGACTGGGCTCCCGCCGACGTCACCTTCGTCGGCGNNGGATCATCACGCCGACCGAGGCGTTCGCTGGCTTCTCGAACTCGGGGATGCTGACGGTCGGCATGCTCTTCGTCGTGTCGGCGGGACTGCGCGAGACGGGCGTGCTCGACCGGATCGGGCACTACGTGCTCGGCAAGGCGCGAACCGAACGTTCGGCGACGGCTCGCTTGGCCGCGGTCGTCGTGCCGATGTCCGCCTTTCTGAACAACACGCCGATCGTCGCGATGTTCATGCCGGTGGTGATCGACTGGTGCCGGCGAACGCAGGTCAGTCCGTCGAAGCTGCTGATTCCGCTCTCGTACTTCGCGATTCTCGGCGGAACGGTGACGCTGATCGGAACGTCGACGAACCTGGTGGTCAACGGACTGCTGATCGAAGCGGGGAAGCCCGGCATGGGGCTCTTCGAGATCTCGATGGCAGGGATTCCGTACGCGATCGTCGGCGTCGCGCTGCTGGTGCTGCTCGGCGGCCGATTGTTGCCGGCGCGGAAGGAGCTGCTCGAGCAGCTCGGCGAGGCGCGTCGCGAGTATCTGGTCGAGATGCGAGTCGCCGCGAATTGTCGACTGATCGGCCAGACGGTCGAGGTCGCCGGCCTCCGTCATCTCCCCGGTCTGTTTCTGGTCGAGATCGCGCGCGGCGATCAGACGCTCAGTCCCGTCTCGCCCGACGACCGGATCGAGACCGAGGATCGGCTGATCTTCACCGGGATCGCCAGCAGCATCATGGAGCTCGAACGCATTCCCGGCCTCGTTCCCGACGTCGATCCGGGCTACGAGATCTCGGCCAAGGGGCAGCGTCAGCGGAAGTGGTGCGAAGCGGTGGTCAGCGAAACGTCGCCGCTGATCGGCCAACAGATCCGCGACACCGACTTTCGCGCCGCCTACGGAGCGGCGGTGCTCGCGGTTCATCGCGGCGGCAAGCGGATCGTCGGCAAGATCGGCTCGATCCGATTGCGAGCCGGCGACACGCTGCTGCTCCAGGTCGGTCGCTCGTTCCTGTCGCGTCACCGGCACGATCCTGCCTTCTATCTGGTCAGCGATCTCGAGAACACCCGGCCGTTGCGGACCGATCGCGCGTGGATCGCCTTGCTGATGTTCGCGATCCTGCTGACGGCGATGACCTCCGGCTTCATGGACGCCTTGGTCGCCGCGACGGTCATCTCGATCGCGATGATCGGGACCGGCTGCCTGAGCATCGCCGATGCCCGCGCCAGTGTCGAATGGCAGGTGCTGCTCGCGATCGGCGCCTCGTTCGGAGTCGGCAAGGCGATCGACAATTCGGGAGCGGCCGAACTGGTGGCGAGTCAGCTCGTCGCCATGACGCAGTCGCTCGGCCCGATCGCCGCGCTCGTCGCGATCTATCTGATCACGATGCTGGTGACCGAAACGATCACCAACAACGCGGCGGCGGTGCTCGTCTTTCCCTTCTGTCTCGAGACCGCGAACCTCTACGGCGTCTCGGAGCGTCCGTTCGTCGTCGCCGTGATGCTCGCCGCGTCGGCCAGCTTCATGACGCCGATCGGCTACCAGACGAACATGATGGTCTACGGCCCGGGCGGCTATCGATTCGGCGACTTCATCCGAGCGGGTCTGCCGATGAGCGTCGTGCTGGCGCTCGTCGCATCGGTCGTCATCCCGCTCGCCTGGCCCTTTTGAACGAGCCCCCTTCGCCGATGAACGCTTTCGCGAACGTGCCCGCTTCTGACGTCGATCGGGATCAACCCATCGGCCCTCCGCTCGACGGCTGGACACCGTGCCCGCTCCCCGGCAACGACCTCGAACCGACCGAGCGAGTCCGGCTCGAACCGCTCGTCGCCGCTCGCCATGCCGCAGAACTCGATCGAGCCAATCGAGCGGACGATCGCGACCGGATGTGGACCTATCTGGGTTACGGCCCGTTCGCGACGGCCGACGATTACGTCGCGTGGGTCCGATCGGTCGAGACGTCGATCGATCCGAAGTTCTATGCGATCATCGATCGACGCGACGAACGCTCCGCCGGCATTGCCGCTTATCTGCGGATCCGCCCGCAGGTCGGCGTCATCGAGATCGGCCATCTGGCGTTCGCGCCGCGACTGCAGCGGACCGCCGCCGCCAGCGAAGCGGTGATCCAGATGGCGCGCTACGCGTTCCGTCTCGGCTATCGGCGCATCGAATGGAAGTGCGATGCGCTGAATGCGCCGAGTCGTTCCGCGGCGCTCCGGTTCGGCTTTCGCTATGAAGGGACCTTTCGTCAGGCGACGATCGTCAAGGGGCGGAACCGCGACACCGCCTGGTTCGCGATGATCGACGCCGATCGAGCGGCTCTCGTAGCGGCGTGGAGCGCGTGGAGCGCGCCGGAGAATTTCGACGCCGACGGTCGCCAGCGCCGCTCGCTCCGCGACTGGACAGCGCCGCTCGTCGGCGAAACGTGATCGAAACGAGCCGAAGTCCCCGCGTCAGCAAGGGGTCCCCGTGCCTCCCAGCCCGTAGCGCCAAACGCAGGGGCCCTCGGTGCCTCAACTCGAAAACGGTGCGAACGACGGCAGGGACGCAACACGTGGCCCCGGGCTCTCCGAGCCCGAGGTCGGGAGGACCTCGACGCCGTTGTTGCTTCGAAGCTCGTCCGGCAGCGCGACGAAACCATGCCTCGGCTCGGGACGAGCCGGGCCCACGCAGGGTGCCGACCTGGTCAGCGACTCGACCAGCCCGAAGCGCAGCGCCGGGATCAGCCCTGTCGGAAAACGGTGCGACCGAGATCCGAAAAGTCCCGGTAGGGACGACCGACGATAGCCCGGCGATTCATCGCCGGGTTTCGAGGCAACCTTGCGAGACATCCCGAGTCCCGACAGGGACGACAGAAGATCGTGTCGCAACGGTCGGGAACTACGTCCGCACGGCACGGCCTTTCGTCCCTAACGGGACCCGATGCGGCCTTCGGCCACGGAGCGGCCGGGCCCGCGCTCCGGCCGTGTCTCGCCTCGAAAACGGTGCGAACGACGGCAGGGACGCAACACGTGGCCCCGGGCTCTCCGAGCCCGAGGTCGGGTTGACCTCGACGCCGTTGTCGCTTCGATGCTCGTCCGGCAGCGCGACGAAACCGTGCCTCGGCTCGGGACGAGCCGGNNCCGGGATCAGCCCTGTCGGATAATCCCGCGACCGAGGGCGATCGCACTTCGACATTCAGCGCGACCGGGGACGATCGCACTTCGGCAGACGCCCTACGCCTGCTTCAGCGCTTCGGTGGCGGCGGCGATCGTGGCCGTGATGTCGGCATCCCGATGCGCGTCCGATACGAAGAGCGCCTCGAACTGCGAGCACGGGAAATAGATGCCGCGTTCGATCAGTCCCCAGAAGAACTTCGCATAGGCGGCGCGATCGCTCGTCGCCGCCGTCTCCCANNTCGGTGACCGCGCCGTCGCGGAAGAAGAGCGTCATCATGCTGCCGACGCGCTGCAGCGTCGCCGCGACTTTCGCCTCGGCCGCCGCCTGTCGCAAGCCGTCGGCCAGACGCCGTGATGTCGCTTCCAGTCGATCGTACGGCGGATCGTCGCGCAGCTGCTTCAGCGTCGCGATCCCGGCCGCAGTCGCGACCGGGTTGCCGCTGAGCGTCCCCGCTTGGAAGACCTTGCCGGACGGCAGCACATGCTTCATCAGGTCGCGCCGGCCTCCGAACGCTCCGAGCGGCATGCCGCCGCCNNCCGAGTGTCGTCAGATCGGGCTCGATCCCCAGACGTTGCTGAGCGCCGCCGTACGCCAATCGGAATCCGGTCATCACTTCGTCGCAGATCAGCACCGATCCGGCTCGACGAGTCGTTTCGCGAAGCGACTCCAGAAACGCCGCCGTCGGCTCGACCAGCCCCATGTTGCCCACCACCGGCTCGAAGATCACCGCGGCGATCTTCGGACCGCGTTCGGCGAAAGTCCGTTCGAGCGCGGCCGGGTCGTTATAGGGGAGGACGATCGTGTCGGCCGCCGTCGCCGCCGTGACTCCCGGACTGTCCGGCACGCCGAGGGTCGCGGCGGAGCTGCCGGCCGAGACGAGGAGCGAGTCGACATGGCCGTGATAGTTGCCGGCNNTGATCAGCAGGTCACGCCCGGTGTAGCCGCGTGCCAGGCGGATGGCGCTCATCGTCGCCTCGGTCCCCGAGTTGACCAGACGGACCATCTCGATCGACGCCACCGCCTCGATGATCAGTTCGGCCAGCTCGTTCTCGCCGGGAGTCGGAGCGCCGAAGCTCATGCCGCGCGCCGCCGCCCGCTGCACCGCCTCGACCACCGCCGGATGGCAATGTCCCAGGATCATCGGTCCCCACGATCCGATGTAGTCGACGTAGCGATTGCCGTCGACGTCGATCAGATAGGGGCCCTTGGCCGAGTCGAAGACGATCGGGGTGCCGCCGACGCCGCCGAACGCTCGCGCCGCACTGTTGACTCCGCCGGGCATCAGCTCGCGAGCCCGCTCGAACAGGACCTTGCTGCGTGCTCGCCGCTCGCTCATCGTCGCTCCTCGGAAATCAACGTTCGAATCGAACCGCGTCGGATCTCGCCGCGCAAGGTGAGCCTCGCGACGAGATGCGAATCACTTCGGTCCGATCCGGTCGGTTCGCATCGTGTCGCGCAGCACGTCGGGAATCAGGATCGATCCGTCGGCCTGCTGATAGTTTTCGATCACCGCGATCAGGGCTCGGCTGAGTGCGATCGCGGTTCCGTTCAGGGTGTGGACGAAGTGCGTCCCCTTTTCCCCCTTGTTCCGATAGCGGACATCCAGACGTCGCGACTGGTAGTCGGTGCAGTTCGACGTGCTGGTCACCTCGCCGTACTCGCCCCCTTCGCCTCGCCCCGGCATCCATGCTTCGAGGTCGAACTTCCGGTAAGCCGGACCGCCGAGATCGCCGGTCGCCGTATCGACGACTCGGAACGGAATCCCGAGCGAGTCGAACAGGTCGCACTCGATGGCGCAGAGTTCGTCGTGCATCGCGTCACTCTGCTCGGGCAGGGTGTACGCGAACATCTCGACCTTGGTGAACTGATGGACGCGATAGAGACCGCGGGACGCGCGCCCCGCGGCTCCCGCTTCGGTCCGATAGCAATGACTGATGCCGCACAGCCGAAGCGGCAGCTGTTCGGCCTCGAAGATATGCCCCGAGTAGAGTCCGCCGAGCGTGATCTCGGCCGTGCCGACGAGACTCAGGTCGGTGTTTTCGACGCTGTACACCTGCGTCTCGGGACCGCGCGGGTTGAAGCCGATCCCTTCGAGCACCGCATTCGATGCGAGGTCGGGAGTGATCGTCGGCGTGAAGCCGCGTCGCACCAGTTCCTCGACGGCGAATCGCTGCAGCGCCAGATCGAGCAGCACCGCCTCGTTCTTCAGGAAATAGAAACCGGCTCCGGTGGTCCGCGCGCCCCCTTCGAAATCGATCAGATCGAGACGCTTGCCGAGCTCGACATGGTCGAGCGGCTTGAAATCGAACTCGGGGAGCGGCGTCTTGCCGTGCCGCACTTCGAGATTCGCCTGATCGTCCGCTCCGATCGGCGCACCGGGATGGGCCATGTTCGGGATCGTCTTCAGGATCGCCAGCGCCGCCGCGTCGACTTCGTCGTGTTCCGCCTGAGCCCGATCCTTCGCTTCGCGCAGTCGGCGCCCTTCGTCCTTGCGCCGTTCCCGCTCGTCCGCCTCCTTGGCCTGGCCGATCGACTTCGAGACCTCGTTGGCTTGGCGATTGAGTTCCTGCACCTCGATCAGCTTCGCGCGCCGGACTCCTTCGAGCTCGACCAACCGATCGAGTTCGACGCGGACGCCGCGATGGCGGCAATTGTCGCGCACGGCATCCAGATGATCGAGAACGAACTTGCGGTCGAGCATGGCGAGAGTCCTGTCCGGCGATGCGTCGGAAAGAGCGGTGAGAGTTGTCGTGAGCGAACGGAGAGCGACTGCGAACGGACGTCGCGATCGCGGCGGCGCCGGTCGCTCGCAAGGCGAGTCGAACCCGCCGCGTTCGGCGTCGGCGGATCAGGCGCGGTCGGCGGCCAACCGACGCCACAGTGCGGCGCTGGCGCGGATGCCTCGGTAGAAGTCCTCGAGCGCGAACTTCTCGTTGGGGCTGTGAGCCGCATCGTCGTTCTGCCCCCAACCGAGCAGCAGCGTATCGACCCCCAACTTCCGTGCGAAGGAGGTGACGACCGGAATCGAACCCCCTTCGCGAATGAAGACCGGTCGGCGACCGAATCCCTGCTCGATCGCATCGGCCGCCGCCGCGATGAACGGACTGTCGAGCGGGACGATGACGGCCGGAGCATGGTGCATCTCGGTCAACTTCATGCGGATGCCGGGAGGCAACTGAGCTTCAAGGTACTGGCGCAGCGCGGCGGCGATCTTCGGCGGATCCTGATCGGGAACCAGTCGGAAACTGAACTTCGCCCCCGCCTTGCTCGGCAACACCGTCTTGGCTCCTTCCCCCTGATAGCCGCTCCAGAGCCCGTTGATGTCGCAGGTCGGGCGAGCCCACTTGCGTTCGAGCGTCGTGTAGCCGACTTCGCCCGTCACGCCGTCGACACCGATGCCGGCGCGAAACGCGTTCTCGTCNNAAGCCCAGCGAGGCATAGGCGCGGCGCTCGTCGTCGGTCAACGGTCGAACGTCGTCATAGAAGCCGGGGATCCGAACTCGACCGTCCTCGCCGACCAGCGATGCCAACAGTCGCGCCAAGGTGTTCGCCGGATTGGTCACCGCCCCGCCGAACGAACCCGAATGCAGATCGATCGACGGCCCGACCAGGTCGACCTGGAAATAGGCGATCCCCTTCAGGCCGTAGGTGATGGCCGGTTGTCCCGGAGCGAACTGACAGGTGTCGCTGATCACGGCGACGTCGCACTTCAGCCCCTCCATCGCCGGCTTGCCGAGGATCGAGAGCTTGCCGTCGAGCAGCTCACCGAGCCCCTCGCTGCCGCACTCCTCTTCTCCTTCGATCAGGAACTTGAGCTGGATCGGCAGCGGGCCTTCGGTCGCGAGCCACGTCTCGGCGGACAGGACATGCGTCAGCAGCTGTCCCTTGTCGTCGGTCGAACCGCGGGCATAGACCTTGCCGTCCCGTACCGTCGGCTCGAACGGCGGCGACTGCCAGAGGTCGAGCGGGTCGGGGGGCTGCACGTCGTAGTGGCCGTAGATCAGCACGGTCGGCGCTCCGGCCACCGGCGGACTCTCGGCATAGACGATCGGATGCGTCGAGGTGGCGATCCGATCGACCGTCAGCCCCATCCCGCGGAAGCGATCGACGAGCCAGTCCGCGGCTCGGTCGATCCCGGCTCGGTACGCCGAGTCGGCACTGACGCTGGGGATCCGCAGCAGATCGAACAGCGCCTCGCGATGGGCATCGCGTCGTGAATCGAGTTCGCGTTCGAGATCGGACATCGCGGAAGGACTCCTTGGAACGCGGAGGGACGACGGCGGAATGGGGTCGGCAACGAAACGGGAACCGCCGAGGCGAGCATCGGGAACCGAAAACGGGGGNNGGGGGAGCGAGCCGATGCGGCTCGTCCGATCCCGGAATTTACGGGACCGAGGCAGGGTGTTGTAGGCGGGGAGAGGGAGGAGCAAACGGCCGGCGTCTTGGCTGACCTTCGTTCGCCGCCCCGTCGAAGCGAGCGGCGCAGACGATATCGGTCGATCCGAACGGCGAAACGTCGAGCAACGTTTCGGCCACGTAAATTTTTCTCTCCTCGAGGGCTCGACTCTTGGCTCGGGCAATGCCGATCGTAATAATCGCGTAAATCCAGTGTCACGGAGACGTTTTCGGCACGCTCGATCCGATGGACTTCGGGCGAGTCGATCGACGCGGGGACCGTGACGGGAAACCGATCGGACATGCGGCGACGGGTCCGGCCCCGGAACCGACGATCCGAAGTCAGGCTTACGGAGGGCAGCGAGGGAGAGGAACCTCGCGGCAAACGGAATGAACGGCGATTCGACGACGCTCGATCGATCCGAGGCCTTCGACCAGGGGACCGCAGTCGCCGTCGCGACTCCCGAACGCCGGAACGTGCCGGACAAGGCACATCGTCCGAAGAAGCAGCCGCGTTATCACGTCGTGCTCTGGGATGACGACGATCACACCTACGGCTACGTGATCGACATGCTCCGCAAGCTCTTTGGTTACGAGCGCGAAAAGGCGTTCGCGATGGCCGAGCAGGTCGATCGGACCGGCCGCACCATCTGCGTCACGACCTCGTTCGAGGTGGCGGAACTGAAGCGCGATCAGATTCGTGCCTACGGTTCCGATCCGCTGGCTCCCGAATGCCGCGGGTCGATGCGAGCCACGATCGAAGAAGCTCCCGAGTGACCTGCGAGTCGATCCGCTCGGTCGCGCAGCGTCCGGATCTGGTCGCGATGCGCGGGAGGCGTTCCTTTCCCGATGGCGGCTCGTCGGGACCGATTGCTGTCCGAGCGACGTTCGCCTCGTCGCGACCTGTCGATCGGGACTCCTCGCACGTCCGTTCGTTCGGCTGGCCTATGGCAGGAGCTCCCTCTTGGCGCGACTGAAGACCGTCACGCTCGGTTGCAAGGTCAACCAGTACGAGACGGCTTGGCTGCGCGAAGGGCTGATGTCGATCGGCTATCGGGACGCGGCGGAAGGGGAGAATCCCGATCTCTGTCTGGTCAACACCTGCACGGTGACCGGGGAAGGGGACGCGAAGAGTCGTCAGACGATTCGACGTCTGCACCGGGATCACCCGCAGGCGTCGATCGTCGTTCTCGGCTGCTACGCGGCTCGCGATGCCGAGCAAGTCGCGGCGCTACCGGGGGTGACCGAGGTGGTTCGCGACCGTCGCGAACTTCCCGATCTGCTCGGGCGATTCGGCGTCATCGATCTGCCGCAGGGAGTGACCGGCAGCGACGATCGGACTCGCGCGTGGGTCAAGGTGCAGGACGGATGCCTGCTGCGGTGCCGCTATTGCATCATTCCGATCGTCCGACCGGGAATGTCGAGCCGACCGATCGATGCGATCGTCGACGAGGTGCGACGCCTGGTGGAGCGAGGGCATCGCGAAGTGGTGCTGACCGGGATCCACCTGGGGCACTACGGCGTCGACTTCAATCGCGGAAAACCGAAGAGCGAGTGGACGCGGTTGTCCCATCTGCTCGAACGCCTCGCCGCGCTCGACGGCGACTTCCGACTCAGGCTGTCGAGCATCGAAGCGACCGAGGCGACTCGCGAACTGCTGGACGTGATGCGATCGTTGCCGCACCGCATCGTCCCTCATCTGCATCCGTGTCTGCAGTCGGGGAGCGAAAGCGTGCTGCGGAGGATGCGGCGCCGCTGGGGAGCGAAACGATTTCTCGATCGTTGCGCCGAGATCCGTCAGCGACTCGATCGGCCCGCGTTGACGACCGACGTCATCGTCGGGTTTCCGGGCGAGACCGAAGCGGAGTTCTCCGAAACGCTCGCGGCGTGTCGCGAGGCCGGTTTCTCGAAGATCCATCGCTTTCCGTTCGGACCGCGCCCCGGCACGCCGGCGTTCGACGATCCGGGACGAGTCGCCGGCGAGGTCGTCGCCGAGCGGATGGAACGTCTCGGGGCCCTCGAATCCGAGCTGCAGCATGCTTATGCTCGTTCGCTCGTCGGTGCGACGCTCGAGGTGCTCGTGGAGCGGCATCCGGAATTGCCGCCGAGCGAGCGGCAAGGGACCTCGTGCCGTTACCTGCCGGTCCGCTTCCCGGTCGAATCGTCGTCGGAGGCCGAACGGGGCTCGCTCGTTCCGGTCACGATCGAGCGGGTCGAGAGGACGGCGGCGGGAACGCTGCTGATCGGTCGACGCATCGCGACGAAGTGACCTGCTGTCGCCGGGCGCTCCGTCGGAGCGAGCGCCTCATCGAGGAGAGCTGATGAAGGTTCAGGCACTGCGCAACGGAGTTCGAGTCGGCCCGCACGAGCTTCAGATCCCATGCACCGACGGCGGCTTCGTTCAGGGGACGNNCTGAGAACCTTCGGCGGCCGGCTCTTCCGTCTGGACGACCATCTCGACCGACTGTTCGCCGGACTCGAGACGGTCGGCATCGCGCTCCCGTGGTCGCGCGAGACGATCGCCGAGTGGGCGAACGCGCTGGCGAGCGACAATCATGCGTTGTTGCAGCCCGGCAACGATCTGGCGCTGGTGATCTTCGTGACTCCCGGCCCCTATGGTGCGTTCGCCGCTTCGCCCGGCGCCGTCGCTCCCGGCGACTCGGGACCGCTGCTCGGCATGCACACCTACGCGCTGCCGTTCCGCAACTGGGCTTCGCTCTACGACGTCGGCCAGCCGCTCGCGATCCCGTCGATCCGCGAGGTTCCGTCGGCCTGCTGGCCGGCGGCGCTGAAGTGCCGCAGCCGGATGCACTATCACCTGGCCGATCGCGAGGCGCGGCGGATCGATCCCGAGGCGCGGGCGCTGCTGCTCGACCTGGAGGGGCATGTCGCCGAAGCGTCGACGGCGAGCGTCTTCCTGTACTTCGAAGGGGAAGGATTCGTCGCGCCCCCCGAAGCCGAAGTGCTGCCGAGCATCAGTCTGCGGACGATCCGCCAGGCAGCCACGGCCCGGTCGATCCCGTTCGTCCATCGGACGATCGAAGCGGCGGAGCTGTTCGATGCCGACGAAGTCCTGCTCTGCAGCACGAGTCCGTGCGTTCTGGCGGCGACGCGCATCGACGGTCGCCCGGTCGGCGACGGACGCCCGGGACGGATGTGGCGTCACCTGATCGCCGCCTGGAACGAGACCGCGGGCTTCGACCTGATCGATCAGGCAAGACGTTTCGCCTGAGTTCGACGTTCCCCAGCTCGAGGTGCAGCGGAGATCGGTCGCTTTCCGTTAGAGAACGAGGTGTTCGACCGTCGGTCGATCCGTCCCGAATGATCGGGCATCGGCAGGTAGACTCGTGAGCGACTCGAAATCATCGCCGGGCCTCGGGCCGAATCGAGTCGTGATCATCCTGTTCGCGTTCCTCATCGAGGTCGCGATCGCGATCGTCACCGTCGACGCGATCAGCTTCCATGCAGGCCGCCTGACCAGGTCAGGGATCGCCTACGCCGAGTCGCTGTCGCTGGTTCCCGGGGCGGCGCTCGCCGGCGGACTGGTACTCTGGACGCGAGCCGTTCGACTCGATTCGATGCGGCTCTTGGCCCTATCGATCGCGGTTCCGGCGGTCATCTCGCTCGGCACGGCTGCCGTGACGTTCCTTGGGTCGACGTCGGTGGACGTTCTGATCGAAACACCGCGAACCTCGGAGTCGCCGTAGGAAGGGCTCCGTCTTGCGCCCCGCGTCGACACCCAGTCGACTCGAAACGGGAGGAGCGCCTCAGAAACCGGAATCCGGCTCGGGGCCGGGTCCGATCTCGCCGTCGCCCGTCCAGGGCTGGTTGGACGGCGAACGGTGCCGATAACCGACGATGCGCCAGCGGTCATCGTCTTCCTTGCGGAAGTAGAGCGTCACGTCGCGCGTCACCATGCCGGCGAACTGATACGACGGAGCGGTGACGTCGACCAGGACGCGAAAGATGATCGAGGCGCTGCGCGGATCGCTCTCGCGGAACTCCACTTCGGTCAACGCGATGATGTGGCAGGTGCGGAACTCGTAGG
>DMPQ01000156.1:13667-13820 GCA_003455945.1 Planctomycetaceae bacterium
CACCAGGCGTCGGTCCGGGAACTGCCAAAACAGCAGCCCGACACCGGCCAACAGCAGGAGACCGACGAACAGGATCCAGAAGCTCATCGCGTCTCCTCCTTCACCACGTGCGCACCGGGCGATCCCCCGCCGAGATCGGACGATGCCGTCTCG
>DMPQ01000403.1:0-8759 GCA_003455945.1 Planctomycetaceae bacterium
CGCTTCGGGCTGGATGGGTCGGTGACGCTGCGAGACGATGCCGAAACGGCGTGCGTCAGTCGATCACCATCGCCTCGAGAAACTCGATCACTTCGTCGGCCAGGCGGTTCGCCCCTTGCGCATAGAAGTGATTCGCGCGAGGCACTTCGCGAAAGCGGCGCTGCTGGTCATCGCACCGCGGTACCAGTCGCGAAACGACCTCGGCAAACGCGTCGGTCGGCTGGCGCAGCTCCAACTCGCCGTAAGTGAACAACAGCGGTGACGTGATCTGATCGATCAGTCGCAACACGTCGTAACGTTCGCCGGGTCCGTACTTGTCCAGATACGCCCCGGCCGCGATCCAGAGCGGAAAGGGATGAGTCACCTTGATCAGGCGCTCGGGATCCTCTTCGGCCGTTCGCGTCGCGAGTTCGATGGCAGCCAGAAACGCGGACGACTGCGCGCCCTGTCGCAATCGCTCGAACGAGAGCAGGGGAGGGGAACTCGCGATCACGCCTCGGACCGCGGCGCGACCTTCGCTCGCGACGGCGAAGATCGACTTCACCGCACCGAGACTGTGTCCCCAGTGGACGATCGGTCGCGCACCCAGATGCCGTTCGGCCCAACTCTCCCACGCCGCCGCATCCAATCGGCAATCGGCGACGCACTCGAATGCCGCGCCGCATCCTTTCCGCGGACCGGTCGGTCCGATCGACCAGCCGTCATGACCTCGGTTGTTCGTCCAGACGACATCCGCGCCGAGCTGTCTCAGCCGAGTCGTGGCGTCACGAAAGAGATGCGTCGAGTAGAAGTTGCCGCCGACTCCATGCCACGTCAGGACGACCAGCCCCGACATCGGTCCGGAGTCGGTGGGCATCAACCGCAATCCGTGCAGACGAATGCCGTCGACCGTCAACGTCTCGACCGGTTCGCAGTTTCCGCTCACGCCGTTCTCCGCCATCGCACCAAGTCAGCGCCACCCTACCTGTCGCTTCGCCTGTCGCTTCACGAATCGATCGACGACCTTTCGATCATCGTTTCGCCTCGCCAGAAAACCGACGCGAGGTGTCCGATACGAGCCACGCTCCGTGCCTACGCCCCGCTCGTGTCGGCCATCACGCCCTCATTCGAGCTTGTCGCCGGACTCGTCGATCGGCTCGATCCACGCTTCGTCCGCCGACATCGCACGGTCGATGAACTCGAGATCGGCCAGCTGGTCGCGCAGACGGTTCCAGCGTTCGGCCGTCATGCTCCCGAGCGGCCGACCATCGGGCGGCTGACAGAGCGGTCGAAGCGATTCGTGCGCCGCGCGCAGTCCCTCGGCATCGAGCTCCCGATTGAGACGGATCAGTTCGGGATCGACGGCCGACGAGTCGTCGAGATAGCGCTCCCAGCCTCGTCGACAGGCGCGGACGAACGACGCCGCGATCTCGGGGCGTTCGTCCAGCAGTCGCCGAGTCGTCACGACGCAACTGGCATACGGGTCGAAGCCGAGCTCCGAAAGCTTCAGCACGTTGACGCTCACCCCCTCACGCTCCGCGAAGACCGGTTCGCTGAAGACGAACCCCTGTTGAGCGCTCTTCGGGTCAGCCAGAAACGATGCGAGGCGACCGGTGTAGGGGACCATGCGGACCCCTTCGAGTGGCGCGTGCTTCTCGAGGTATCGAACGAAGGGCTGCCCCGCGCCGATCGCCAACGTCACGTCACGCAGCTGATCGAAGTTCGTGATGCCGCTGGCAGCATGCACCAGAATGCAGCGCGGGTTGGACTGAAGCGGTGCGAAGAGGGTGACGACATCCGCTTCCTGCCCGCGCTGGACCAGCACCTGGTCGGCGCTGGCCAGCCCGAACTCGACCGCTCCGCGAACGAGCTGAGGAATGACTTGGATCCCAGGTCCCCCCGGAACGATTTCGACGTCGAGTCCTTCCGCGGCGAAGTCGCAGGCCAGGAGCGCCGCGTAGAACCCTCCATGCTCCGGTTCGGGAAACCAGTTCAGCGCGAGCCGAACCTTCGTTCGCCCCGGCGTATCGGATCGGTCCGCGGCCCGCTCCGACTTGCCGCAACCGAGCAGCAACGCCGCTCCGCCGGACGCGACCGCTCCGAGAAATTGTCGTCGATCTCCTCGGATACGCATCGATTCGCCTCGTCTGACTTCCGGTTGCTGCTCGCGAGTTTCCGACGCGCGATCGGCCGACGCGTCGAGCTCATGACGCTAACCGACCTGCCGCTCCGACGACCTTCACGAACGTCCGTCTGCGGCCCCGCTCGTGACGTCGCCGCTCATCGACGCTCATCGACGGTCGGATCGCGCCAATAGAGTAACAGACGATCACCGATGANNGAGACGACTCCGACGAAGATCTCGCCGACCACCGCACCGAGCACGCAGCCGACGCTCGCGATCTTGCACCCCGCGACGAGAAAGGGGAGCGAGTTGGGGAGCTGGAGCTTGATCAGTCGCTGGACTCGTGACGCACCGTACAGGCGGAGCAGATCCTGCAACGGCGCGGGAACGGCGAGCAGGCCTTCGGTCATGTTGGTCAGGATCGGCAGAAAACTGACCAGGCCGGCCACCGCGACCACCGCCCAGAATCCATGACCGATCCAGATGACGATCAGCGGCGCGATCGCGATGATCGGCAGCGTCTTGAGAAAGACGGCATACGGATAGAGTGCGGCGCGCACCGGTCGGAACTGTGCGAAGAGAATCGCCGTCAGACCGCCGACGATCAGACTCGCCGCATACGCGACCAGCACCTCGGTCAGCGTCACCACGAAAGCTCCGAGCAGCTCGCGCCGCTGAGCCGCTCCGGCCGCGACCACATCCCACGGACTCGGCAGGATCAGCTTCGGCAGCGACCAGGCGCGCACGATCCCTTCCCACGCGACGACCAACACGACTCCGGCGATCACCGGCGGGAGGAGCGCTCCGAGGACGCGTCCGCGCCGTCGCGCCGCCCCTCGGCGCTTCGCGACGGGATGCCGGTTTCGGTTCTCACGATCGGAACGCCCCTTCATGCCGAGCCTCCCGACACTCCTTCGCGCCGGATCAGCTCGGTCGTCGTCTCGTCGGTTGACCGCTCGGACTTCGTCGCGCGCCGAAGCGACGCATGCAGTTCGGCGACGACGCGATGGAACTCCGGGTCGGTCGCCAGCTCGCGCGACCTTGGTCTCCCGAACGGAACGCGAACCTCATCGACGATCCGCCCGGGGCGAGTCGCCATGACGACGACTCGATCGGCCAGCGCGACCGCTTCGGCGACCTGATGCGTCACGAACAGGACCGTCGGCCGACTTCGCTCGAACGAGGCGACCAGNNAGCGCACCGAACGGCTCGTCCATGAGCAGAAGTTCGGGATCGGTCATCCAGGCTCGGGCGAGCGAGACGCGCATCCGCATGCCGCCCGAAAGCTGACGCGGGAGTTTCGACGCGTCGCTCGGGCGAAGGCCGACCTGTTCCAGCAACTCGCTCAGACGCTGCGGATCGACCGAGCGCCCTGCGAGCTCCTCGGGCAATCGCACGTTGCCCGCGACCGAACGCCAAGGGAGCAGCGCCGGGTCCTGAAAGACGAAGGCGCGTCGCCCGCGACGGCGGTCTGCCCGGGCGGCCGATTCGGCATCGGTATCGCCGACCAGCACGCTCCCCGAAGTCGGACGATCGAGTCCGGCGACCAGACGCAACATCGTCGACTTGCCGCAGCCGCTCGGTCCCAGCAGAGCGACGAACTCGCCCGCCGCGATGTCGAGATCGATCCGTTCGAGAACGGTCTCGTTCCCGAACCGACGACCGCATCCGACGAACCGAACGCCCGCCCCTCTCAAGTTGATTCTCCCTCGATGCTTGCCGAGTCCGGACGGCTCGCCGGGGATTCGTTCGCACGAAACCGCCGGCTCACCGGTGCCTTACCGTAAGGGGCTCGAGCGCTTTCGGGGAGGGTCTCGTCGGGGAAAAGAGGGATGATCGCATCCGGAACCGGCACATCGTCGGTTCGAAACGAAAACGACCGCCCGCGAAGGATTCCCTTCGGGGCGGTCGAACGAGTGATTCACGGGGGGAATGAAATGTGTCGATCGGCACCTTCGGCCGTCGCTCAGCCTCCCGCCAGCCAACCCCGATCCTCCGCCATCAGACTTCGCGAACGCTTCAGATCGTCGCTTGCCATCGACGCCCGACCGCCGTTCTGGTTGTCCAGTCGCAGGAAGCCTCCGACGACTCCCCCCACATCGACTCGGGCACCGGCGAACGGCGGAAGGCCGGTCGGCATCGGCAGTTCCCCGCGCGAGTCGGCCAGGCTGGACAAGGTCAGACGCCCCTTACCGCGAGCGTCGGTCTGCAGATCGC
Organism: Planctomycetaceae bacterium; assembly: GCA_003455945.1. GTDB lineage: Bacteria > Planctomycetota > Planctomycetia > Pirellulales > Pirellulaceae > UBA11682. Next base: position 4,322 of record DMPQ01000403.1, read on the forward strand.
CGACCGCGACTCCGCCCACCTTGACCACGAAGGTCGAGTTGACTCGCGCCCGATCGACCGTGACGACGAAGCGCCGTTCGAGCACGCCCCCATCCTCGACCTCCAGCTCGAACTTCGCCTGACCTCGCATCGCGACGTTGCCGATCAGCTTGGCTTCCCATTCGCGTTGCGTTCCGGTCGCGCCGGTATCGTGTCGCGTGACGACCGGAGCTCCGAAACGGGAATCGAGTTCGGTTCCGACGATCTCGGCGGTCGTCCCGGCACCGATGGTCGGCATGCCTGCGGGGAGCGGCGACTGGTCCGGCTTGCGGACCTGATTGGTCAGGTAAATCTCACCGCGCCCCCGCTCGTCGGTCGTCACTCGTCCGACCGCGACGCCGCCGATCCGCACCTCGAACGACGAGTCGGCTTCGAGACCGCGGACCTTGACGACAAGCTTCCGCTTCAGGTCGCCGTCCGCTTCCTGCTCCACCTCGAACTCGAACTCGGCGCGAGCCCCGCTCCCGCTCGCCAACGCCTTCCAGTTCGTTTCGCGAGCGAGCGTGTCTCCGCCGGGAGTCCCTTGCCCGATCGTTCCCGACAGCAGGTTGCCGACGCTCAGCGACGTTCCCGCATCGATCAGCGCGGCGCGAAAGTCGGACGGGAACGGAATCTCACCCGCCTTGGGCCGAGTCGAGAACTTCACGGTGGCGTTGCCGAGCGAGTCGAGCTTGATCTGCCCGAGCGTCACATCCCCGAGAACGACCGGCACCGTCGCCCCGGCCGTCCCTCCGCGGACCGCCACCTTCAGTTCGTACTTCAGACGCCGACCATCCTCCACCTCGGTCTCGAACTCCGCGTAGCCGGTCGCTCCCGTGCTCCCTCGCAGCGCGATTCGCAGCACCCGCTCTTCGACCCCGCCGGCTCCGCGGCGGTTGATGATCTTGGCTCCCGACAGATGACTGCCGGCCCAGCCGAGCTGAGCGGCCGGCAATCCGCCGAGCAGCTGGAAGACCGAATCGTCTCCGGCCAGCTGCCCGAACGTCACCTTCTTGTTCTTCCACCCATGTCGGGAAAGGTGATTGACGCGACGCTTGAGTTGGTCGTCGAAGGCCATATGAGCACACCTCGGTCGGACGTTCGTGATCGGACGAGAAGGGTCTGCTGCTGAGAGACGGATCGACGGTGGCGATCCGCCAAGATTTTCTTCGGATGCTCGTGGGCTCGCTCGGGGTGAGGCGATCGACCATGACTCGAGAGCTCACTTCGAGCCGAAACGATGAGGCCTCAACTTGCCGAGCCTGTCCGATCGGCCGACAATCGGCCTTCCTTCACCACAGGAGTCACCGATGAAGAGCTCGAATCCGATCGGCGAGCGGCCGGTCCTCTCGGTCCCTGGGGCCGCTCGCCGACGTCGCCGTTCGCTCGTGGCGGCCACGGTCGTCCTGATGCTCGTCGCGCTGACCGGAGCGATCTCCCCGGTAGCGTCGAACGAGTTGCCGAACATCGTGGTGATCGTCGCCGACGATCAGGGGTACGGCGATATCGGCGTGCAGGGAGCGGTCGGCTTTCGGACGCCGAACCTCGATCGATTGGCCTCCGAGGGAGTCCGGTTCGACAGCTTCTACGTCTCCCAAGCCGTCTGCGGCGCCTCGCGCGCCTCGATCATGACCGGCTGCTATGCCAATCGAATCTCGTGGCACGGCGCGCCGGGGCCCGCATCGCGACAAGGGCTACATCACGACGAGACGACGCTCGCCGAGCTGCTGCGCCCCGCCGGCTATGCCACCGCCTTTTACGGCAAGTGGCATCTGGGGCATCTCCCCGAGTTCCTACCGACGACTCAGGGATTCGACGAGTACTACGGCCTTCCCTACTCCAACGACATGTGGCCGCAGCACCCGACAGCGACCGATTTTCCCGGGCTGCCGCTGATCGACGGGACGACGGTCATCGATCCGTCGGTCGACGAGCACGAACAGTCGCGACTGACCGAAGCGTACACGCGTCGCGCCATCGACTTCATCGATCGGCAGCGCGATCGCCCCTTTCTGCTGATGGTCGAATACGCGATGCCTCACGTCCCGCTCTTTCCCGGCCGCGCGTTCGTCGGCAGTTCGGAACAGGGAGCGTACGGCGACGTCATCCAGGAGATCGACGCGTCGGTCGGACGGATCGTCGACGCGATCGATCGCCATGGCCTCGGCGAACGGACGCTGATCGTCTACACGTCGGACAACGGACCGTGGCTGTCGTACGGCAACCACGCCGGATCGGCCGGACCGCTGCGCGAAGGAAAGGGGACCTCGTGGGAAGGGGGCGTTCGAGTCCCGTGTCTGATGCGAATGCCCGGCACGCTCGCGGCAGGACGAGTCGTCTCGGAGACCGCCGCGACGATCGATCTGTTGCCGACCATCGCGTCGTTCGCGAAGCGGTCGCTCCCCGAACGTCGGATCGACGGTGTCGATCTCTATCCGTTGCTCGTCGCCGGCGATCGCTCGAACGTGGTCGATCGACCCTACTTCATCTGGTTCGGCACCGAACTTCAGGCGGTCCGCCGCGGAAAGTGGAAGCTCGTCCTTCCGCATGCCTATCGGACACTGGTCGAGCCGGGAGCGGACGGTAAGCCCGGTCCGTATCGACAGCAGCGGTGCGGCCTGGAGTTATACGACTTGGAGCAGGACCTGGGAGAGACGACCGACGTCGCTGCCGCAAACCCCGAGATCGTTCGTGAGCTGCAACAACTGGCCGATCAGGCTCGCACCGCACTCGGCGATTCGCTGACCGGAGTCGTCGGCGCCGAAGTGCGAGCCCCCGAAAAGGCGTCGAACTGACGAGCCCATTCACGCCGGTTTCCTGACGACGGCGCGCAGCACCACTGACCCAACCAGCCCGAAACGTAGCGCCGGGATCCTCCGTGCCTCACCAGCCCGAAGCGCCAAGCGCAGGGGCCCTTCGTGCCTCGATTCGAACAACGCTGCGACCCGGGTCGGTCGCACGACGACAGATGCGTCGCCCTGGCGTGGGCCCGCGTCGTCCCCGACGCGCGGCCGTTGCGACTCAGGTCTTTCCTGGCGCTCCGCAACGTGAACGGTAACGTCATTGCTGACGGGGCTGATCCCGGCGCTGCGCTTCGGGCTGGTTGGGTCGGTCAGTAACCGTCGCCCTGGCGTGGGCCCCATGCACCGTGCCTCACCAGCCCGTAGCGCCAAGCGCAGGGGCCCTTCGTGCCTCGATTCGAACAACGCTGCGACCGGGGTCGGTCGCACTACGACGATGCTGCGACCGGGATCGGTCGCACGACGACCCTTCGGTCGCAACTCGTGGCCCCGGGCTCTCCGAGCCCGAGGTCGGGTTCGCTCCGACACCGATGGCACGTCGAATCGCGTTCGGCAGCGCCACGAAACCATGCCTCGGCCACGGAGTGGCCGGGCCCACTTTTGCCGCGACCGTCCGTCAACATTCCTCAGGCCAGGATCTGCGACACGACCGAGCCGTGCACGTCGGTCAGGCGATAGTCGCGCCCTTGTTGCCGGAAGGTCAGGCGGGTGTGATCGAAGCCCAGGCAATGCAGCAGGGTCGCGTTCAGGTCGTGGATGTGAACGCCGTCGCGAACGATGTTGTAGCCGTAGTCGTCCGTTTCGCCGTGCACCAGACCTCCGCGGATCCCTCCGCCGGCCAGCCAGACCGAGAAGCATCGTCCGTGATGATCGCGGCCGTAGTCGTCCTGCAACCCTCCCTGACCATAGACCGTCCGTCCGAACTCTCCTCCCCACACCACCAACGTCTCGTCGAGCAGTCCGCGGCGCTCGAGATCGCGGACCAGCGCGGCTTGAGGGCGATCGACGTCGCGGCACTGCTTCGGAATGTTCGTCGGCAGCGAGCCGTGCTGGTCCCAGCCGCGATGATAGAGCTGCACGAAGCGGACGCCGCGTTCCAGCAGTCGTCGCGCCATCAGGCAATTGGCGGCGAACGATCCGGGACGCTTCGCATCGTCGCCGTACTCGACGAAGGTCGACTCCGGTTCGTCCGACAGATCGGTCAGATCGGGGACCGAGCTCTGCATGCGGAACGCCATCTCGTACTGGGCGATCCGAGTCGCGATCTCGCGGTCACCGGTCGCCTGAAGCTGCAGTTCGTTGAGCTGCGCGAGGCGATCGAGCATGCTCCGGCGGAGCGAGCGGTCGATCCCTTCGGGGTCGTTCAGATAGAGCACCGGATCGCCGGCGCTGCGGAGCTTCACGCCCTGATGATTCGACGGCAGAAAGCCGCTCCCCCACAGCCGCTCGAGCAGCCCCTGGTTCGCGTCGGCGCCGCTCCCGTGCGAGATCAGCACGATGAAGGCGGGGAGATCTTCCGCTTCACTTCCCAGGCCGTAGCTGACCCACGCGCCGAACGACGGGCGCCCCGGCTGCTGCGACCCGGTCTGGATCAGCGTGATCGCCGGATCGTGATTGAT
>DMPQ01000403.1:8844-8999 GCA_003455945.1 Planctomycetaceae bacterium
GAACAGATAGACGACTCGCTTGGCGCGCGGAGCGGCATGAGCGAGGCGCAGCGGCGCGGGGTCGTCCGCCGGCATCGACCTCGGGACCGCGGCGCCGCTCGCAGCGCGGTCGCCGAGCAGCAGCGACGCGAGCGCCGCCCCTCCCGCGTACCCCG
>DMPQ01000346.1 GCA_003455945.1 Planctomycetaceae bacterium
TGAGCTCCCGCCGGGTGCCGCGAACGGAAACCCCACGAGTAGTTCCAGTTGCTCTTCACGAAACACTGCGGCAGAGCGTAGCCCCACTCGGTCGCTTCCTGCTGAGTGCGGGCGCAGGTGAGCATGTTGTTGATCGGCACCGACGTCGACGCGTGAGCGTTGTTGCCGCCGTTGAAGCTCCACCAACCTTCGCGATGGTCGGTGCACTCCATCAGGATCTCGCCCACCATGATCGTGTTCGACGTTCCGTCGGTCACGCTCGCCATCTTGGTCTCGAGACCCAGACGGCTGAACATCCCGTTGACGTCGGTGGTGAGCCACGAGTTGCCGTGGTCCGAATGACCGCCTTGCATGTAGTTGACGTCCGGAACCATGTACTGGTTGCACGAACCGTCAGCCGACGGAACCCGCTGCGATCCCATGCTTCCGCAGTAGCTCCCTTGAGCCCAACCGCTGAAGATCGGATCGACGGTATCCGACGGACACAGGGCGTACGGGACGTTGATCGTCCGCGCCTCGACGGTCTGCCCGCCGGACAGGACCGGCGTGAAGAACGCGTTGTCCTGGTTCATGTTGATCTTTTCGAACAGCGTGTTCTGCTCCATGAAGGGCATCACACGGACCTGCCACCCGATGTGCGGTCGGATGTCGTTCCCCCAGTTCGCGCCCCAGTTCTCGTTGCGGAACTTGACCCCCGCCGGAGCGAAGACCTGGTGCGTGTCGTGATACAGGTGCAACCCGATCCCGAACTGCTTCAGGTTGTTCCCGCACGAGATGCGGCGCGCCGCCTCGCGCGCCATCTGAACTGCCGGCAGCAGCAACGCGATCAGCACGCCGATGATCGCGATGACCACCAGCAGCTCGACCAGCGTGAAGCCGGGCCGGCTCCGATTAGACCGAACCATCCGTAACTCTCCCGAAGAATGAGACCACGTGCGATTTCGCCGTGAAATGCACTCGAAACGGCGACAAGACAAGAGCGGTACGGCATCGAGACGTCCCTTCTCCCGAGTCGAACCGACAAGGGAAAATCAGCCGCCGTCAATCCCGTACTAACGTGGTCACGATGACGAATCTTCGGGGTTGTGTCAAGAAAAACCGCGCGCAGCGGCAGACGGTTCGGGGAAGCACTCCTCGAAAGTCGGGGGATTCAAGACCTCCGGAGTCAAACCGACTCGCGGTGATCCGTCTTGGAGGGACATCGGACAGGGCCCGATCGGTCGCTACCGATCGGGCCCGTCACGAGAGACGACTCGATCAGTAGTTCTGCGGCGTGCGTCCGTCGTTACGCGAGCCGAGGTACTGATAGGTGTTGTAGTTCACCGTCTTGCTGATGAAGTGAACGCTCCCGTCGACGAAGACGAACTGAGCTCCCGCCGGGTGCCGCGAGCGGAACCCCCACGAGTAGTTCCAGTTGCTCTTGATGTAGCACTGCGGCAGCGCGTAGCCCCATTCCAGAGCTTCCTGCTGGGTGCGAGCACAGGTGAGCATGTTGTTGATCGGCACCGACGTCGACGCATGCGCGTTGTTGCCGCCGTTGAAGCTCCACCAGCCGTCGCGATGGTCGGTGCAGTCCATCAGCACCTCGCCCACCATGATCGTGTTCGACGTCCCGTCGGTCACGCTCGCCATCTTGGTTTCGAGACCCAGACGGCTGAACATCCCGTTGACGTCGGTGGTGAGCCACGAGTTGCCGTGCCCCGAATGACCACCCTGCAGGTAGTTGACGTCGGGAACCATGTACTGCTGGCACGACCCGTCAGCCGACGGCGTCTGCTGCGACCCGAGGCTCCCCGAGTAGCTCCCCTGAGCCCGTCCGTTCCAGATGTTGTCGACGGTGTCCGACGGGCAGACCGCGTACGGCACGTTGACCGACCAGGCCGACACGGTCTGACCACCCGAAAGAATCGGGGTCAGGAACGCGTTGTCCTGGTTCATGTTCAGCTTCTCGAACAGCGTGTTCTGCTCCATGAAGGGCATCACGCGAACCTGCCACCCGATGTGCGGCCGGATGTCGTTCCCCCAGTTCGCACCCCAGTTCTCGTTGCGGAACTTGACCCCCGCCGGAGCGAAGACCTGGTGCGTGTCGTGATACAGGTGCAACCCGATCCCGAACTGCTTCAGGTTGTTCCCGCACGAGATGCGGCGCGCCGCCTCGCGCGCCATCTGAACTGCCGGCAGCAGCAACGCGATCAGCACGCCGATGATCGCGATGACCACCAGCAGCTCGACCAGCGTGAAGCCGGGCCGGCTCCGATTAGACCGAACCATCCGAGCTCTCCCGAAGAATGAGACCACGTGCGATTTCGCCGTGAAATGGCACTCGAGAATGACGAGAAGGGGACGAACGAAATCGCACCTTCAGAGGGTGCGCAGCGCCGCCCGATCTGATGAGTGCGCCCAGGTTCCGAGAAATTCGCCAGAAAGTCAATCCTTTTTCTTCGGGATTCAGCGCCGTTATCTTCGCTTTTAGGGGAACCTATCTCGCCTTCACCCCCTATCGAAGACCTCGCCCCCTCGACCGGCCTGCATCGCTTCCCCACGCCCTGGCCCCCAAGGCAAGCAGGCGAGTCGATCGCCGCCGCGCCGTGCGGAGTCCCCGGCAAAGCACCGCCCTTCGAGCCGAGAAGTCCGCGGTTCTCGTCAGCTGATCGGCGGCGTCCCTCTTCCCCTCCCCGGTCTCACGGCTCGATCGCCGCGCGTCAAACTTCGCCCCGTTTCGCGGCTCGCTCGACAATCCGCGGTTTGCTAGCGGACCACCGTTCAGGGCGGCGTTGACCCAGATCGCGAACGAGGCGTAGAAGGGGGATTCCCATGGGAGTCAGCGCATGCCCCTGCCGATCCGTTCCCGTCCGCTCGACCGTCCGAGCCCTCTGCCGACTCGGTCGATCGCCGCGCAACCGGCGCGCCGCCGCGAGATTCCTCGCGCCCCGCAGGTCCTCGTGCCGCTGCATTACGAACCGGACTACCGCTATCCGCTGATCGTCTGGGTCGACGACGATCCGACCGCTCCCGTCCCGTTGATGCGCGCCGCGAGCGGCATCTCGCTCAGGAATCACGCGGGGGTCGCTCCGGCCGGCCGATCGCACGCGATCGCTCGCCCGCTTGCTCCGTGCGACACGCTCGATCCGGCGGCGCGGTTCGTTGCCGCGGTCGAAGCGGCTCGGCGCCGCCTGTCGATTCATCCGGAACGGATCTTCATCGTCGGCCGAGGTCCCTCGCTCGCGCAGCTTCTGGCCGAGATCCCGCTCGACGGCGATGCGTCTCCGGCCGGAGTCGCCTGGGTCGCCGATTCGATCACCTCGTGCGATCCGGGACGCNNGGCTGGAACCGCCGACTCGACCTGCCGCTCCTGCTCGCCGTTCCCGAACCGACGCTCGACGAACGAGCCGACCTCCGGTCGCGCCTGCTGGCGCTCCATGCGGCCGGGTGCGACGCGACGACGATCACCAGTTCGCGCCGACCGAACTTCCTGACCAACGCGCTGGCGAACGTCAATCGTTGGGTNNTCGAGGATCAGGAGCGACCAGAGCCGATAGCCGTGATCGAAACGGCGGGCGACATGGTCGTCGATCAGCCGCCGAATCGCCTCGGGGCGGAACCACGCTGCGATCCGCGCATCGGCGCGGCCGATCGAATCCTCGAGCAGCGGACGCAGCTCGTTGCGGAACCAAGGGGCGAGCGGAACACCGAATCCCATCTTCGGCCGTTTCCAGACCGTCTCGGGAAGGCGGTCGCGATACGCCTTGCGCAGCAACAGCTTGCCGATCCCCCCGCGACGCTTCAGGTGCGTCGGGAGCGACGCGGCGAACTCGACGAGGCGGACGTCGAGAAACGGCTGACGACATTCGAGGCCATGGGCCATCGAGGCGATGTCGACCTTGGTCATCAGATCGCACGGCAAATAGGTCTGCAGGTCGGCGGCCGAGGCGCAGGCCACCGCATCGCGTCCGCGCGACCGCTCCCAAGCCCGTTCCAGGAACGCCCGAGGGTCGGCATCACCGAGCCGCTCGACGAACTCCGGGCGGTACAGGTCGCCGCGTCGACGGGCATCGAAGATCGACATCCAGGCCAGGTAACGTCCGACCGGATCGTCGGCCGCCGCCTCGGCAAAGCGACGGAAGCGCCGGAGCAGATTCCGCTGGCTGCGTCCGCTCGGCAAGCGTTGCCAGAATCCCGCGGCCGCCAATCGTCGCAGCGGCCCGCTCCGATCGAGCCACTCTCCCAGACGTACCGCCTGGTAGCGTTCGTAGCCGCCGAACAGTTCGTCGCCGCCGTCTCCCGAGAGCGCGACGGTAACCGACCGGCGAGTCATCTCGCTGAGGTACCAGGTCGGGATCGCCGAGCTGTCGCCGAACGGTTCGTCGTAGAAGCGGACCAGTTGCGGCAGGATCTCCATCGCCCGCGGTTCGACCGTGAACTCGGCGTGCTCGGTTCCGAGCGCCGTCGCGACTTCGCGCGCATGGGCCGACTCGTCGAACTCCGGATGCGGAAACGCGATGCTGAACGTCCGGATGGGGCGATCGGAAAGCCGAGTCATCACGGCGGCGATGATCGACGAGTCGATCCCTCCGGAGAGAAACGCTCCGAGCGGAACGTCGCTTCGCATCCGAATCCGGACCGCATCCTCGACCAGTTCGCGCGTCCGCTCGATCGCTTCCGCTTCGCCGATCTCGTTCCACTCCGCCGTCCAGTCGATCCGCCAATACGGCTCGACCTTCAGCGATCCCCCTTGCCAGATCGCGCGACAACCGGGAGGGAGCTTGTTCAGATGGCGATAGATCGTGTGCGGGTGCGGGACGTACTGATACGTGATGAACTCGTCGATGGCGCGCTCGTCGAGCGATCGATCGAGTCCCGGCAGATCGATCAGACTCTTGAGTTCGCTCGCGAAGGCGATTCGCCCTGCGCCTTGCGCGTAGACGAGCGGTTTCTTGCCGAGCCGATCGCGACCGAGCACCAGTCGTCCGCGGCGTCGATCCCAGAGTGCGATCGCGAACATTCCGTTCAGGTGCTCGAACAGGTCGACGCCGACCTCGCGATACAGATGCAGAATCACCTCGGTATCGCTCTGCGTCCGAAAACGAGCTCCGTTCCCTTCGAGTCGCCGGCGCAGCTCGACGTAGTTGTAGATCTCGCCGTTGAAGACGAGCGCAAGCTCCTCATGCTCGTCGAGCATCGGCTGCCGGCCGGTGACGAGATCGATGATCGCCAGACGCCGAAATCCGAGCGCGACTCCGGGGAGCGATCGTCCCGCGCCGTCGACGGCCGGTTCGCGGCGCCATTCGCCTCGGTCATCGGGCCCGCGATGAGCGAGCGAGTCGATCATCCGATCGAACTGCTCTGCCGAAGGACGCAGGTCGGGAGCGGTCCAGACGACTCCGGTAATGCCGCACATCGCGTTCCCTGCCCTGCTGCGGCCGGTCGGCCGCCGAGATGCCGATCACTCGGCGTAGAGTTCCGGGAACAGATCCTCGGCGACTCCCTTGCGCCGCACCAGCGTTCGGAGTCGCGAGATGAAGTCGAACTTGAAGTTGGCGACCTGCTGTTCCGAGATGTCGAGCTCCTCGGCGACTCGCTTGTTGGGCCATCCCTTGACCACGAGCAGTTCGATGCAGCGGAGCTTGACCCAGTCCCCCCGCTCCTGCCAACGCAGGATCTGCTCAGCCAGCGTCTCGGCCAACACCCCTTCTTCGACCCGTCGCCGCTCGACGCTCTGCGCCATGCTGCTGGCGCCGCGCTCGTAGCCCGAGAACTCCCACTGCCCGGTCGAGTCGCTGCGCGACGAGAACGAGATCGCCGGACGCCGCCCCTCGCGCCGCAGATGATCGGTAAGCTTGTAGGCGCAGATCGAAAAGAGGTAACTCTCGAGCGAACGCTGCCCGTCGTAGTGCGGCAGGCTGTTGAGGAACCCCAGGAACGATTCCTGCACGATGTCCTCAGCCGCTCCCTTGTTCGACAGTCGGCTCTCGGCGAACGCCAACAGACGCCCCTCGAAGCGGTCGATCAGATCGGCCCAGGCGTCGCCGTCGCCGCGGCGGATGCGCGCCACCAGTGCCTCTTCCGCCTCGTTCGGCTGATTCATTCGCTCGCTCTCCCCCGCTGCCGAAGCACTTCTTCGGCCGACCTGTCGCCGTTGCCGAAACGCCGCCGACGCTGCCGAACCGTCGCCAATATAACGACGACCGCCAGCAGCATGAGTCCCCAGACCTGCAGTCGGAACTGCTGATCGGAGCGACGCACCTCGTCGAGCGCCCAACGTTCGAACGACGTGTCGAACTCGAGTCTTCCGTACCGACGATGCCTGGTTCCCGCGGCAAGTTCGACCGTCCGGCGCTCGTCGTACTCGCCGTCGATCCAGCGCATCGCTTCGGCCGACGAGATCCGCTCGAGCGTTTCGGCCGCTTCGGGACGGACGCGGTTCGCGACGGCGCGAGCCGCTTCGATGACGGCGCGACGGACGCCATCCGCGAATCGGCGGTCGCACTCCGCCTGACTCGCCGCCTCGACCATGATCGGAACACGCTGCGGATCGGCCGCCCCCGCGCGCGTTTCGACGTACCAATCCGGTTCGGACGAAGCCGAATCGGAAGATACCGGTTCGGCAACAGCCGGTGCTCCGGCAGTCGTCGACCTGGCGGCGGTCGACGCCGGGTCCGCAGGAGAGCCGATCGGTTCGTCTCCCCACGCTGCGACCAGACCGCCGAACACGATCGCTCCGCAGCCGATCAGCCACCGAACGATCGCGAGCGAAAACGGCTCGATCCGTTGCCACTTGCATGTCGGTCGGTCCGACGACTCCGGCCCCGCGAGCGTCCGCGGCGCCGGGGTCGAAGCGCAGGAAGTACCCGAGCGATCCGAGCTGATCATTCGGCGAGTCCTCCCGATCATCCGGCCAGAACCCGTTCGGTGCCGACCGCAGCTCGTTCGGCCCGAGTCGCGGCAAGATCGACTCCGGTCGTCTCGATCGTCAGCAGCCGACCGATCGGACCGACGAGCATCGCGGCAGTCCAGAGTTGCCACGGAAAACCGGTGAGAGCCGCGACGATCCAGCCGCTCGCGACCGCGATCAGCACGCGTTCCCACACGACTCGCTCGGACCGTCCGCCGGCGGAGCCGCCGAGGCCGAACGAGGTGAGAGCCGCGACGAACGCCAGCACCGGATGCACGAAGATCTCTCGGCCAAACACCGAGCGAGTCGAATCGCCGACCGCCGCCGCGAAGTCGACCGTCAGCCAGCGAGCCGTTCCCCAGGAGAGCAAGGCGACGACCATCACTGACAGCATTCCCGAGCCGAGCGCCGCGAACCGGCGGCGCACGACGACCGAATCGCCTTGGCGTCGGAGCATTCCGAAGGCGATCGTCCCGGCTCCGAACGTCACGAGCCAGCAGGCGGCCGCCGTCGAATCTCCTGGCGCTCCGTCGGCAAGACGCATCGCTCCCCAAGCGATCAGTCCGAGCGGCAACGCGATCGCGATCGCGACCAACCCGATCGTTGCCGGATCACGATGACGCGTTTCCGGTTCGAACGTCCGAACCGACGCACCGCGATGCCCCGCGGCGCCGCGCTGCTCGGAACCCGGATCGGAATGTCGCGCCAATCGACGAAGTCCCAGGCCGATCGCCGCGAGCACGACCAGCGGCAGGAGCGCCTCGCGCTCCGCGAGCACTCCCACCAAACCGACCGCCGACAGCAGCGCCATCACGACGCTTCGACGATCGATCGCCGTCAGCCGGAATCGTCGCTCGTCACCGCGTTCGTCGCGGTCCTTTTCCGTCACGCCGGCGATGGGAGGAGTCGCGATTCGGTCCGCGGGAGCGAAGGGCGCTGCACCCGGGCCGGTCGGGCCGGGCGGATCGGAATCGTCCGAACGTCGCTCGTTCGCGGCGCGTGAGGCAAAAGGATTCGGCGAAGCCGAATCGGCCGGATCATCGATCGTCTCGGCCGTCACGATCTCGACGACGTCGCCGAAGATCATCTCGTCCCCATCGGCGATCCGGAGCGGGTCATCGACGATGAAGACGACGTCGCGCGTCGCCGGGCGGCGAGCGCCTCGAGGCAACGCTTCGGCCGCTCCGCCGGCTGCGGCATTCATCGGTGCTACGGTCGCAGGAACCCCGACGACCTCGCTCGGCGTGCGGACCTTCTCGACCGCATCGCGAAAGGCCTCACGGAGTCGGACCGCGTCGCGACACCGCCGCTCCGGATCCTTCTCGAGCAGCGACTCGACGAGCGGGATGAAGCCGGTCGGCAGACGCGAGAGATCGGGCGAAGCGGTCAGGTGCTTCATGATGATCTCCTGACTCGTCTCGCCGTCGTACGGCACCGAGCCGGAGAGCATCTCGTAGAGGATCACGCCGAGCGCATAGAGATCGACTTCCTTGCCGTAGCTCCCGCGACCGACTTCAGGGGCCATGTAATGAAACGTTCCGACCGTCTCCGTATGCCCGCTCCGCTTGGCACCGCCGATCAGCTTCGACAGGCCGTAGTCGCCGATCTTGACGACGTCGGTGTCGGCGTCGCGAAAGATGTTTCCCGGCTTCAGATCACGATGCACGATGCCGCGATCGTGCAGATGCCGCACCCCTTCGACGATCGCCTCGAACCAGTCGACGACCCGTTCGAGCGTCATTCCCTGCGGAAACCGTTCGATCTCCTCGCGCAGGCTCTCTCCCGGCACGTACTCCATCACGACCCAACCGACCCCGCGAGCGTCGGTCCGGATATCCCACAACGAGATCAGATTCAGGTGGCGCAGATTCAGGCAGTGTCCGACGCCGCGCAGCTCGACATCCAGATTCCGTTGGATCCGCTTGAGCGCGACCTCCTTGCCGGCGTCGCTGAGCGCGAAGTAGACCTCGCCGAATCCTCCGATCCCGATCCCGCGCTTGATCGTATAGCCTTCCAGCGGCCGATCGCCGCAGGCGTGCGTGAACCGCGGCGCGCGCGAACGAGCCGAGCTTTCTGCCTCGGGCAGAAAGGCGGTCGTCTGCTTCAGCGCTTGAGGCGGCGGATTCAACGCTCTTCCCTCGCTCGCGCAAGGCGATGCGGTTCGTGTCGACCGGCGGCATCGCCGTGCGGACTCAATCGACCGGCTCCAGACTGAACGAAAAATCGGGGCCGACGATGCGCGAACGTGTCGTCACCGCTCCGACTCCCGAACAGGGACGTCCGTCGATCTCGATCGGTTCGCCGTAGCGGACCTTCAACTCGCCGTCCTTCCGATGCAACACCAGTTCGGAAGACCAGCCGCGACATTGCACATGATCGCGCGAGCGAGGTCCGAGAAGGCATGTTTCTCCCATCAGCACGATCCCGTCGGACCACGGGCGAGTCCGGTGACGACTGACGATCGAGACGCGAGCCGACAGACTCAGCGGATGCGGGCGCTCGAACTTCAGCCGGACATTGCCGGCCAACGAAAGGACATCCCCCGTCACCAACGCCTCAGGTCCTTCCAGTCGTCGATCGCCGATCGACACCTCGCCCCCCGGAACGACCTGCCATCCGTCGCTCCCTCGCAGGAACTCGAGGTGGCGAGCCGAGAGATCGGCCACGATCGGAACGTCGATCCGCGATTCGGGATCGGCTTGGCCGACCGAGACACGCTCCCCGGGCACCACCAGAAAGCCGCCGACCGAATCGATCCAGAGCATGAAGGGTTTCGGCTTCACCCCCTCGGCAGTCCGGGGCTCGGTCAGCTCGACCGCCGGCTCCCCTTCCCCTTGGTCCTGCACGTCGCCGTTCCTCCGGGAAGTGGCCTCGAGAATCGGATCGCCGCCGACGACGACCTGCAACCCGACTGACGGCCCCCCTGGGCCGAGCGTCCGGCGACTTTCCGATGACCATTGTGACTGGGATTCGATCGGCGAGCCAAGAGGCGAGTCGAAAACGGCGCCGGATCGGCGCATGAAAAAGGGGCCGAGGCGGTTTGCCTCGACCCCTGAAGTCTCGTTCGAGCCGGGAGGGGGGACCTGGATCAGTGATCGAGGCTCTCGCCCGCCGAGCGGGTGCTCAGGAAGGCGTCGATCTCGCTGATCACATCACCCGTCGCGACCTCTTCCTCCAACGGAATCCCGTTGAACGACTCGCCGTCCACCGCGTCGAGCAGGTGCTCCTCGACCTCGATCCGCGAGCGGATGTCGTCGAGCGATTCGCGGAGTCGCGAGATGCGGCTGTCGTCGAAGTGCAGGTCGCTGGCGGTCTTCGCGACTTCGACCAGCTTCATCCGAGCCTCGAGCTGAGCGATCTCGACTTCGAGCTGCTCGCGCTTCGACTCGGTCTCGGCGATCTTCTGCCGAGCCGCATCGAGTCCGGCCTGCTGAGCGGTCAGCACCTGGGCCTTGGTGTCGACGATCGCCTGGCTCGTCTTGTACAGGTCCCACCGACGCTTCAGGTCGGCCTGGACCTCGGTGACCGAGTAGCTGCGATCGCGAGACACGAACATCGTCTCACCGCTGTCCAGGTGATCCTTCAGCCGCACGATCCCGGCGAGCTGCTCGTCGAGACCTTCGCGAGCCGCGACGACCTCTTCCTGAAGCCGGTCGACCCGCAGCTGCTGGCGAGCGAACTCGTACTTCATCTGGTTCACCTCGGGATCGAGCTTCGCGAGCTGATTCCGAGCGTCCTTCAGCTTGAACTCGACCGGCACGGTGTCATCGATCCGCTGCCGCATCTGGCCGAACGCCGTGGCGGTGTAGCTCGTGACCCGAGTGCCGAACAACAGGGTGACCAACAAGGCAACACCCAAACCGACCAACACGACTTTCTTGACCATCTCCGAAACCCTCCTGGGCTTGCCCAAAACGAGCGCTCGCGGCGACCGCCGCGTCCGGCTCAGGCGTCTGTCCGCCCTCGACAACCGCAGATTCGGCGACCGAGCCACGATCTTTACCGACCTTCAGTTTTTTTCCGAGGTCGTTCCCGACTCGGTCCCGGCCCCTGAGATCACTCCGCGCCCTTCGTTCGTCCTGCCCGGTCCCGGCGGAGGGACCGTCGGCAGCCGCCCGATTCGTGTCCCCTTTCTGCCGCATTGTCAGGCGTTTGCTGTCGGATTCGGACAACGAAACGGCTCGTTCGGCGAACCTTCGTCACGGTTTCCCTGTCTCGTTCGCTTGGAAAAGTACGGGTGATGCGGAACTCTGGGCTGCGGTTGACCCGTCGAACAGACTCGTTCGGTACACCGCTTGCCCTGAACCGATAGATGACCTCGACGGCCTTAGGGAACAGGAGACGTCGCGATGGCTACCGAACCTCGCTCAGGCGACCCGATTCGCCTCCCCGCTCCCATCGAGCCGACCTCCGCCACGTGCGAGATCGCGCTGCCGGACCCGATGACCGACCTGGAAGGGTGGTTGGTCGCCTCGCTCGAACGTCTGGAAGGACGCTTCGAAGCGTTCATCACCCACGACTCGCGACGCCGTTCGATCGGTTCGCGTCGCAGTCGCGATCAGGCCTGATCGGCCGGTCCAGGCCCCTCGCTGACCTTTCGAGCCGGTCGGGGAGGCTCGCGAGCCATGCCGATGAAGCCGACGATCGTCAGCAGCACGCCGGCGATCGTCAGCCCTCCGAACGCCTCGCCGAAGAAGAGCGAACCGACCAGCGCGGTCAGCGCCACCTGAGTCGAGTTGAGCAGGTGGACGTAGAGGACCGAGATCGCTCGCAGCGAAAGCGAGAGCGACAGGAAGGCGGCGGCATTCGCCAATCCGGCAGCCGTCATCATCCCCCATGACCAGCCGTCGATCTCTCTGACTCCGTCGATCCCCAAGCGAGAGAATCCCAGGCTGCCGAGCCCGACGAGACCGACGACGCCGACGATCACCATCGGTAGCGAAACGGGCGCTCCCTTGCCGGTCGCTCGCCGGATCGCGAACCCGAGGATCGAATACGAGACTCCCGAAGCAGCTGCGGCCAGGCTGCCGAGCGCTCCGGCCTGCCAGTCGCGATCGACGGTGACCGCGGTTCCGCCGCTTCGCGAGACCGATAGCAGCACCATCGCGACCAGAAAGACCGGGATCGACGCGAGCACGTTCGGCCTCAGCGGAACCCGCTCGCTCAGTCGCTGGATCAGGGCGCTGCTGCAGATCATCGCGCCCAGACAGAGCGGCACCGTGACCGACAGGCCGATCCGTTCGAGCCCCCACTGGAATGCCAGATTGCCTCCGAACTGGCCGATGCATCCGGCGGCAATCAGCCCGATCCAGCTCCGGCGCCCGAATCCGGCGACCTCGCCGCGCCCGACGGCCAGGGTCAATGGAGGCCCGAGAAGCGCGATCAGCCAGAAGCTCTTGACCGCCGAAACCCAGGCAGCGTCGACCGACGTCGCCCCTCGCAGAAACGAGTTCGCGGCGGCGTAACCGATCGCGGAGAGTGCGCCGAGCAGCAGGCCGGCTCGAAAGCTGGTCATGCCGTCGACTCCTTCATCGGACGTCCGAAACGGCGGCCGGCGACTCGGAAGCGGTGCGCGTCCGAACGGTCGACCGGCGCATTGCCGACGAGCGCCGCGTCCGGGCACGATCGGCTCGCCGCAACGGCAAAGGGCGAGCCGGGAACCGCTTCCCGCCTCGCCCTCGCTCGGCTCGTTCGTTCGGACCCGACGCTCATCAGCCGGCCAGCAGCTTGTTCATCGCCCCGACCAGTTCGCGCACCGCGTCGACGCTCTTCGCGAAATCGGCTCGTTCCTGCGGATCGAGATCGAGTTC
>DMPQ01000135.1:0-9585 GCA_003455945.1 Planctomycetaceae bacterium
CGGGCTGGGGAGGGCGCGGAGATCCCGGCGCTTCGCTTCGGGCTGGTCGGGTCGGTAACGGGTTCGCACCCGGAGTGGCCCGGCTCGCCCTTAGCCGCCGGGGTGAACTACTCCAGCAGCGACGGGTCGTCGATCGACGGCTTGTTGACTCGGGTCGACACTTCGACGGCGACCATCGGCTCGGGATCGGCCGGCACCAGCAACTCCCTCAATCGAGCCTCAGGGGTGTCCGGATCGAGCCACCGGTGCGCACCTTCCTCGTCGAGAATCACGGGCATCCGATCGTGGTACTGCGCCGCCAGCGCATTGGCGCCGACCGTCAGCAGCGCGCAGGTCTCGAGCAGCTCGTCACCGCGCCGGCGAGATTCCCACAGGCCCGCCATCAGGAACGGCTCGCCGTCGCGCCGCCGAAAATGAAACGGACGCTTGGCCGCGGCGCGCTGGGTTCCCTCGACCGGTGCCGAGGTCTGCCATTCGTAATAGCCGTCGGCGGGGATCACGCAGCGCCGCTTCCTGAACGGCGTCCGGAACGACGGCTTCTCATGCACCGACTCGCTCCGCGCATTGATCATCCGCGATCCGATCTTCGGATCGTCGGCCCAGTTCGGCACCAAGCCCCACCGGAGCCAGGCGAGGCCGCGATCGTCGGACAGCGGCACGTCGTTCGACTGAAATCCGCGAATCGCCGCGATCGGTTGTGTCGGCGCGATGTTGTACCGCGGCTCCCAGACCGGCGTTTCGGGAATGCCGAACCGCTGCGCGAGCACCGCCATCGGAGTCCGCAAGGTGAAGCGACCGCACATCGGACGTTCCCGCCGAATCGATTCGATCCTCGCCGCGGTGACCGTCGACCGCGGACGTCCCCTATCGTAATCCGCCCCGAGCGAGCTCGACCGATCGGAAGGCCAGGGGGGAGAGGGCAGATCGGTTCGGGTGCCGTCGTCACGAACGGAACCGGGAGCGGTCCTTCGAGGGGCGATCCGGGCGACCTTCGGCGAGCTCGATTTGACCCCCTGGCCCGTTCGACGTAGGCATCCCTTTAACCTCGTTCGACTCGCGTCGAGCGGACGGACGCTCTCCCGAGGGCGAACCTTCCGCTCGCGGCGGTGTCATCGACGACNNAAACCGCACTGCTGCCGGCGTACCGATCGCTCGGGGAGCCGAACCGCATCGAGTGTTCGACCGACTCCGAGCCGTTCTTCCGACTCGCCGGAATACCTCGCGATGATCCTTCCTCTGATCGACCCCTCCACACCGCTCCCCTCGACCGCCGATCCCTGCTCCTGGATCGACGCCCTCCAGGCTCGTATCGACGAAGCGGATCGCGAACAGTCGGCCGCGTCGTCGGAACCGCTTCCGCCGCCGAGCGTCGGCGAGCGACGGCGCGACAAGCGCCGGCCGTATCCGCAGCCCTTCTACCTGACGCCGATCGACAAGCAGGGAGAAGCGCAGCGCGAACGAACCTTTTCGGTGATCGGACGCAACCTGTCCGAGCACGGAGTCGACTTCTATGCCGATCGGCCGCTCCCCGACCGCTACCTGATCGCCTCGTTCCCGCTCCCCAACGGCGAGTGGATGTCGTACGTCGTGCAGCTGACCTGGTGCCGCTTCAATCGCTTCGGCTGGTACGACAACGGCGGGCGATTCCTGCGGACCGTGCCGAGTCCGATGAGCGGCGAGGGCTGATCGTCCGGACGAGAGCGAGACGAGGTCGCGAACCGACGCGGCCGCTCGCGTCACTCCGACCGTTCGTCGATCGACGCTCGTGCGACGTCGCTCTCCGGGGCATCCGGATCGTCCGTGTCGAGAAAGTCGGGCCACAAGCTGTCGCTGATCAGCAGTCCGCGCGGCGTCAGTCGGACGCGTCGGTCACGTTCGACGAACCAACCCTGTTCGAGCGCCCGATCCCAAGCGGCCGGGGCGAGGGATCGAGCCGTGCGGCCGGTCGCGGCAGCGAACGCTTCGACATCGATCCCTTCCAGGCGGCGCATGCCGAAGACGAAGCGATCGCGCGCTCGCCGCTCGGAGCTCAGCACGTCGCGCTCCGCGACCGGCGAGAGACCCTGTTTCAGTCGCGCGATCCAGGTGAAGGTCGAGCGGTGATTCGTCTCGCGCACCGAGTTCAGGAAGCGCGCCGCTCCGGGACCGATCGCGTGCCACGGGCGATCGGTCCAGTACGTCTCGTTGTGCCGACAGCGATGCCCCGAGCGCGCGAAGTTCGACACCTCGTAGTGCTCGAATCCCGCGGCGCTCAGTCGTTCGATGCCGCGCTCGTAGCCGTGCGCCTGCACCTCGTCCTCCGCCACGACCAACCCGCCGCGCAGCGTCCGGCCGTAGAACGCCGTCCCCTTTTCGATCGTCAGGCCGTAGGTCGAGACGTGGTCGATCGGCAGCTCGAGCGCCGCGTCGAGATCCCGCTCCCACTCGTCGGCCGTCTCGCCCGGCGTACCGAAGATCAGGTCGATCGACAGACTGTCGATCAATGGCCGCGCCCGCTCGATCACCTGGCGTACGAGCGCCGCGTCGTGATCCCGTTCCAGCAGCGCGAGCTTGCGCGGCGAGAACGACTGGACGCCGAGACTCAATCGAGTCGCGCCGGCATCGACGAGCGCTTCGAGGCGCCCGGGAAGGAGCAGGTCGCGCGGATTCGCCTCGTAGCTCACCTCCGCCGTGTCGCGCCGCGGAAAGGTCCGCTCGACGAGTCCGGCAAGGCGGCCGATCGCGGCGACACTCAGGTGACTCGGAGTCCCTCCGCCGAAGAAGAGCGTCTCGACCGGCGTGCGCGGAATCGGCTCGAGCTCCCGCTCGATCGCGTCCAAGTAGTCCTCGATCCGGTCGTCTCGTCCGGCCAACAGCGTGAAGTTGCAGTAGCCGCAGCGATGGCGACAGAACGGGACATGGACATAGGCCGAATCGGGCGGCGCTTCGTTCGCGTACGGCTCGGCACGGCGATCGGTAAAGCGGTCGTCGGAGCGGTTCATCGGGGGTCCGTCCGCACGCGACTCAGATCCACAGCACCAGGCGTCCGCCGAGCAGATCGGGGAACGCCTTCTCGACGATCTTGGTCACCTGAGCCCGACCGTAGCGCGTGCTGAGATGCCCGAGCAGGATCCTCTCGTTGCGGAACTTCGACGCCCGTTCGACGTAGTCGTCCAGATGCATGTGGCCGTGCTTGTGGATCTTGTCGCGACGATGCCCCTTGGCGACGAACGTCAGCTCCGAGATCAGATGTCGCACCTCATAGAAGACCGGGTTGTCGTCGAAACCCTTGGGCGACGTGTCTCCGGTGAACCCGAGCAGCGGGACGCGCCGCTCTTCGGTCACTTCGACTCCCGACAGACGCAGGTCGCGGATCCGATCGCCGGAGAGTTCGGCGTATTCCTGCTTGAGCTTGCGGCGGCGCTGCCAGACGACATAGCCGAAGCTCGTGACGGTGTGCGCCGTCGGATGCGCGGTCACCACCATCTCGCGCGACAGTTCGAACTCCGAACCGGCAGTGACCGGGACGAGGTGACAGGGGAGACGGCCCCGATCGAGTCGGCTGAAGTTCCGCAGGATCGCCTCGACCGGAGCGATGGCGGCTTCGGGCAGATGGATCGTCGGCGGATCCATCTTCATCATGCGCCGCCGCGCCACGTAGACCGGCAGCGCGGCGACGTGATCCAGGTGCGTGTGCGTCAGGAACCAAGTTCCGGTTCCCATGAAGTCCCAGGGGTGAGCCCCGAGATCGAAGCCGATCTTCCACTCCGGGATCCGCCAGTAGGTCTGCACCGCGGCTCGCGAATAACCTTCGATCGTGATCTCGCCGAGCTTCAGTTCCTGGATCGGAGCGTTCTTGAGCATCGACCTACCGCTGCGGGCGGAACGAGGGGGTAAGAGCGAGTCGGACCCTCGAACCGGACGACCCCGAGAGCGACGCACGCTGGGACCAGTTTAGGAACTGCGAGGTTCGTTTCCCAGGGAGCGGCGCGAGGGGAGAGGAAGGAGTGCGGCGCGGGGGCGAGTCGAGCGGACGCGGTAGGCCGCGAGAAGCGGATCAGCCGACCATCGACGCCGGGTCGCCTCGCCCGTCCAGACGCGGATCGTACTGATCGACCTGACTGAGATCGAGTTCGGTCCGAAAGCCTTCGTCGGGAACGATCCAGATCTCGCCGTAGAGCCCTTCCTGCTGCGCCCGAACGCCGTGATGCCGGGCGAGTTCCAGGATCGCCAGAAAGACGCCGATCAGCGCCGACTTGTGCATGCCGGGGCGGAACTGGTCGCTGAAACGGGTCTTCCCCTGCTCCCGCACCTCGGCATGGATCCGTTCCATGTAGCGCGTGATCGGGGTGTCGTCGTAGACGATGTTCTCGACCGGCGAGGGAGCGTGTTCGCGCATGATCCGGCCGAACGCGCTCACCAGGTCCCACGTCTCGACGTCGGCGATCGGCTGGCGAGCCGGATCGACCTTGCGGACGGTCAGATCGTTCGCGGCACGGACGAATCGCTGCTGCCACTGGCGAGCCCGATCGTCGAGCATGCTCGCCGCATCGCGGAACCCCTGGTACTCGAGCAGACGCTGGACCAACTCTTCGCGCGGATCCTCGAACGTCTCCTCCTCCTCGATCGCTTCGACGCGCGGCAGGACGTCGCGCGACTTGATCTCGACCAGCAGACTCGCGACCTCCAGAAAGTCGCCGACCGAATCGATGTCGATCTCGCGGATCACGTCCAGGTACTCGGCGTACTGCCGGACGATTTCGGCGATCGGCAGTTCGGTCGCCGACACCTCGCTCTTGCGGACGAGAAACAGGAGCAGGTCGATCGGTCCGCGGTAGCTGTCCAGGCGGATGGAGAAGGGTTGGTTCACGAGCTTCGAGTTCCTCCCTCTCCCGCCGCAGGCCGCTGATCGCGCTCCGCGAACTCCGAGGTCGCGAGATCGTCCGTCGGGATGATCGCGACGTCCGAGCGGAGTCCGGCAAGCCTCCCCAAGGACCGGCATTGAACCACCCGAGTCGGACCGAGGTCAACGTGAATCGCTGTTCACCCCGTCTCGCCGAAGCGGCGATTCTCGACGACTCGGCTCCATCGCCGGACTCCGCTCGTCGAGGGAGCCCGGGGGAAATTCGTGCGAGCGGGGCGGAGACGAACTCGATCGTCGAACGTTATCGAAGACGGAACGGAACGCGGTTCCGGCGTCGGTCCGTCGCGGCGACATTCTTGTTCTTGCCGAGCGGAAACCGATTGCGGAACGTTCCGACGACGCTCTAGAATTTCGTCCGCTTCTTCGATGCAACCGGGTCGCGAACCGNNCCTCCCCGCCTGCATGATGCCCTGACCGCTCGCTACGGAACGGCTCGCCCGAACCTGTCCCGATGCGAGGCGACCGAGGAACTTTCGAGTCGCCGAACGCGTCGGCAACGATATCGCGACGGCAACCTTTCGATCGACTTCCGCCCGATTCGCTCCGATTTCGCGGCTTCTACCTGGGAGCCGCCTCGGGACGATCGTCGTCGGCGTCAAGCACTCGGCAGTTGAACGGACCGATTGCTAGCAGCCTCGAAGCGTGGTTCGTCTCGAAATTGGGAATGGGACCTGATACCGATTGGCGCGACGACGGTCCGCAGCGCCGAGGGCATCGGCGCGATCCGGCCCGTACGTCGGTCGATTTACAGTCATGGGTGCAGCGATGATCGAGATCCGTCGACGTTCGAGCGGCGAGGTGGTGCTTCGTTTCGATGCCGTCTCGTTGCAGGGGCTATCGGCTCCGAACACCGACTTTTCCGGGACCGACCTGAGCGGACTCGATCTGTCGGGAGCGGATCTGCGGAACTGCAACTTCAACGACTGCGACTGTCGCGAGACGAACTTCTCGAAGGCGACGCTCCAGAACGCGGTCTTCAATCGAGCTCATCTGCAGCAGGCGGTCTGCGATGGCGCGGACATGTCGGACACCTGCCTCTTCGGCGCGACGGCGACCGGCCTGACCGCGCGCAAGGCGAACTTCCGCTACGCGAAGTTCAATCAGAGCGACCTCAGCGGTGCGCGGCTGCCGGGTTCGGATCTGTCGTTCGCGACGCTGCACGGGAACTTTCACGGCGTCGAGTTGCGAGGTGCCAACCTCTACGGCGTCGACCTGGCGTCAGCCGATCTTTCGGAAGCGGATCTGCGCGACGCGAACATGGCGAACGCGAACCTTCAGGGAGCGAAGCTCGCCGGATCGCGTCTGGAAGGTTCGACCGGCGTCTACGGCCAGAAGTTCGGCACCTCGGGCCCCTTCAAGCTGAAGGAAAAGAAGCGCCGCCCGTGGTGGAAGGTCTGGGCCAAGACCGCGTGAGAGGCCACCGCGCCTCCCGGCCCGCCCCACGTGGGCCCGCGTCGTCCCCGACGCGCGGCCGTGCGACATCGGTGTTTCGAGCCGCTTCGTAGCGTGAACGGCGCCGGTGGTCACACCGGGGCAGTGTCGATTCGGTGCGACCGGGGTCGGTCGCACTACGACAGCGCACCACGACGGCCCATCGACCATTCCCGATCAGATCGGGACGCCGTTCCAGCGGACGAACGCTTCCATCGCGTAGTACTCGGGGAGGCCGATGCGGTTGAAGCGGTCGGCGGTTCCCTGATTGCGGTCGGCGGCGCGTTGCCAGAACTCGCGCGGGTCCGATCCCGGAAAGAGCGCCTCGTCCTTCTGACTCTCGTGCATGAAGATCGCCTTGCGCTTCAGCAGGCAATCCTTCGGACTCAGCGGGACCGCGATCTCGAGTTCGTGCAATTCGTACTCTTCCCACGCGCCGCGGTAGAGCAGCACTTCGGGGCGCCACCCGGTCGCCTCCTCGATCACCTGCAGCGTCCGGAAGATCGCCTCGGCACAGACCCGATGCGTTCCGTGCGGGTCGGACAGGTCTCCCGCGACGTAGATCTGGTCGGGCTTCACCCGCTCCAGCAGCTCGCGGATCACCGCCACGTCCTCTTCGCCCCACGGCTTCTTGTCGATCGTCCCGGTTCGATAGAAGGGAAGATCCAGGAAGTGCAGATGCTCTTCGCGGCAGCCGACCTTCAGCGCGCCGGCCTTCGCTTCGCTCCAGCGGATCAGCCCCTTGATCGACAGCACTTCGTCGATGTCCGGCTGTCCGGCCGGCTTGCCGTTGAGCGAATCGACGACCTTCCGTTCGACCTCTTGAGACCGCTCGGTATCGATGTCGAACCGGCGGTTGTATTCGGTCACCATATCGGCGACTCGAAGCGCATCGTGGTCGAAGACCGCGATGTTGCCGCTCGTCATGTAGGCGATGTGGACCTGATGTCCGTCGTCGACCAGACGGATCAGCGTCCCGCCCATGCTGATCACGTCGTCGTCCGGATGCGGGCTGAAACAGATCACCTTCTTCGGCTCGCGCCCCGCCGGGTGATACTCGATCGTCTCCATCATCCAGCGGAAGACCTTGTGAGCGATCTCCTGCGCCGGTCCGTGATGGCGCAGCAGCTGATGCAGTCCATGCTCGCGGAAGTCGTCGTCCGCCAGCTTCAGCAGCGCCTTGCCGGTCTGTTCGCACAGCCAGAGCACCGCGCGCTTGATTCGAGCGGGGGTCCATTCGACCTTGCCCAGCAGCCACGGCGTGCTCTGCGACGTCAGTCGCCCGGCAGCGGCCGTGTCGACCAGCACCGTCGCGTCGGGATGCTGCTGCAGGAGCGTCGCCGGGATCCGATCGGTCACCGGCCCTTCGCTCATCTCGCGGATGATCTTGCTCTTGTGATCCCCCAGCGCCATCAGCAGGATCTTGCGGGCATCGAGAATCGTTCCCAGCCCCATCGAGATCGCCTGAGTCGGAACGTTCTCCTCGCCGAAGAAGTCGCTCGCCACCGCTCGGCGACTGGCCGGATCGAGCGTGCACAGCCGCGTTCGGCTGTCTCGNNAATTAATGCTCGACCCGGGTTCGTTGAAGCCGATATGGCCATTGCCGCCGATCCCCAGCAGCAGCACGTCGATCCCGCCGGCGCGGCGGATCTGCTCCTCGTAGTCGCGACAGTGGCGATCGATCGCGTCCGGAGGGGTCATGCCGTCCGGAATCCGGATCCGCGACGGATCGAGATTGATGTGGTTGAAGAAGTTGTCGTGCATCCAGCGGTGATAGCTCTGCAGCTGATCCGCCGCGACGCCGTAGTACTCGTCCAGGTTGAACGTGATCGTGCGCGAGAAGTCGAGACCTTCTTCGCGATGCATCCGGATCAGTTCGCGATAGACGCCGACCGGCGTGCTCCCGGTCGGCAGACCGAGCACCGCTTCCTGGCCGAGCGCATTCCGCTCGCGAATGATTCCCGCGACGATTCCGGCGACATAGCGGGCCAGGCGGCGCCCGTCGTCGAAGACGTAGCAGGGAAGACGAGTACCGAGCGCCGGACGGGCGGGCTGATTCGAGTTCATCGGCGGTGGGGGCGCAGCGAGGAAGAATGGGGAGATCGGAACCGACTCGGGCAGGCCGCGCGACGACGTCTCGGATCGCGAGACGCATCGGTGTCGGTCAGCCCGAACCGGCCGGCGGATCGAGAACCATCAGGTTATCCCGATGGATCACTTCTTCGTAGGGTACGTGCCCCAGGATGTCCCCGAACTCGCGACTCGAAAGCCCCCGGATCCGCTGCAGATCGTCGGACGAGTAGTTGCTCAGACCGCGAGCGATCTGCCGTTCGGCGCCGTCGACCATCAGGACGACGTCCCCCTTGGCGAACGTCCCTTTCACCCGCCGCACGCCGGTCGCGAGCAGGCTGCGTCCCTTGCGGGCGATCGCCGCGATCGCGCCGTCGTCGAGCACCAGCTCTCCCTTGGCCTGAGCCGAGAAGCCGATCCAGCGTTTGCGCGGACTGATCGACTTGCCGTGCGCGATGAACAGCGTCCCGAGCGTCTCGCCGTCGAACAGTCGCAGCAGCGTTCGCGTCTCGCGCCCGCTCGCCACGATCGCGTTCTCGCCCGCCAGCGTGACCATGCGAGCCGCCTTGAGCTTGCTCGCCATTCCGCCCCGACTGAGCCCCGTCAGACGATCGCGGACCAGATCGAAGGTCGCGTCGTCCACCTCACGGACCAGCGGCAGCACGCGGCTGGTCGGCGACTGGGGATCGCCGTCGTAGAGCCCGGCGACGTCGCTGAGAATGACCAGCACCGACGCGCGGAGCAGGCTGGCGACGAGCGCCGCGAGCCGATCGTTGTCGCCGAACCGAGCGGCGAGTTCGTCGACCGCCACCGTGTCGTTCTCGTTGACGATNNAACCGGAGCAGCGTGTTGCGGACGTTCAGATAGCGAGTCCGATCGTCCAGGTCGCCGGCGGTCAGCAGCACCTGGCCGGTCTTCAGCCCGTGCCGACCGAACGCGTCGTTGTAGTGGTTCATCAGGCGCGCCTGGCCGACCGCTGCGACCGCCTGAAGACTCGCCACATCCGACGGCCGCTTCGGCAGACCGAGTTCGCCGACCCCCGCGCCGACCGCTCCGGAGCTGACCAGCACCACCTGGACGCCGCGAGCCCGCAGCGCCGCGATCTGATCGGCGAGCGAGGCGATCTGCGAGAGCTCCAGATGCCCCGACGCATCGGTCAGACAGCGAGTCCCGACCTTCAC
>DMPQ01000135.1:9675-12071 GCA_003455945.1 Planctomycetaceae bacterium
CCGGACGACGCCGGATCGAGCCGAGCCGCCTCGCGGGAGGACGATCATCGTCTGAGCCACGAATTTTCGCCAGATCAGCCGGTCGACCCTCGGTTTCACCTCGGGTTCTTTCGCTTGCTCCCTGCTGGCGATTCGTTCGGAATCCCCTCGGTTCGGGAGCATGTGAGGCGTGCCGCGCGAGCCGTCTCCTAGGCTCGGCCATCGACGCCGGTTAGACTCTAGGGGTTCGGCAGGTCCGGCAGAGGTGAAGGGTAGGGAGACTTCTCCATTGTTGGGACACCCCCGGAGCTGCCGCCAGCTGGTCCGGAATCGCTGATCGCCGGGAGCGCAATGACCCGCGACGAAGGCCACGCGATCCGACCGAGAGAATTCGGAGTCCAGAAGTATGAAGTCCGTTCTGTTCGCCGCGGCGGTGCTCGTCGCTCTCAGCCTCACCGGCCGCAGCGTCCTGGCTCAGGAGGATGCTCCTCCGGCTCCGGTCGTGACCCAGGAGGCTTCTCCGTCCGATGTCGCCCCGGCTGTCGAGGCGCCTGCCGCTGATGCTCCCGCCGCCGAAGCCCCGGCTGCCGAAGCTCCTGCCGCTCAGGAAGCGACCTCGGAAGGTCCGGCCATCACCGTCGATGGCGAGACCAATGCGACCGAAGGGACCGCGGGCTGCGCCGGTGCCGGTTGCGGTAGCGGTTGCGGATCGTGCTCGGGCTGCAACAGCTGCTCGGGCTGCGCTTCGGCTTGTGCGTCGTCGTGCTCGACGAGCTGCGCTCCGAAGCAGCGCTGCCGTCCGCAGATCAAGATCAACCTCCGTCGTCGCGGTCGCTGCTGCCGCTGATCGACGCGTCCCGACCGATGTCCGCGAGGAACGGGGTCTTCGGACATCGTGAGCGGGCTGAAACCAGGATGACGAAACCCCGCCGGGTCCCAGCGACTCGGCGGGGTTTCCTTTTTTTGGCCTGACCTTGTCCGAACCTGTCGAGTCGTCGGCAAGTCCCTGCCGATTCGCCGATCGATGATCCGTCCGGTCCGCCGACGTTTGCCTGCCGAAGCCGCATGGAACCCCGACCGACATCTCGCGCCTGGGCTGATGCCAGCCTGCTGCTGACGACCATCCTGTGGGGCGTCAACATCTCGGTCGTCAAATGGGCGACCTTCCATGCCGACCCGCTCGCGTTCAACGCCTTGCGACTGGTGGTCGCCACGCTGACGCTCGGCGTGATCGCTCGCTTTGTCCCCTCGGCTCGGCCGGCCCCCCCTCTCGTCTCGTCGTCCGACACCGGCAACTCCGCGCCATCCCCTTCGGACGTCGCGCCGCCGTCCCCTTTCCCCTGGCTCCGCGCCATCCTCTTCGCATCGCTCAACGGAGTCGTCTATCCGCTGTTGTTCATGTACGGGATCCAGCGGACCGAGGCGGGAAACACGGCGCTGCTGTTGGCGACGATGCCGATCTGGACCGCCGGCTTCTCGCGTCTGTTTCTCGGCGAGCGACTTCCGCGGCTGACCTGGATCGGTCTGCTCACCTCGCTGTCGGGAACGATCGTCGTGATCGCGGCAGGAGGGCGCGTGAGCCTGTCGCTGGAGGACATGCTCGGCAATCTGCTGATCCTGATGGCGGCGATGGCATGGGGCGGAGCGACGGTGGTCAGCGGGCCGCTGATGAACCGGATCAGCCCGATCCGTCTGGCCTTCTACACCAGCCTCGCGACGACTCCCCTCCATCTGATCCTGTTCGCCGGAAAGCTCCCCGCCACGATCGCGGCTCTCGACCAGCCGATGCTCCTGGCCGCGTTCCTGTACTCCGGAGCTCTCTCGACCGGCGTCGCCTATGCGACCTGGCACTACGGCGTGTCGAAGCTCGGCGCGTCGCATGCCGCCGTCTATCAGAATCTGGTCACCCTGGTCGCCGTCACCTTCGCCGTCCTGGTGCTGGGCGAAGCGCTGCTGGCGTCGCAGGTGGTCGGCGGCGCGATCCTGTTCGTCGGGCTCTATCTGATGCGCCGCGGTCGTCGCGGAGCGGCAT
Source organism: Planctomycetaceae bacterium (assembly GCA_003455945.1). Classification (GTDB taxonomy): domain Bacteria; phylum Planctomycetota; class Planctomycetia; order Pirellulales; family Pirellulaceae; genus UBA11682. The sequence continues at coordinate 11,687 of DMPQ01000135.1, forward strand.
CGCGGCGGTGAAGCGAGCGAACGGTGCGCCGTCCAAGTCGGGCCGGGCCCACGCTCTCGTTGTGCTACACATCTCGGTTCGCTCGATCCAAGCCGACCATCGGTCGTTTCCTCGGCGAACTCAGCTGCGCAGCAGCGTCTAAGTTAGCCCCGAGCGAAGCTCGGGGTTCCAGACGCCCCGCGATCGATTGCGGCGGTGACTGGCGTTCTTGACTCGAACAGACTTCTACCCCGCCGCATCGGCAACGGACCGAGGCATCTACCGGAACCGCGGAATGGCGGCTGTCTCGAGGACTCGACGTCCATTCACCGCGGCTGAAATGGAGGCCGTGTCCGAATCCCCGGGCTCGCGCCCGGGGCTAACTTAGACGCTGCTGCGCAGCTGA
>DMPQ01000006.1 GCA_003455945.1 Planctomycetaceae bacterium
ATCAGCCCCGTCGACGACATCGCTGATTCGTGGAACGGCGATGTTGCGGGGGCACGGGGCCGGAATTTTCTCACGGAGGCGCTGAGGTCGGATGAGGCACGAAGCGGACTTGGCCGCCGGTGCCGGTCAGCCGATCGAGCGCTTGGCGGCGGCCACGACGCCGTCGGGGGTGATGCCGAAGTGCTCGTAGAGCTTCTGGAAGGGGCCTGAGGCGCCGAAGCTCGACATGCCGACGAACTCCCCGCGGGTTCCCAGGTACTTGTCCCATCCCTGACGAATCCCCGCCTCGACTCCGACTCGCGCCGTGCACGCGGCCGGCAACACCGACTCGCGATACGCCGCATCCTGGGCGTCGAAGATCTCGAAGCAGAGCATGCTGACGACGCGACTGCGGATCCCCTCGGCGGTCAGACGATCGTGGGCCGCCAGCGCGATCGGAATCTCGCTGCCGGTCGCGAGCAGAATCACCTGCGGCGTCTGCTTCGGATCGCCGGCCAGCACATAGCCGCCTCGGCGAGCCCCTTCGAGCGCTCCGTACTTGGTCCGATCGAGCGTCGGGACGTTCTGACGAGTCAGCACGAGGACCGCCGGATGCTTGCCGTCGGCGAGCGCCGCGCGATACGCCTCGGACACCTCGTTCGCATCGCTCGGGCGAAAGACACGAACGCCGGGGATCGCTCGGCAGGCCGCCAGATGTTCGACCGGCTGATGCGTCGGGCCGTCTTCGCCCAGACCGATCGAATCGTGCGTCAGGACGTAGATCACTCCCTGATGCATCAGACTCGACAACCGCAGCGACGGGCGGAGGTAGTCGGAAAAGACGAAGAAGGTGGCGCAGTACGAGCGGATGCCGGAGAGCGACAGGCCGTTGCAGGCGGCGGCCATTGCGTGTTCGCGAATGCCGAAGTGCAGATTGCGTCCGCCGAACTCGTGCTTCGAGAAGTGACCGGCGCTCTTGTCGTCGAGCATCGTCATCGTCGACGGCGCGAGGTCGGCCGAACCGCCGACCATCCACGGGAGCTTGGCCGCGAGCGCGTTGAGCACCTTGCCGCTCGACACGCGAGTCGCGAGCCCCTTGGCGTCGGCCGGGAAGCTCGGCAGTCCCTGCTCCCAGCCGGCCGGCAGCTCGTGATTCCAGATCGCCCGCAGTTCGGCCGCTTCGGTCGGGAACTTCGCCGCGTAGGCCGCGAACTGCTGCTGCCAATCGCCGTAGGCCGCAGCGCCGCGCGATCCGATCCCCGCCGCGAAGTGCGCCCGCACCTCGTCCGGCACCAGGAACTTCGCCTCTTCGGGCCAGCCGTAGAACCGCTTGGTCAGCTTGATCTCGTCTTCGCCGAGCGGCGCGCCGTGCGCGGCGTGCGAGTTCGCCTTGTTGGGCGAGCCGTAGCCGATGATGCTGCGGAGCACGATCAGCGTCGGCTTGTCGTCACAGGCACGGAAGGCATCGAGCGCCGCGGTGATCGCTCCCAGATCGTTCGCATCCTCGACGGTCACCGTGTTCCAGCCGAGACCGCGGAAGCGAGTCGCCACGTCCTCGCTGAACGCCAGCTCCGTCTCGCCTTCGATCGTGATCCGGTTGTCGTCGTAGATCCAGCAGAGGTTCGACAGGCCGAGATGTCCGGCGAGCGACGCCGCCTCGCAGCCGACTCCCTCCATCACGTCGCCGTCGCTGCAGAGCACGTACGTGTCGTAGTCGAACAGCTCGAATCCGGGGCGATCGTAACGAGCGGCGAACCACTTCGCCGCCATCGCCATGCCGACGCTCGTCGCGATCCCCTGGCCCAGAGGACCGGTCGTCGTCTCGATCCCCGCCGCGAAGCCGTACTCGGGATGACCGGCACAGGGGCTTCCGAGCTGCCGGAAGTTCTTCAGGTCGTCGAGCGTCAGCGACGGCTTGTCGGTCGGCTTGCCGTTCTTGTCGAGCGCGCGAACGCCGGCCAGATGCAGGATCGAATAGAGGAGCATCGAGGCGTGACCGCAGGAGAGCACGAAGCGGTCGCGAGCCGGCCAGAGAGGCTGCGTCGGGTCGTAGCGAAACGGTCCGTTCCAGATCGCGTAGGTGACCGGAGCGAGAGCCATCGGCGTCCCCGGGTGACCGCTATTGGCCGCCTGAACGCCATCCATCGACAGCGTGCGGATCGTGTTGACGGCGAGTTGTTCGATCGAGACGGACGCGGTCGACATGCTGCACTCCTGAGTCGCCCTACGAGATTCGGCGACGGCGAACGAACGCCCGGCGGCTCGGCCTGGGAGCCGCCCGGCGCAAGGAAAACGTCGCGACGCGCGGGGTGACTCCCGCGTCGGTCGCTCCCCGTTGCTACCGCCCGGCGAACGAGGCGGTCGAAACGGAGGGGGCCCCGCAGGGGGTCGAACGACCGCCGCCGGGACCGAGTTCAGGAGTTTATCGGGGGGATTCGAAAGGCGTCAATCACCGGCGACCGGCACGATCTTCGCCCGCCGGCGAATGCCGCCCCTTTCCGACCGAGGAATCCGATGCGGCGAGAAAGCTGTCGGGAAATCGGTCCGCGCGGGAACTCATAGGAAAGCCGGAACGTCCCCGGTTAGACTGTTCGGTTCGAGCCGAAGGGCGTGTCGGACGATCGACCGAGGCACGACCGGCTCGCGAATCACTCTCCCTTTCGTCGACAGGCGCCGTTGCGATGAACCGCCCCGAGCCGTTTCGCGAGTCGAACACCGAGTCCGTCGTCCGCGCAGCGCTGATGCGTCGGCGCGATTGGCTCGGCGGTTCGCTCGCCTCGACCGCCGCGGCGCTGACCGGTTGGTCGGCGGCCGGCCTCGCCGGTCGTTCGCTCAGGGCTCAGCGGACCGAGTCGGAATCGGAACTCGGACCGGCCGATCTGATCACCCCTCAGACGCGCAACCAGATCGACGCCGGCCTGCGGTTCCTGGCGCGCAAGCAAGTCACCTCGGGGGCGTTCCAAGGAACTTTCGGGACGCAAGGCTACGCCGCCGGAACCGCCGTCACCGGCCTCGCGGGGCTCGCCTTCATGTGCAGCGGGAGCGTGCCGGGCGATGGCCCTTACGGACGTCAGATCGACGCCTGTGTCGACTACCTGATCCGGAACACGAACAACGAGGGCTACGTCGCGGTCCCCAGCGGCTACGACAACATGTACGGTCACGGCTTCGCCACGCTCTTCATGAGCGAAGCGTACGGCATGTCGCAGAAGCCCGAACTGCGCGACAAGCTCGACAAGGCGGTCGGCCTGATCGTCCGCTCGCAGAATCCGGCAGGAGGATGGCGCTATCAGCCCGCGCCGACCGATGCCGACCTGTCGGTGACGATCTGCCAGATCATGGCGCTGCGAGCCGCTCGGGATGCCGGCATCAACGTGCCGGACGAGACGCGCGAGAAGTGCATCGAGTACGTGAAGCGGAGTCAGAACCAGGACGGAAGCTTCCGCTACACGCTGCAGGGAGGCCACGGTTCGTTCCCGCTCACGGCCGCCGGAGTCGTTTCGCTCTACAGCGCCGGCATCTACGACGGCGACCAGATCGAGAAGGGCCTCAAGTGGCTCGACCGTCAGCGCCCCGGAGCGGGCGGCAACGGGAACAACTACGGCTACTACTTCTACGGCCACTACTACGCCGTGCAGGCGATGTGGCATGCGGGAGGCGAGTACTGGGCCCGCTGGTATCCGGCGATCCGCGACGAGCTCGCGGGGATGGCCGGTTCGGACGGCTCGTGGCCTGACGCTCAGGTCGGCCCCGAGTTCGGCACCGCGATGGCGTGCATCATCCTGCAGATGCCGCTGAACTACGTCCCGGTCTTCGCCGCCTGAGCGAAACGTCCGTCCGCACGAAGCTCGAATCCGCTCCGTGCCTCATCCGACCTCAGCGACCTCCGCGAGAAAATTCCGGCCCCGTGCCTCCGGAACCTCACCGCGTCGCACAGCGCCTCCGCGACTCTCGGCTCAGGAAGCNNTGATGTCCACCACGCTCTTCATCCCCTTCCGAGTCGCTCTCGAACGTCGCCTCGTCGTCCTCGCGAGGGCCGGTCGGCAGATCGGGGAGCTGCAGCAGTTCGTCGTAGGTGCGGGGCCCGAGCACGACCTGATCGTCGACTTCGAGTCCTTGGCCGATCCAGGCGGTCTTGGCATTGGCGGCGATCACTTCGATTTCGCGCGTTTCGAATCGATCGCCGACCTTCACGACGGCAAAGTACTTCTCGCCGTGCTTGACGAACGCCTGCACCGGGATCTGCTTGGCGGACGGTTCGTAGCGAGTCAGGATCGAGACCGACGCGTTACCGCCGGGACGCAGGCTGGTCGGCGGCGACTGGATCGAAATGGTGACGCCGTAGCGACGGATGCCGCCGCTGCTCCAGCTCTCCGGTTCCGCATACGGATTGACCTTGGTCACGATGCCGCGAATCGGCCCCGCTTCGCGCTGCGAGTCGACCTGAATCTCGACCGACTGCCCTTCCTCGACCGCCGAGATCTGCGCCTCGTTCACCTTGGCGAAGATCTGCATCTTCTGGAAGTTCGGCAGCCGCACCAGCACCTGCCGCTCGCGGACCGGAGCTCCTTCCTCGAGCACCCACTCGCTGTTGCCTCGCGACGAGTAGACGTTCGCATAGACGACCTGCCCCGAGACCCCCTTGGGGACGGTGATGGTGCACTTGGCGAGCTGATCTTCGATTTCGGTCAGCGCGGCGACTTCGAGATCGCGGGCCTTTTCGGCACTCGCCAGTTCGGCCTGAGCCGAGAGGATCTGCGAGTCGAAACCGATGATCTCCTTCGGCTTGGTCTGCTGCTCGAGCACGCGAAGCTTCTGGCGAGCCAGTTCGAGCTGGTTGCGATACCGATCGACCGCGAACAGATCGGCTTCGAGCTGCAGTTCGGTGACGAAGCTCTTGGCGGCCAACCGTTCGCTGAAGCGGGCATACTCTTCGGCCTTGCGCAGCTCTTCTTCCGCGACGAAGATCTCGCTCTGGATCGTCGCCTTCGCCTCTTCGAACTTCCCTTCCAGATACTCGACCTTGGCGATCTCGGCTGCCTGCAGCGTGCTGATCGCCTGTTGCACCAGCTTTTCGGCACTGGCGACGGCGATCAGCTGCGTCTGATGGAGCTGCTCGAGCTTGGAGCGGTCGAGCTCGATCAGCACGTCCCCTTCCTTGACCTGAGTCCCTTCGGGGATGACCGAGATGACGCTCGTCTCGCCGTAACGCGACTTCACTTCGCAGCGGAAGTCGACGTTGTCCGAGCTCTCGAGTTGCCCCTGTTCGAGCACCGACGCCTCGAACGGCCCCAGCACCACCGTCTCGAGAATCGGATCGACCTTCGTCGCGGACCGACCCGAGGCGAACAGGTACCAGCCGCCGCCGACGACCGCGCCGACCACGACGAATCCGATCAGCAGCTTGGTGATCATCGCCCCGCGACGCACTCCGGAAGGTCGTCGCACGGTCGGACGCTCGGCGGTCATCGGTCGAGTCATGAGCGTGGCTTCCGTGTTCAGGAGGGGAGGAGGGGAGGGGGCGTTCGCTCGAACCGCAAGGGATTCGAACGCGACGCAGCCGGCCGTCCGTTTCTGGCCCGAGGGGACCGGAGCGGGGCCGGCGATTCGGTCGCGGACGCCTCGACCATGATCTCGTGTCGGCTCGCCGACCGCGGCGACTCGGAGGAAAGCGTTGCGGAGGGGCGAAGCCGCGGGGAGTCCGGCGTGGAACCGCTTCCGGTCGACGAACACCTTGAGGACGAATAACGTTCGGCGGCAAAGGGGATCGACGCCGCTTGAGTCCCCTTGGGGGCAGGACCCGACATTGTAGCCGTGTCGGCGGCGAGTGTCACCGCGAAACGCCGGCGTGCGAGGCCCGGCCCAACCAGACGGTTCGCCGAAGGGAACTCACCCGACGAGCGTTTCGTCCCCGAGAGCGGCGAGACCGCCACGCGGCTCGCGCCCCGTTTCGCGGGCCGCGCCGGACGCCGGTTCCCGAGGCACCGTAGCGCGAACGTGCCTCGATCGGACGACGGTCTGGTTCGAGCCG
>DMPQ01000440.1:0-501 GCA_003455945.1 Planctomycetaceae bacterium
GTTCAGAACCTCGTGCTTGATCGTCTGGATCACGCGTTCTACGCGGGCGTTCAAGTTGGGTGATCGCACGGGGAGCTTCTTGCACTCGATACCTTCTTCCTTCAGCGCTGCCTTGAACTCCGCAGAGAACTTCGTGTCGCGGTCGTGGACCAAGTGAGTCGGACGATGTGCACGCGTCTTGGTTTGTTCAACGAACTCACGTGCCTGCTCGGTCACCCACTGCGAATTGGGATTCCGAGTCGACTTCGTGCAGAAGATTTCACGTGTCTCCAGGTGCATGAATACCAGGACGTAGAGATCGACGATGCCACTGACCGTGATGGCGCGTTTCGTGAAGAAGTCGCAGGCCCAGAGCGTCTCGGCATGAGCCTTGAGGAACTCGCCCCACGTGCCGCGTGAACGTCTCGGACTCGGCTCGCTCCCTTCCTCCTTGAGGATATTCTTGACCGTCTGACGACAGATCCGCGAGATGCCCAATCGTCGGAGCTCTCCCAAGATCTT
>DMPQ01000440.1:586-5446 GCA_003455945.1 Planctomycetaceae bacterium
TTGAGGAACTCGATGTAGCGGCGTAGTCGACTGTCCGTGGCCGTCGCCAGGAGAGTCACCAGCGAATGAAACAGGGCGTACACGACTCAAAACTTGAAATGACGCAAGCCCTGGGGCGACCGAGAGATAGCAGTCGTTTTGTACCCCGCTCCCACGATGATTGCGGCCGAGCGACAGGTCAAACGAGCCGTGTGAACCTCGATGGGGGACCGCACGTCCATCCGGATTCTCAACAGCCGTTTTGAGCGGCGATCTAGCGGCCTGTTAACCACTTCTTTTGCCGCTTCCGAGGGAGAGAACCAAGAAGAGAACTTTCGGAAATCGGTTCTGTACGGGGAGCTCGCTTCCACACTCGGAAGCATCTGTCCGAACGAGTTAGCTGCAAGAAGCCGTAGGCAAACGCCCGCGGCTTCTCGTGTTTCTTGGCCGGTATTACCGCACCTGGCGCTCTCGGCGACTCTCGCCACGCGGCCCTGTGGTCACGCGATGCGTGCTTTTCAGGCTCCCAGCGGTTAACATTCTGAGAGCTTTTCCACTCGCTCTCCGCTGGTTGCCCGCAGCTTGGTCAACAACCCGGTTGGGCTCGGGGGTGCGAGAGGGACTCGGAAAGAGAATGAGCTGCCTCGCCGGATCACGGTCACTCCTCGGTCCGTATGACCATCGAGCGAGTGAAGCAAGTCAGCCACCGATGCATTCGTTTCCTCTCAGTGCGGACCATGGCAGTGCCGAATCCCAAACCTAAGAAAACCAAGAAAGCAACGGACGAGCGGAAGTACTTGATGGCAGGCCTTGGGCTGCTGGCAGGTTCGATCGGTCTCGGAATCTTGACGGTCCTCGTTTGGAACTTCGCCGATCGACTCCCGATCATCATTCCAATCGGATCCGGCGTCCTGCTCCTGATGGGAAGCGGTTCACTCCTTAAATGGATGCTGGGCGACAAGATCGAATGGGACTGACCTCAACTCAGCTGTCTTGCCACCGGAATCGCCGCAATGAACCGGCGCGTCCGACCGGACGCCATTGAGTCGACCAGCCCCACTCTGCAGTCTGCAAGTGAATCATCAGTGGCCGAACTGAAGACGCAGCGATTCGATTGCCTCGGCGAAGAGACGAGCCTCGGATGGATTCAGGTCGTCGGGCCGTGAAGCCTCCAACTGATTCACATCGATGTGGCCGGCTTCTATGACTCCGGCCACAGCACCGAGCTCTCGGCGTAGGTGGATCGAAGGAAGAGCGGCGCTGATCAAATCCGGGAATGCGAAATCGGAACCTTCGATGGACTCCCAATCGATTGCTGCTTCTACGATCTGTCGGCATAAACTCACGACGATCTCTCGGTGACGACCGCTTTCGGTCAGATCTCGGATTGCCAGATCGATGGCGGCCGGCCGCAAGTCGGGCGTTAGTCTTCGCACTTCCAATACGCCCAACACACGAATCTTCTCTCGAAGAGTGGGATCGATATCTGGCCAGGACGTTTCGCACATCCGCAGGGCCGTCGCGTCGTACTCTTCGAGGCCGTTGGCAAGTAGAGTGGCGGCCATGCTGACACGGCGATGCGGATCCGCACTAGCGAGCTCAGCCTCGATCCACCTTGCACGCCTTGCCCCACCGGGTTGGGCGATTACCCAGGGCGATTGCGCCACGATGGGCAATCTGCGATGATCGGGAAAGCATCCGGTCGCGAGGCCTCCGAGAGGATCGGCGGTGGGCCGGTGCTCGAACGGAGTCTCGATCATGGTTCAGGCGTCGGCTCGGATCTCGGACCACTTCCTTCCGCTCACCGATCCTCGTCGCGGGAAGGTGACCTACCCGCTGCTCGACATGGTCTTCATGTCGATCTGCGCGGTCATCGGCGGAGCCGACGACTTTGTCGGAATCGCCAAGTGGTGCCAGAAGCATCGCGATTGGTTGGCCCGATTCATCGATCTCGAGAACGGCATTCCTTCTCACGATCGCTTCAATGCCGTCCTGGCGATGATCAAGCCGGAAGAGTTCGAGCGATGTCTGCTGTCCTGGATCCTTTCGCTGCACGAGATCACCGACGGCCAAGTGATCGCGATCGACGGCAAGACATTGCGACGATCGTACGATCGGAAATCCGGCAAGCAGGCGATCCACATGGTCACGGCCTGGGCGACGCGCAACCTCGTGAGCCTCGGACAGCTCGCCGTCGGCGACAAGCAGAACGAGATCACGGCCATTCCGAAGCTACTGCAATTGCTGGACATCTCCGGGGCGCTGATCACGATCGACGCGATGGGCTGCCAAGTCGAGATCGCGGCCAAGATCGTCGACGGCGGTGGCGACTACTGCCTGGCGGTGAAGCAGAATCAACCGACGCTGCATGCCGGGATTCAGGCGTTCTTCGAAGACCATCTGGCCGACGACTTCGCCCGCCAGCGGGCTTGGAAGTATGAGACGAAGGAAAAGGGGCACGGCCGGATCGATCACCGACAATACTACGTCTGCCAGCTCCCCGATCACTTGCCGGACGCCAAGCGCTGGAAGGGTCTGAAGGCGATCGGCCTGGCGATCGGCACGACGAACCGTAACGGCCAGGAATCGATCGAGCCTCGCTACTACATTCTGAGTCGAAGGATGTCGGCCCGTCGCTTCGCGAATGCCGTCCGTTCCCATTGGAGTATCGAGAACCGCCTCCATTGGCAGCTCGACGTGACGTTCCAGGAAGACCTTTGTCGGGTGCGGAAGGGGCATGCCGACGTGAACTTCAGTTCATTGCGACGAACGGCGCTGTCACTCTTGAAGAACGAAAAGTCAGCAGGGGTCGGCGTGAAGAACAAGCGGCTCATGGCGGCCTGGGACGTCGAGTACCTGACTCAAGTCCTGTTCGGGACGACGGTTAAGGTGCAATAGCCCTGCGGGTCGACGAGTCGATGAAGGGGCATCCGGGCTATCAGTGCGACACGGCCGAATGGGCGATCGCCGTCTGCGATGCGGTCGGCTCGGAACACCTGAAGATCCTCTACGACATCTATCACCAGCAGATCATGCAGGGAGATGTCATCGCTCGGATCCGTCAGTATCGCGACTACATCGGTCACTATCACACCGCCGGAGTCCCGGGGCGGCGCGAGCTGGACGATCGGCAGGAGATCAACTACCCGGCGGTGATGCGGGCGATCGTCGAAAGCGGCTACGACGGTTTCGTCGGCCACGAGTTCATTCCGACCTGGGACGATCCGCTGGCGGCGCTGCGGCATGCGATCGGCGTCTGTGACGTCTGAGCGCCGCTGCGCGGCCAGGTAACTGCGTTGCCCGAACGGCAACGACATCGGAAAGCGGTCCTCCCGTTCGCGGTCGAGCGATGCGATGCGGGGAGCGGTCATCAACGAGGAGCGAGCGGCGGATGATCGGTGAGGTGATCGCGGTCGGTGACGAGCTGACCAGCGGCGAGCGACTCGATACGAACTCCCAGTGGCTCGCGGTCCGCCTGACCGATCTCGGTCTGCGGGTGATGCGGCACGTCACGATCGCCGACGACCTGTCGTCGAACATCGCGGCGTTTCGAGCGGCGGCGGAGCGGTCGGACGTGACGGTCGTCACCGGCGGCCTCGGTCCGACCGCCGACGATCTGACTCGCGAAGCGATGGCCGAAGCGTTCGGCCGGCCGCTGCAGCGCGACTCGGAAGTGCTCGACGGGATTCGAGCGCTCTTCCGACGGCGAGGTCGCGAGATGCCGGAGCGGAACGCGGTGCAGGCGGACTTTCCCGAAGGGGCGATCGTCGTTCCGAATCCGCACGGCTCGGCTCCCGGATTCGCGCTGTCGGTCCCGCGTCACGAACGGCTCGATGCGCTCCTGATCTGTCTGCCGGGCGTACCGGCCGAGATGCGCGAAATGTGGTTCGGCACCGCCGCCGACCTGATCGCGAATCGCCTCGGCCCCCAGCGCCGGCGCATCGTGCATCGGACGCTCCACTGCTTCGGCGCGGGCGAGAGCGACGTCGAGCGGCGGTTGCCCGATCTGATCCGTCGCGGCCGGGAACCGAGCGTCGGGATCACCGCCAGTCAGGCGACGATCACGCTCCGCATCACCGCGACCGGCGCAGACGAGGCGAGCTGTCGCGAGGCGATCGAGCCGGTCGAGAGGACGATCCGCGAGTCGCTCGGCCATCTCGTGTTCGGCGTCGACGGCCAGCGTCTGGAACAGGTCGTGATCGCGTCATTGCAGGAGCGCGACGAGACGATCGCCGTCTTCGATGCGACCACCGCGGGGCGGATCCTCGAGTCGCTCGGCGATGCCGATCCCCAGGGAACGACCTTCGTCGGCGGGACGGTCGTCACGATCGCTCCGGTCCCGGACCTTCGACTGGCCGATGCCGCCGCACGCTATCCGACTCGGTCATCGGCCGAACGGTGCCGCGAATCGTTCGGGGCGAGCTGGGGGCTGGCGCTGCAGCGCGTGGTCGACGACGATTCGTACGAAGCGGTACCGACCGACGATGCCGGAGTGCGCAGCGAGCGCGAGCCGATCGAGTATCTCGAGATCACGCTGACCGACGGACGGCATCCGCACACGCGTCGCTTTCGCTTCGCGGCGCATCCCGACATCCTGCTGCCGCGAGCGGCGAAACAGGGGCTCGATCTGATCCGTCTGACGTTGGCCGAATCCTGAGCGGAGTCGGCGTCGGGGGCGAGCGCTCAGGCAGCGTTGCGACTTTTCTGCACCCGACCCTCGACCAGACGGATCGTGGTGTCGGCCGAGGCGGCGAGTTCCTTGTCGTGAGTGACCATGACGATGGTCACTCCTTCCTGCTCGTTCAGTTCGCGCAGGATTCGCATCACCTCGAGCCCGTTCTGGGCGTCGAGGTTGCCGGTCGGCTCGTCGGCGAGCACCAG
>DMPQ01000213.1:0-2246 GCA_003455945.1 Planctomycetaceae bacterium
GCATCCAAGGTCCCGTCGCCGTTTCACTGATCGTAATGGCCATAGACTGTCCGCCAATTTCCCATCTCGCTCGGCAGGTCGCGCAAGGGCGCACCGGTTCGGAGGATCCAAGGGATGGCGTCGAAGGCGGCCCGATGGTCCATCCGGCGTCGTCCCGTCGGCCTGCGAGCGGGAAGTATGTCTTCGATCATCTCCCATTGCTCGTCCGTCAGCGAATGCCTGGCCATCGTGCCCTCCTTGGCAGGCGTTGTCGGGAGTCTGACCGATCGCCTCTAATCGAGCAACGTCAGTTCTCAAACAGGGCCTAGTCGTCAGGGTCTACGACGAAGTTAGGATGCAAATGTTTGAGCCCCTGGCGGGCATCTCCGCGTCAGGGGCTCAAAAGTCTTCGAGCGTTTCCTCTTCCTTGGCACGTCGCTCTTTGAAGTTTACTGTCGCAATGCCAGGTGGCTCAAGAGCGGCTACGCGCCAACTGTGTCGCAGTGGCCAAAGGCCGCCCCGGGGCCGCAATGTTCGAGCCATTGCTTTGATTGGTTAAGCATGTCCTTGACAAATGCAGCAACCTGATCGATTACGCCGTCAACTAGTCTGCGTGTTCGCTTAGGGACAAGTCTTATGCTGACGGCAATACTGAGAAGATTGAGTGTCCACACGAGTGCCACGCCGGAAAACGGCCTATGCCAAAGAATGTATTTGACCATGGTTTTCGACGCGGCAATCATTGCGTCATCAACGGCCGCCTGGAGTGCCTTGTTGTCGCTCGTGCCCATTGCAACGTGGCGCCGTACATGCTTGGCCGTCAATGCCAGCAGCACAAGGTTTATCTCATGGGCGTGATTGATCATTAGGTTCAGATTGCGTCTCAGTTCAACGTGAACCGGGTCGTCGAGTCTGCTGTTGTCATATGCAACAAGCCAGAGCTTGTTTCGGATCGAGATCAAATCCAATTTCAACAGATAGACCCGANNCGATCTTTGCGGACTCGGCGTTAAACTCGATCATGGGCTTTGCTCCTTGCCGTGATCGGCCGCGCTCGATTCGCGGTTTGGATCCAGTCGTTCTTCAAGGCTTCTGTTGTGGGATACAATCTTCTCAATTCGCTTTTCAAATCGCTTTTTCAGTAGTAATGCCACGGTCCCTACTAACGAAGTTGGCGGAACTGTCGCAAGCAAAATTGCTTGCCACCAAGACTTTTCCGATGTGACTATCGCGACGGTTCCGTCAGTCAAGATCTGTAGCCCGTATGCCATCGCAATCGCTACTACTGTCCAGCGGAACAGACGAGTGAACTCGATGATTGCAATTATTTTCGGGAATGCCGGCAGCAACTGCACCTGTACGGGAACATTGGCAAGTGGATGCTTGTTGAACGCAGGACGATCGGTGTTCAGCACGCCTGGCTCGGAAGGGCGAGGCTCCGATGGGGGGACGTCAAGTCTGCGAGTCAATCCATTGGAACCTGGTAATTCAATGGAGTCCGCGTGGGGCGCCCCCTGGGGTCTCAGAGACGACGATTCGGATGTCAGGTTCGGGTTTTCACCGCCCGGTTCGTCGCTCATGTCTACCGTCCACCGCTCAAACTACGGAATTGCCGTCACTTCGGTTCAGTCTCACGTTGCTTCTCTCAAGCGAAGCGGCCCGCAATGTCGCTGGCGAGAGGGGGGGGTGTCAAGATATTGTCCCCCGAAAAAGTGGTGCGGGTGGCCGCAATGGCGGGGGTCGGTTGGTGCGATGATTGATTTCGGTGTACGCACCTTGGGAAATGGGACAGAGCCTAGTTCTGGCGACGCGGCCGTCTAAACTAATCGGATGTATGCGGGAGTCGGCGATTCAGTCGGTTTGATCGACTTGTAGATTGGACGAGGGCGGGCGTTCTTGGTGAGGCGGATTGCTCATCTCGCGGCACTTCGCGCAGTACGTCGTCGGCGCCGGCAGCTCTCGCCCATCCACCTCGATCGCCCGCTGAAGATTGCTCGAACGCACTGGCACTGTCGTCGTCGTGCCGAAGAGCCGTTACTCGAAGTTCGGAACGAGCTCCGAGGACGGGCATGAGCAGCGGGCGACGATCCCCGTCTCCGTCCCGAACTGAACGCTGTTTGGCGATTGACCCCAGGGCTGCATACTCGCGAAAAAATCCGCGCGCGAGGGCCTCCGGTCTGCAGCTCGGAGGCCCCCAGATTCTCGGCCCCCCTGGGGGTGCGGGTGTATCAAAACGAGACGGTTGTCGGTCCCCCATGGGGCGGGGC
>DMPQ01000213.1:2272-13637 GCA_003455945.1 Planctomycetaceae bacterium
GCTGTCGGCTGCGGTCGGTCGATGGTCCCGCCTCGCCTGAAGGGAATCGGATTGAAACCCGGATCAGGAGTGGTTTACGCTTTCGGTTGTCCGTCTCGCTCTCCGAAGGTCGTCAAGTGCCGAGGGCTGCATGTCTCGACTGTCGATGATCGCGATGTGTGTTCTGCTCGTTGGGTGCGAGGTGAAGATCGGCGGCGGTTCGTCGCAGCCGNNCCCGGCGGCTGATCGAGAGGCGGTTCGTGCTCGAATCGAGCAGCAGGCCAGAATTGACGCCATCGACGTCCTTCGGAAGAGCGTCAACAGCGAGATGATCACCTCAGAGTTCACGATCAAGGAAAGCAGCGTCACGTACCTCGGTGACACGCCGTCGTCGTTCCTGAGTGTCAGCGACAACTTCGGCTATCGGGCCGACATGTACGCTTCGATTCGAACCAATCTGGCTGTTGCTGAGAACGTCCAGACGTACCGGCTCAAGCTCAGGTACGACCTCGACGGCAGGCTGATGCCCGATTACTGCGAGGTCGAGACAGTAGGTCAAGTTGATCCGAGCTCACCGTTCTTGAGTTGGTGAGACCTGTTCGCGTCAAGGGCGAGTCTTCGCCTCGCTTGAGATCGGTTCACGCCTGAGCGATTGCCCCGCGCGTCGTGCGGGCTATCGCCTGAGCCGCCTTGGGATCGCTCGTGAGGATCCAGGCGCGGCGCTTGAGCTGTCCGCTTCGGATTCGCTCGCAGAGGTCGCGACGCCAGGCGGTCACCAGCTGAGCGACGTCGACCGGTCTCGGGAAGCTGCCGGCACCGATCGTCGAGCAGATCGCATCGAAGTCGAAGACCAGGTCGCCTGGACTCTTCCTCGAACGCACCAGGTGGAGCGCTCGATCGCGATCGGTGAATCGGACGACGGTGCACTGCTTGCCGTCGCCGGCGTTTCCCTCTTCGGCCGCGGTCCGGCGAGAGTGGCAGNNTGGCAGCTCTTGCAGAGTGCCATGAGGTTCGACGGATCGAGCCGTCGATTCGGTGCCTCGGCGATCGGCTGCAGGTGATGGACCTCGGTACTCTCTGTCACGATCCCAGCCTGGTCGCAGTCGGCGCACCAGGGGTGCATCGCGAGCGTGTGGGCCCGCAGCTGCTGCCAGGCTCGATCGTAGCCGCGACGAGCTGCCGAGGGACGCTTGTCGGTCGACTCCGACCGGATCGGCCCGCAGCGGTCGCACACGTCGCGAGTGATGGTGCCGCCGCAGCTGCAGGCGCTAACGGGCGTTCTCGGCATCAGTCCCTCGACTCGTAGCCCTTGCCACGTTTGACGCACCAGCGACAGTGCTCGCCGGCGACGCCGAAGTCGTCCTCGACGAACTCGAGGTGACAGCGACCGTGGATCGCGCAGGTGAAGACGTCGACCGTCTTCCGGCCGCCGNNTCGTCGAGCGAGAGGCAGACGATGCCGGCGAGCTCGGTGATCCTTGCCGCTCCGATCGATGACGACTCGACGAACATCGAGACGCCGAGTTCGGTGCACTGATCGGCCTTCCACGACCAGACATCCGAGGCCTCACGTTCGGCCTTCGAGGTCCAGGGGCCCATGACCAGGCGTCGCACGGGGATCCGCTGACTCGCGAGCCAGGCTTCGGTCTCGGAGCGGTAGCGTTCGAGCCGAGCGGTCACGATCGTGATCGGCTTGCGCGGTCGCACCCAAGTCGGCCGCATCGTGCGCATCGCCTTGAGGTAGCGCGGACCGTCGTCGTCCTCGTCGATCGAGAAGTCCCGGCAGAACACGCCGTCGAGGTCCCAGCCGAGACGATCGACGAACGGGGCGTTGGGCATGTTCCATTGGAACCAGTGGTTGTGCATCCGCCGGAGGATCCGCACGCCGGCGAGCTTGGCGGACGGCGGTCCGTAGATCGCCAGGCACTCGGGGCGATCGCCGAAAGTCCGCTCGACCGCTTGGCGACAGCGAGCCATTGCGTTGCCGGTCCAGGTCGAGTCGTCGACCAGGAGCGTCGAGCCGTCGACCGCGACGTCC
This sequence comes from Planctomycetaceae bacterium, assembly GCA_003455945.1. GTDB lineage: Bacteria > Planctomycetota > Planctomycetia > Pirellulales > Pirellulaceae > UBA11682. The sequence goes on from DMPQ01000213.1 coordinate 4,289, forward strand.
TTCATGCGCGTCCCGGTCCCGAGGGGCTGCAGCTCGAGCGAGTGCTGGTCGATCGACCACAGCTCGCCGCCGAGCGTCGTCGACAGCACGGACGCGGGGATCAGCNNCAGCCGTTGTGATGAACTCGTCAGGGGCGATCGACGGCTCGCTTCGTCGGCGACAAGGGCAGTGCACCGGTGGCGTGACGTTGCGGAACGGACGCCCACAGTCGGGACAGGTCCACGAGCTCAGGCGAGTTGGAAGTTGCATGTCGCAGCGGATCCGTTCACGTTGCCGACGCTGCAGGGTGCGAAGTAGGACGGCAGCGTCGTCGAGTAGCTCAGCGGCAGGTTCTCGTCGATNNGTTGTCCCAGCTCCACGACTCGACGTAGTGATCGAACGACGTGCCGTAGCAGGTCTGCTGTCGTCCCAACAGGCCGACGAAGGCATGCAGGCGCAGGCCGTTGAAGATGCTCGGTCCGCCCGGAACGATCAGGCCTTTCGGCCGGATGCTGGCGTAGATCCGGATCGTCCCGTCGCCGGTGTCGGTGCATTGGGGACAGCCGGCGAAGCGCGACGGCCAGAGCAGCGTCTCTTCGAAGCTGATCTCACCGGAGCAGATCGCCGGCTGCGAGGTCAGCCGCGGGATCAGGTGCGTCCCGTTGATCAGTGCGGCCAGCCCAGCGATCGTTCCGTCGACGAAACCCGCGAGACCGATCTGGAAGTCGTCCCAGGGATCCGAGGTACAGAAGCACGGGATCGCGGTAAAGCAGCACGGACAGCCGGGCTGGTGCTTCTTCTTCACGAGGTGCATTCCTCGAAATCGACGAGCCAGATCCCTCGCACCTTCTTGGCCTGCAACCAGGCGTCGGGGTCCGTCGGCTCGGTCGCGAGGTTGAGCACCGTGATGTTCTCGCCGGTATCGACCAGCAAGCCGCTGTCGTCGATCTCGTACCAGTCGACGGTTCCGGAGCCGGGCGTCGTGCCGGACCTGGCCGAGACGGTTCCCTTGCAGATCAGCGAGGTCCACGTGCCGACGAAGTACCAGCGGAACCCGGTCGCCCACGGGCGACGATAGAGCCAGAGCGGTTCGCCCTTCAGGCAGCCGCTCGATAACCAGTCATGCGCGTCGACCTGGTCGGTCCCCTCGACCTCGTCCGTCCCGTCGAAGGCCCAGAGCGTGACCGAGACCGACTGCGTGCTGGTCGGACGCTCGGTGTAGGTCAGCGAGTCGTCGGCCTTCCCGAGCCAGAACGGCTGCGCGTCGTTGAGCGAACGACGGTCCTGCCGCTGCGTCGGGATCCGCGCATCGCGCAGCCGACGATTCGTCCTCGCGATCTCGCGAGCGTGCTCGGCTTCGAAGAACCCCAGCGGCATCGGTCAGTTCCCGAACAGGACCTTGTAGAGCTTCACCGGTGCGACCGAGGCGACGGCGCGGATCACGACGCCGGCCTTCAGTTCGATGATCGCCCAGCGCTTCGGATAGAGCGTGCCGAGCCCGACCATCGAGCCGCCGGACTTCGGGCCCCACTCGACCGTGTTCGTCGGATCGACGTTGACCAGGATCAGGTAGCCCTGGTTCGCGACGTCGCCGACCGTCATGTCCTCTTCGGACGTACCGACGATCCACTCTTCGAGGCTCAGCTGCTGATTCGTCAGCACGATCTCGAGCTGCTCGAGCTCGATCGGCAGGCGCGGCGAGTTGTCGAACTCCCGTTCGGCCGAGGCGGTCAGGGTCAGCGTGCCAGGCATGGGTCACCTATCGAATCGAGGGAGACGAAGCCGCCCGAAGTCCATCTTCTTGCGGACCACGAACGTGCGGTACTTCGGCGGATCGCCGTTGCCGAGCTCGGCGCCGGAGCCGTTGAGCAAGCCGAGCCGCGGATTGCCCTCGCTGTCCTTGAACGGGACCTTCGCCGAGCCGTTGAGGTAGTAGGTCCCGTGATCGAGCAGCTTGAGCTGCCACGGATCACGGTTCTCCTTCACGCCGAGCTCGTAGGTGACCTCGCAGAACCGCACGCCCTGCTCGTACTTCCAGGACGACCAGCTGATGCCGATCAACGCGACCTGGCCTTTGGCGAATCCCGAGACGACGTTCGTGTTGACGCTGCCGACGTAGTCGCGCCACAGGCGGATCGGTCGCATCGACTCGTTCCGCTTAATCGTCGTCAGGATGAAGTAGCCGGTCTGTTCGGGCGTCGGATCGAACAGCTCGCCGGCGGAGCTCGTGAACGCGACCGCTCCGTCGCCGCCGAAGCCGACGAGGTTGTCCTGGATGTCGTAGATCGCCGAGGCCGTCGCGACGAACTGGTACTCGGCGAATCGACCGCTGATGTCGGGCTCGCGCTTGATCGGATCGGCCAGCTTGCCGGCGTCGGGGCGTCCCTGTTCGTCGCGTTCGCTGGGCTTGATCTTCGAGTAGCCGATGTCGACTTCCCAGCGGAACCAAGCCCGAGGGTCCTGCGTCCCGGTGACGCTGGTCACCCACAGATCCGGCGCGCGCGGATGCAGGTAGCCGCGGCGCGGGAGGCCCGGCGCCCGAGCGACGACGTCGATGTCGTCGGTCCGCTTCGTCGTGCGGACCAGGTACTTGCGCGAGACGGTGTCCGACTCCGAGTCCTCGGCGAGCGAGAACTGACGTTCGGGGCGTTCTCCGACGATCCGTGCGACCATGCTCAGCCTCCTGCCGGGATCAGGACGCCGGCCGGCGATCGCAGCGCGGCGAGCTGCTGCGCGGTCAGCTTTTCGATGTTGCCGAGCAGCTTCTCCTGACGAGCGCCGACCTCGCGGACCGCCTTCTCGGTCGTGTCCTTCCTCACCGCGTTGATGATGCTCGCGGCTTCGGCCGATCCGAACGATGCCGACTTCGGCCCCGAGATCGAGGTCGACGAGCTCGCGGCGGGGACGGGCGGCTCGGCATTGGCTCCGCCGGCGATGCGCTCTTCGGCTGCCTTGGCGGCGTTCTCGGCGTTCTTGCGGACCTGCTCGACTCGATCCAAGAACGCTCGGCCGGCGCGTCCGCTGATGCCGTCGTCGATCGCCTCGCCGGCCTTTCGCATCTGGTCCTGGACGTCTTCCTGCATCGCGTCGAAGACTTCGCGGAAGTTCGTCGAGGCGCGTTCCATGCCGGGGACCAGGTCGGCGATCGCGTTGTAGCTGTCCTCGATCATCGCGGGGACGGCCATGATCGCGAGGACGAAGCCGTCGACGACGCCCTGCAGCGTCATCCAGCCCCCCTTGAAGATTGCGAGTCCATTGATCGCCAGCGCGATCCCGGAGTTGATCCAATCGAAGACGCCGACCGCAATGTCGCCGAAGGTCTTCGCGCTCGTCGTGTTGTCGAGGAACAGGTCGAGAATCGCGGTCATCGTCGGCGCTGCTGCCGCGACGATCTGGTTCCAGATCGCCTTGACCCAATCGCCGAACCGCGTCCACTGATCGTTCATCTGCTCGACCTGATTCGCCTGGCTCCGCGATAGCGTCATGCCCATCGACTCGGCTTCGGCCATCGCCGCCGCGATCGCTTCGGGGCCTCCCTGCATCGTGTTGAGCATCTTCGCGCCGCCTTCGCCCATGACCTGCATCACGTAGCGAACGCGATCGCCGTGATTCGTGACGCCGGCGAGCGCCTCCGAGAGCTGCAGCATCTGCTGCTCGGGACGCAGGCGACCGAACTCCTGAGCCGAAATGCCGAGAGCCTGGAACGCGCCGACCGCTTCGCCGGTCCCGGACGCCGCCATCGACGTGTTCTTCGCCATCGTCTGCAGCGCGAGGAGCAAGTCCTGCTCGCTCGCTGCCGAGCTGGTGCGGACCGCATAGCTGAGGGCCTGGTACTGCTCGAGCTGGATCCCGAGCCGGTCGGCCGCTTTCGCTTGCTCGTCGACTCGCGAGGCGGCGTCGTTGAAGCTCGTGACGGCGCTGCGGAGACCGAGGTAGGCCGCTGCCGCAGCACCGACGACCGGGATCAGTCGGCCGGCGGCACCGATCGCGCTGCTGAAACCGCCGGCCATCATGCCGCCGACGTTGCCGGTCCCCATCGACTCGGCCTGGCCGACGAACTTCGACAGCATCGACCGACCGGCCGCGAGCCCCTTCGAGAGGCCCTCGGTCCGTGCGCCGAGCAGGATGTCGAGGTTCTTGATGACGGCCACGGTTCACCGTGAGGCTTGCGACTTTTCGAGACACTCCAAGGCGGCAAGCTGCTCCTCGAGCGACTGGCTCCGGGGCTCGCGCCAGGTCAGCAGCAGGTCGTCGATCGAGACCTTCGTCTCGGACCAGCCGTTGACCGAGGCGGCCGTGAGTCGCGCCAGGAGCAGTTCGAGCAGATCCGGACCGACCGGCTCCAACTGAGCCAGTGCCCACAGCTCGGCGTACTCAAGCGCGTCACGGAACCCCCGGAGCCAGGCCGACCGGCTCAGGCCGGCTGCGACGGCTTGTCGCCACTGCCATCGCCGCTCTTCGGAGGCTCGTAGTTTCCCTCGAGGTCCTCGATGTCCTGCTTCGTGAGGCCGTTCTTCGCACAGGCGAGGTCGAATAACCGAGAGAGCGCGGCGGCGTGCTGCTTGCCGATCGCATCGGCCGCCTCGAGGAAGTCGCTGCGCACCGCGTCGGGATCCGATCCCGAGTCGAGCAGCCGGCGGTTCCGGTCGTCGCAGAGGCACCAGGCGACGACGAACGCACGGAAGCCGACGACGCTGCGGTCGTCGCGCTTGCGGCTCGCGACCCACTGCGCTTCGAGCAGGTCGCNNGCGCTGGTCGGCCGTCAGCTGCGCGACGAATGCGTGCGTCCCCTCACGGATCTCCGAGGTTGAGGCCTTCCCGGGGCGAAGGTTCGGGGTGGCCGTCAGATCGGCCAGACTCAGACTGGTCATGCAAAGGCTCCAAGGTCGAATCGAGAACGGAATCGAGCGAGCCGCGACGCTTCGCGGCTCAGCTCGTGGTGATCGCGGAGGTGAGTCGGATGACGATCGTGCGGCGGATCGCTTCCTTGCTCGCCAGGTCCGCCGGGGTGAGGCTCTTGACCCAGCCCTGGAAGGTCTTGTTTACGGGCGTCGAGAACGGGAAGACGATCTTCCAGTTGCACTTCGTCCGGGCGGCGAAGAGCGTGTCGGGGATGTCGCTGTTCGCCTGTCCGGGATGCCAGTGGATCTCGCACGAGAGCTCGCCGAAGTCCGGCNNCCGATTCGAGCGTCGTCATGTCGACGTCGTCTCGGGTCGCCGGCGGCGGCGTGATCTTCAGCACGTTGGCGAGCTGCGTGAACGTCGCGTCCGAGTCGTGGTCCACCCACAGCTCCGAACCGTGACCGATCTGCTTGGCCATTCCTCACCTCACTCGTGGATGACTTGGACTTCGAGGGCCACGATGTCGACCGACTCGTCCTCGTAGGCACTGCGCGGCACGTAGTCGTCGGCCGCGTCCTCGACGAACATTCCCTGGACTCGCGTCTCCGAGTTCATGACGCCGCGCCAGCCGTTGCAGCGACTTCGGACCGCCTCGCCGAGAGCGACCGCGACGCTGATGTCCGTCGCGACGCACTCGACGGCGAACGTCGTGTCGACAAGGCCCCCCTCCCCCCCGAGGTCGACCTCGTCGCGTGAAGTCGTGCGGCTGAACCAGACGTAGGGCGCCTCGTCGGCTGCCGGCACGTGGTTGAGCGCGACGGTCTGAGTGATCGCCGCGACGGCGGTGTCGGCGAGCAGGAACGCGCGGAAGTCGACGTCGACGCTCATCGGGCCAGTTCCTCGACTTTCTGCTTCAGGAACTCCCGGTACCGGCGCATCGCTTCGGCCTCGGACTCATCGGCCGCACGCTTCATGAAGTGCTTCCCAGCGACCTTCGTCCCTCGTTTCCCGCCGCGCTTGCCGGGCGTCCAGCCGAACTCCTGGAACGCGCCGTGGTACGCGTCACCGGTGTAGTCGGTGCTCTTGCCGGTCGACGTCTTGCCGCCGGAGGTGACTCGGGCCCCGATCCTCGCGCGACTGCGCTTCAGGGCGCGGAGCTTGATGTTCTTTCCGAGCGTGCCGGTGTCCTTCGGGGCGTGTCGCTTCGCTGCGGCGAGCACCGGCCGCAGCGCGTGACGTGCGCCTTGCCGGATCGCCGACTTCGCTCGCGGGCCGTCGAGGCGCGCCAGCATCGCGTTGATCTCGCGGTCGCCGGTGACGACGATCGTGACCTTCGCCATCAGGGCACCTCGGAGCAGGTCAGGATCTGTTCGACGTGGAGCTGATCGACGTCGTCGACGTGGCCGATCTGCAGGACGCGCGAGCCGAACAGCAGCCGATGCCTGGTCGTCAGTTCGGCGAGGTAGCGGATCCGAACCTGCAGTCGAGCCTCGGGCATACGCTGCCGAGCGCGTTCGAGCTCGTCGCCCGACAGTGTCACGATCGACGCCCATCGCTGCGCGACGTCGGCCCAGTCGCCGGTCGACTCGCCTCGCGAGCCGACGCCGGACGCGCGGGCCTGGATCCGCACCCGATGTCTCAGCTCGCCGGACCGAAGCACGTGAATTCGTCTCCCGGTTGAAACATGGTCAGGATGCGTTCGACGCCGGTCGGGATCTGAGCGATGATCGTGCCGGCGATCGCTTCCTCGCGAAACGTGAACCAGTGGCCGACGAGCAGCTTGATCGCGCGCCGCAGCGGAGCCGGTACGTCATCGGCCGCATCGCCATAGCCCGCGACGAACCGGATCCGAACCGCTTCGGCTCGCAGCTGAGCGGTCGGCCAGCTCGCACCGGGCGCAAGCACCAGGCGGCCGTTCTCGCTGCCGTCGGTGCTCACGTGGTAGTTCTCGTCGTCCCAGGTCTGCAGCGTGCCGTCGGTGTCGTAGTACTGCAGGCTCGTGACCGACTGCAGCGGCGGGAGCGGGAGCGGCAGTTCGGACTCGCCGACCGGAAACCGATCGATCGCTAGATCCCAGGTCGCCGTGAGCAGCTGCCGGCCGAGGGCCTGCTCGACGTACTGACGAGCCTCGACGATCAGCGTCGACAGGTCGTCATCGTGAGCCGTCTCGTCCGCCTCGACTCGGACCTGAGTCTTCGCCTGCGCGAGCGACAGCGGCTCGGTCGCCGGCGCCGTCACCAATCGCAGCTGGTAGCTCATGTCGAGTCTCCGTCGGGAGCGTCACTCGTCCGCCCGGGACGACCAGGCGAGCGTTTCGCGGCGGTTCAACCGTCGCCTTGCGTCGAGGATCCATCGGCCCACTTTCGAAGCGAGGCCACGATCCGCTCGGCGGTCACGCGACCGATGCCGGCGATCGTGGTGAGGTCCTCGACATCGAGCAGCTGGTAACGGTTGTTGCCCGAGCCGATCATGGGGAAGTTGCGGCCTTCGCTCGCCCAGTCATAGAAGATGGCGAACACGCCAAGCCGTTCCGGCCCGACAAAGGACTTCGGCCTCAGGATCGACACGCACATCCCTTTTTCGCGGTACTCGACGCAGGCCTCCTCGGCCTGGATCTTGGCGATGCCATACGGCCCCACCCCGCTGACCGGGTCGGTCTCGAAGAGCGGATGATGATCGGGGACGCCATAGACCGCGGTCGACGAGATGTGGATGAAACGCTTGACGCCATACTCGTGCGCTTGCTTGAGCAGGATCCGCGTGCCCTCGACATCGGTCGAGTAGATCTCCTCGGGCGTGTACAGCGGCAGGGCCGCCGCGGTGTGGATGACGATGTCGGCGCCGCGCATGCTCTCTTTGACGGCCTGCGGGTCGCGGATGTCGCCCTGCAGGAACGTGATCTTGTCGCGTTCCGGGTAGTCGAAATCGACGAGGTCGATGCCCGAGAGCTCGACATCGCCGCGCGCCAGGAGGTATCGAACCAGGTTGATGCTCAGAAAGCCGCTGATGCCCGTGATGTAGATCTTCATGTTCTCCCTGTCAGTATGCCGGCAGGCACGTCTGGCGCGCTGTCATGATCCTGCGGCCAGAAAGTGCCTGCAACAATTGTGCCGTCCTTCACAGGCCGAGTATATCCAAAACGCCGCGGATGGGTGACTGGCCGCGATGTCACCGTGCGCCAGCGCCATCCAGAACAGCCGGAGTTGATCTCGGTCAACTTCGCCATCAACCGGCGGCAAGCCCGCTTTTTCGCGCATCGATTGATTTTGGCCGAGCGATACCGATAATACGAGGATCGCGGCGTAAAAAAAGTGAGTGGGACGGGCTGCCACCCATCCCACTCTTGGCCGCTGAACTTGCCGGGTAGCAATTCCAAACAGCCGCCACGATCCTAACACGGGCGCGGACGGCTGACAATCGTTCGCGCTTTCGATTCCCCGTCGTCGCGCCATGGGCCAGCCCGTGGTGCGGCCAATCGCCACTCGATCGCGCCTCGATGCGGCCCGGCCACGCAGCACCGGAGAGCCACATGAACCACCGCCCCTTTCTGGCCATTCTGGCCCTGATCCTCTGCGCCTGCGCGCCGGCGTTCACGGCCCGCAGTGTTGGATACGAGGCCCGATGAACGCCCACCCCCTGGCCGACACCCTGACACGCCTCGCCGCCGGTGAACCGACTTTGAAAGACTGGCTGCGCACCGAACGCGACGACGCCCCGGATTGGGTCAGGTCCTCCGATCTGACAACCGACTACGGCGCCCGCCTGCCCGCGCTGCTCGAGCAGGTGCGCGGCGAGCACCCCACTCAGGATAAGCGCGCGCCGGCCACGTTGTGGTTTGGCCACTACGCCTATCCGGTGATGGCGGTGCCGATCGCGTGCTACCTGGCTGCAGGGCGCGTGCCGGATCTGGATCCGAAAGACCTGTGGCTGCGTCTGAACGACCACGGCGAGCCAAATGCACTGGCCTGGTGTGGCGATCGCTTTGCGGCGCTGCCTGCAGATCCGGCCCACGCGCACCCGGGCTGCGCGATCGTGGCCGACCGCGCGGCCCTGCGCGATCACCTGCGCAACATGCTCGTCGCTCATCTCAGCCCGCTGATCGAGGCGCTCGCGATGCTTGGCGCGCTCAGCCGTCAGACCGCCTGGGCGTTGGCCGCCGATTACAACGCCGCCGCCTTCGTCTGGATCGGCGGCCTCCTGGCCGGCGACGAAACGCTCGGCGCCGCTGAATCGCTGGACTTCGCCGCCCCGCCCTCTCCGCTCCGGCGTAAGCGCGGCTATCATCGCGTCGAACACGGCGAGGCCTTCACGCTGATGGTCGACCGTGTCTCGTGCTGCCGGTACTTCAAGGTCGAGGGCGGCGGCTACTGCGGCAATTGCCCGCACCGGCCGCTCGAAGAACGCCTGTCGATCACGCGCGACTGGCTCGTACGCCGCAGCGTGGAGGCCGGCGCGTGACGGCGACGACCTGGAGGCCAGGCGTCTCAGCCGGGCTGCGGCGCTCGACATGGCTGTGGCTCGGCCTGGC
>DMPQ01000029.1 GCA_003455945.1 Planctomycetaceae bacterium
CTTGGAGCCGCGAAACGGGTAGGCGGCCAACGCACCGACCGCGGCGACGCCGAGCACGATCGCGATCCGGCGGGCGCCGGCACGGTCGTTCGACGGTGTCGGAGACGCTTCGGTCGAGGTGCTGCGCGCAGGCTTGGCCGCTCGTCGATCGGCGGGGGCGGAGCCGGCGGCGGCGGGGCGGACCGGAGGATGTTTGGGGCGCTGAGCGGACATGCGGGGTTCTCGCGACACGAGTCCGGACGCCGAGCCGCGACCCGATTCGGTCGCCAGGTCGACGAACGCACGTCATCGCTATCGGACGAGAGGAAAGGAGGGTTCGCCCGAATTCGGAATGCCGTCATCGCGACGGCCGACGTCGCTGCAACGGCGCACCGTGGAGAAACCTTGACGCACCGGAGAACGGCGACGGCGAGCGAAACCGGAACGGTCGCGCAAGAGATGACGACGCGAGAACGCCGTCGAACGGCTGGGGAGCCGCCTGATCGGATCGTTCGCGAGTCGCTGCCGACGCGCGAACGACTCGTTCGTTCGTCAGCTCGTTCCGCTGCCGAAGAGGAGCGCGAGCTGCCAGATGACGACGGCGATCCCGAACGGGATGCACCAGAAGGCGAACCAATGCAGGCGCTGCTGGCGTACCCAGCTCTGCAGCCAGCGCAGCGCGAAGATCCCGACGACCGCCGCGATCGCCGCTCCGCCCCATTGCGCCGCGGTCGGAAGCGGGATCTCGCCGGTCAGCATGTCCTTCCCTTCGAGGACCATCGCGCCGCAGATCGCCGGGATCGCGAGCAGGAACGAGAAGCTCGTCGCCTGATCGCGACGCAATCCGACCAGCAGTCCGGCGGCGATCGTCAGTCCGCTGCGCGACAGGCCGGGCAGGAGCGCGAACGCCTGAAACAGGCCGATCAGCAGCGTCAGTCGCCAGGTCAGATCCTTGTACCCCGTTTCGCCTTCCGGTCGACGATTCGACCACCAGACGATGACGCCGGTGATCGGCAGCATCGCTCCGGCCAGCAGCGGGCTCTCGAGAATGTCGGCCGCGGTCGCCTTGATGGTCAGACCGATCACGGCGGCCGGAACGGTTCCGAGGACCAGCAGCGGCACGACTCGACGATCGGATGTCAGGAGGTCGAGAATGCGCCGGTAGAAGACGACCAGGATCGAGATCAGGGTGCCGAAGTGGAGCAGGACGTTGTAGGTCGGGTCGGGCTGTCGACCACCGAGCGCCTCGGCGATCACCAGATGGCCGCTCGAACTGATCGGCAGGAACTCCCCGATTCCCTGCACGACCGGCAACACCAGCACTTCGAACCAATCGAACATCGTCGGGATTCCGCGGGGGAAATGAGAGCGTCGCGGCGGCAGGTCCTGCGGCGATCGACCGGCGCTTCGGCGGATCCCGCTCAGGTTTGTAGCACGAAGCGAACCGAGGGCAATCGGCCCCAGCCGCGCACCCCCAGCGGAGCCACCTTCGCCGCGATTGCCTGGGCCGTCGTAACGATTGTCCGTTCGGATCGTCGGACTTCGGTTCGTCGGCCGCGTTCGCGATCCTGCGACGACTCCCCGCGACTCGGTCGGATCCTAGCCGCGACCGGACGGCGACTGCTATATTCCGGGTTTGCCGCCGTTCGGCCGCTCTCGACCAGCGGCGCCGCGGCAGGCTCGGCGTCGGATTTCGGCGCCGATGAGGCGAGCCGCACGACGGACGGCACCTCGCTCCCCCTCCCTTCCCTCCGCGACCCCATTGGGCGGATTCGGCCATGACTTCTCCCGCACCGCGCACGCTCTTCCGCAAGATCTGGGACGACCATGTCGTCCACCACGAGCCGGGCCAACAGGCGATCCTGTACATCGACCTGCACCTGGTGCATGAGGTGACGAGCGCCCAGGCATTCGAAGGGCTTCGTTTGGCCGGTCGCTCGGTCCGGCGTCCCGAGCGGACCGTCGCGACCCCCGATCACAACGTGCCGACGACCGATCGGCGACTGCCGATCGCCGACGAGATCTCGCGACTGCAGGTCGATACGCTGCGGCGCAACTGTCGCGAGTTCGGCGTTCGGCTGTACGACCTGGACGATCCGAACCAGGGGATCGTGCACGTCATCGGTCCCGAACTCGGACTGACTCGTCCCGGCATGACGATCGTCTGCGGCGACAGTCATACCGCGACGCACGGAGCGTTCGGCGCGTTGGCGTTCGGCATCGGCACCAGCGAAGTCGAACATGTCCTCGCGACTCAGACGCTGCTCCAGTCGCTCCCCAAGACCTGCGAGCTGCGAGTCGACGGAACGCTGGCTCCCGGCGTGACGGCGAAGGATCTGATCCTCTACCTGATCGGTCGGCTGACGACCGCCGGCGGGACGGGGTACGTGCTCGAGTACACCGGCCAGGCGATCCGCGCGCTCTCGATGGAAGAGCGGATGACGGTCTGCAACATGTCGATCGAGGCGGGGGCGCGAGCCGGCATGATCGCCGCCGATCAGACGACGTTCGACTATCTGCGCGGCCGCGAGTTCGCTCCGAAGGATTTCGATGCCGCGGTGGCGAAGTGGCGGCACTACGTGTCGGATCCGGGAGCGGTCTACGATCGGGTCGAGACGTATCGCGCGGCCGAGATCGCTCCGCAGATCACCTGGGGGACCAACCCGGGCCAGGTGATCGGCGTCGATGCCCGCATCCCTTCGCCCGACGAACAGTCGGACGAGACGGAGCGGAAGAGCACGGCGCGAGCGCTCGAGTACATGGGACTCGAAGCGGGCAAGCCGATCGTCGACGTCGCGATCGATCGCGTCTTCATCGGTTCGTGCACCAACGCGCGGATCGAGGATCTGCGAGCGGCGGCGACGGTCGTGCGTGGGTATCGGGTCGCCGACGGCGTGCACGCGATGGTCGTTCCGGGAAGCGGTCAGGTGAAGCGACAGGCCGAGTCGGAAGGGCTCGATCGGGTCTTTACCGAGGCGGGCTTCGAGTGGCGCGAAGCGGGATGCAGCATGTGTCTGGCGATGAATCCGGATCGTCTGGAACCGGGACAGCGCTGCGCATCGACCAGCAATCGGAATTTCGAAGGGCGACAGGGCCGCGGCGGCCGGACCCATCTGGTGTCGCCGCAGATGGCGGCAGCGGCTGCGGTGACCGGTCGCTTCGCCGACATTCGCGACTGGAACTTCCGGAGCTGATCGCGACCGCGCCATGATCCGCCGCCGACGCACCGAACGAAACCGACAGCGAACCCGACAGCGAGCCCCAGGGGCCGAGGCAGACGAACGATGAAGGCATTCGTGCAGCACCGAGGACGAGTCGCGGCGATGGACCGCGCCAACGTCGATACCGATCAGATCATCCCGAAGCAGTTCCTGAAGCGGATCGAGCGGACCGGCTTCGGGCAGTACCTGTTCTTCGATTGGCGGTTCCTGCCGGACGGAAGCGACGATCCGGCCTTCGAGCTGAATCGCCCCGAGGCGGCGGGAGCGACGATCCTGCTGGCGCGGCGCAACTTCGGTTCCGGTTCCAGTCGCGAGCATGCGGTCTGGTCGCTGGACGATTACGGCTTTCGCGCCGTCATCGCGCCGAGCTTCGCCGATATCTTCTACAACAACTGCTTCAAGAACGGCGTGCTGCCGATCGCGCTCGGCGAGAGTCAGGTGGACGAACTGTTCCGCCGCGCAGCGGCTGCCGCGGGGCCTTACGAGCTGACGATCGATCTCGAGCAGCAGATCGTCGCCGATGCCTCCGGTCCGATCGCCTCGTTCGAGATCGATCCGTTCCGCCGTCGCTGCCTGCTCGAAGGGCTCGACGACATCGGCATGACGCTGCAGCACGAAGGGGCGATCCTGGCCTACGAAAAGGCGCACGGGATCGCCGGCTGAGCGGCTGCGCTGAACGACTCCGCCGCGCGACTCCGCCGAGCGACTCCGCAAGGCGTGGGCCGTTCGCGGGGTGGGCAGAGGCCCGGAAAACGGAAACAATACGCGAACTTCGCTCGGCGCTCCGAGGGATGTCGAGCCAAGTCGGCGGTCGAAGTGCCCGCTCGGTCGGTCGCATCGTCGCCCATCAGAACGACGCAGGAGGTCGCGGATGAAGAGTCGGTCGCAGCGGATCGGTTGGGGACTCTTGTGGACGGCGTCGCTGGTCGCGGGATCGACCGGTTCGGCGCAGGAACCGGAAGCCCCTCTGGGCCTGAAGCCGGTTCCGGTGCCGGCCGACAATCCGATGACCGAGGCGACGATCGATCTCGGTCGACGTCTGTACTTCGAAAAAGCGTTGTCGAGCGATCGGACCATCAGCTGCGCCAGTTGCCACGATCCGGCTCGCGGATGGTCGAACGGCGAGCCGTTCGCGACCGGCGTCGACGGTCAGGTCGGCGGTCGCAATTCGCCGACGGTGATCAATACCGCCTATCAGAAGTTCCAGTTCTGGGACGGTCGAGCCGGTTCGCTCGAGGAGCAGGCGCTCGGTCCGATCCAGAATCCGATCGAGATGAACCTGACGCTCGACGAAGCGGTGAAGCGACTGTCGGAGAGCGACGACTATCGTCGACGTTTCCGTGAGGCGTTCGGCACCGAGGTGACGGCCGAGGGGATCGGCAAGGCGATCGCGGCGTTCGAGCGGACCATCGTTTCGGGGAACGCTCCGTACGATCGGTTCAAGGCAGGCGAAACCGCGGCCCTCTCCGAAGCGGCTCAGCGCGGAATGAAGCTCTTCTTCGGCAAGGCGAACTGCTCCGCCTGTCATGTCGGCCCGAACTTCACCGACAACGGATTCCACAACTTGGGAGTCGGCATCGACGACCCGAATCCCGATCTCGGCCGGCAGGTCGTCACCGGACAGCTCGGCGATCGCGGTTCGTTCAAGACACCGACGCTGCGCGAGATCGCTCGTACCGCCCCCTACATGCACGACGGCCGCTTCGCGACGCTTCGCGACGTGGTCGCGTACTACAACCAGGGCGGCACCGACAATCCGCAGCTCGACGAGGAAGTCTTCCCGCTGAAGCTGACCGACCAGGAGATCGACGACCTGGTCCGGTTCCTCGAGGAAGGGCTCGCGAGCCCCGACTATCCGGTCGTCGCCCCTGTCGAAGCGCCGCCCGCGCAGGACGCTCCGTGAGCCTTCGAGCCGACGCGATGCGCCGACCGATCGACCTTCGTCTTTCTCAAGCCTGAAGTGAGTCCGAACATGAAGCGATTGTTGCTCGCCGTGCTGTTGGCATGGTTCCCTGCTGCCTCCCTGCGTGCCCAGGAGACGGTCCTCGACGGTCTCTACAATCCGTGCGGCGTCGCGATCCAGCCCGAAACCGGGACCCTCTTCGTTTCGGACAGCGGTCATCGCAAGATCGTCCGGATCGTCGACGGCAAGGCCGAGGACGTGATCGTCGACTTCGGCAAGGACGTCTACGGCAAGGGACCGATGTACGATCTCGGTCCGCTCGGCATCGCGTTTCTCGATCCCCAGACGCTGGTGGTCGGCGGCGGCGGTGCTCCGGACGGTGACGAGGCGCTCTTCGTCTACAAGATTCCGGCGGCGGGCGAGCCGGCGATCTCGGCCGAGGCTTCGGTCGCGGCGATGACGTTGCCGGCCGAAGGGGAGATCAAGGGAGAAGGAAACTTCTACGGACTCGCGGTGACCGAGAACGCGATCTACGTCACCAGCAACGGCGACGACACCAAGGGCTGGATCGCCAAGGCCGATCGGAGNNGCGCTACATCGCCACCAAGGAGAAGGTCGAAGTCGACGCGCCGGTGGCGATCGCGCTCAGCCCCGAGGGGCACCTGGCGGTCGGTCAGATGGGCGAGATCTCGGTCCCCGGCGACGGACTCCTGTCGTTCTATCGTCCCGATGACGGCGAACTGCTGGCGAACTTTCCGATCGGTCTGAGCGACATCTGCGGGCTCGCCTACAGCCCCAAGGGACAGCTCTACGCCGTCGACTTCGCCTGGCACGATACGACTCAGGGAGGGCTCTTCCAGCTGATTCGCGGCACCGAAGATCCGAAGCAGGCGAGCGTCCGGAAGATCGCCGAACTCGACAAGCCGACCGCGATGATCTTCGCCGCCGACGGATCGCTCTACGTCACCGTCATCGGAACGGGCGAAGGGGAGAGCACCGCCGGAGCCGGAAAGCTGATCCGCTTCGCGCCGGGGCTCTGAGCCACGACGACGATTTCGTCGGACCGCCCGGTCCGACGGCAGCACGGTCGACGACCGATCAGTAAATCGCATCGGGCTCCCCGCTTCGGACAGGAAGCGGGGAGCCCTTTTCGTTGACGGATCACCGACGAGTCGACTCGTCGTGCGGTCGTGCGGTCGTCGAATCGAGCGACGAAGGGGACGAACTCGAACACGCCGGCGCGACGATCGCCGACGTCGGCGAGTTCGCTCGCGGAACGAGCGGCACGATTCGCCTCAGCCGCGCCCTCGCCCCTGCTCCAGCACGACGCGCGTGCCGCACAGCCGATCATGGAGCCCGCGGCCCTGCGGCAACAGGAGCGAAAGCGCCAGGTCGATGAACCAGAACCCGACGGCGATCAGCTGCAGAGGGAGCGACAGGAAGTAAGGCAGCAGGAGTGCGATCGCCTGGGAAGCGAACGGCGCCATGCGCAGCAGATGCCGGACGAGCGTCGTTCGCGCGGTCGGCGGCAAGCCGTGACGATCGACGGCTCGCAACTGGAACAGAAGCTTGCCGGGGGTGCGACGAAAGCGGACTTCGATCGCCAAGAAGACGAGCCAGCCGATCGGCGAGACGAGTCCTGCGGCGAACGTGGCGGGAAGCTCCCAGGCACCGAGGCGATCCGAGAGCATCATCGTGACGAGCAGGTACGGGACACTCGTCAGGCCGGTCAGCAGCTGGGCGGTGAAGACGTCGACCATGTAGGCGAGCAGTCGAGGCAAGCGTCCCGCGGGGAGCGCTTCGCCGACCCGCAGCTCGGCGATCGCACCGGCGAGCTCCTCGTACGAGGCGTAGCGTGCGGCGGGATCGCGATCGAGCAGCCGGGCGAGGATCGCTCGCCAGCGTTCGGGAAACGCGGCGTCGTTTTCGGGAAAGGTCCACTCGCGCCGTTTCTGGTCTTCGATCCGATCGATCAGCGAACGCCCCGTCCCCCGGTCGCGCTGACGACCGTAACTCAGTTCGAACAGCGTGGCGCCGAGGGCATACATGTCCGAGCGGAAATCGGAGGGCGCACCGTCGAGCAGCTCGGGAGCCAGATAGTCGAGCGTGCCGGCGATCGAACCGTCGCCGCGCGAGCGTTCGGAACCGATCCGAGCCAGACCGAAGTCGCCGAGCTTGACTCGCCCTGCCCCGTCGAGCATCAGGTTTCCCGGCTTGATGTCGCCGTGGACGATGTCCGCTTCGGCCGCATGCCGCAACGCGTCGACCGTTCCGATCGCGACGTCGAGCAGTTCGGCGAACGGCAACGGTCCCGATTCGTCCAGTCGACTCGCGAGGGTCCGCCCCGGAACCAGTTCCATCGCGAAGAACGGACGCCCCTCCTGCTCGCCGACGAAGTGGATCGTGACGACGTTCGGATGATTCAGCCGCGCCTGGGCGATCGCTTCCTGCTTCAGACGGTCGGTCGTCCGAGACGCGGTCGAGCCGGCGGCCGATTCGCGGATCACCTTGAGCGCGACATAACGCTGCAACGACGTATCGAGCGCCAGGTAGACCGCTCCCATGCCGCCATGACCGAGCGGCTCGAGAATCTCGAAGTGACCGAACCTCGTTCCCGGAGCCGGGCCGTCCGCTGCCGGTTCGTCACGTCCCATCGCGACCGGCACGCCATCGCGCATCACGAGCGTCTGGGTTCGGGCATCGAGATGGTCGAGTCGCGGGAAGGGGCGACCGCAGTTCGGACAGTCGGTCCCCGCCGACTCGATTCCCGATTCGGTCCCGCAGACGCAGCGATAACGGAGCACGCTCGTCCGGTCGAGCGAACGTCGCGTCGCGTCGGCGTCGAAGAAAGTGGCCGGTCGGTCGGTCATCGTCGAAGGCTCGCGGCTTGGCGACGATCGACCGATCGTCGGACTCCGGTTCGGATTGTAGTACGAACCGAGGGGAAACCGAGAGCGGGGACGACGACGGAAGCGGGGAAGCGTCGAGAACGCCTCGGACGACATCGCCGCGCAAGGGCCGACGGCGAGACGTTCAGTCCGTGCCGATCGAGGCCGGAACGTCGATCGTCGCCCCGTCGGTCATGATCACCCTGCCCGCTGTTTCCTGGTCCGATACCGGGCGTCGCGGTGACGGATCGACGGTCCCGTCGTACCACCCGGAGCCGAAGTTCGCGAGCCGATCGTTCTGGCGACGAAGATCTTCGGTCAACAGGTAGACCTGGCGATGCAGGGCACCGGCACGCACGAGTTCGTCCAGCCGCGACCACCCCTCCTCTTCCCCTTGCCTCAGATCGAACACGACGGGGCGTCGCGCCGGCGCATCCTCGGACCACTCTTCGGGGCATGGTGCTTCGGCTTCGACTCGGGTCACCGAGCAACCCGACTCGGCCAATCGCCGCGACAGACCGTCGACCAACCCCGGCTCGCCGCGCGAGATGACGAGAATCGGCGCCTCGTCTCCCATCGGCCCCGGCACGCTCAGACCGATCCGCAGCAGATCGAGCAGCCCTTGCGCTCCGTCGCTGCGCGGCACGTGGCCGCAGGTCGAGATCGCGAGGGTGAAGTCCAGTCGCTTCGGAGAGGCATCGGCGTTCGTCCCGCCGAGCGCTTCGGTCCATCGCTGCTGCAACCACTGCACGAACTCTCCCGTCTCGTCCTGTCCGACCGGTGCGACGACGATCCAGGTCCGATCGCCGCGACGGAGTACGAGACCGCAGCTTCCGACCGCCTCGGTCAGCGCCACATCGGTCGCCGCTCGACGACGCTCCCCATCGGCATCGGTCTGCACGATGAACGCGCCGAGCGTATCGACATCGAGCGGCAGTCGTCGCGCCAGGTGCGCCAGGTAGCCTCGCACGATCCCCGCCGGATCGTCCTCGGGAAGGATCAGACGCCAGCCGAATCGACCCTCCTCGGAGCGAGCCGGCAGGAAGTCACCTCCTTGGCATCGCGCTCGCTCGCGCGCCAGTCCCAGGCCCCAGGTGAACGGCGAAGCGGCAGCCGGCCACGCCCGGTCGTTCCACTCCGCCTGCAGTTCCGCGAACTCCTCGATCCCGATCGTCTCGTCGCTCCCGCATTCGATCGCGATCAGCCCGTCGCAGCGAGCGATTCGGAACTCGGCGCGAACGACATCGGGGAGCGCCTCGAGCATCTCGACCACGATCGCCTCGGCCAACCGCCGATCGACTCGCAAGACCGTCTCGCTTCCGACCGGCGGATACGATCCGCTTCGCCCCGTTCGACGCAGCGCGCGCTCCAGCAGTTCCGCGACTCGCATCGTCTCGCGACGAATTCCCAGTCGATCGTCCCACAGCAGCGTGCCGTCCTGCAGGCGATCGATCCGTTGCAGAAGATCGTCGGCCGCCTGCTGCGCTTCCGCTCGGTCCGCTGCTCCGGCGATCGAGCGACCGTCGAGACCGTCGTNNGAGCCGCTTCGCGATACCGGCGGGCCGCCGAACGGACCGGATCCGACGCGACCTGCAGGACCGCGGCGAGCGGCAGATCACGCGGCTCCTCGCCTTCTTCCATCGCCGTTTCGTGCGACGCGACGCCGGCGCCGTCGAAACGCAGCGACTCGCGGCGCGACCGAGCGGACCGGCCGAGGGCGAGGGCACAGGCGACTTCCGTCGCATTCAGACCGTCGATCGATCGGAGCTGCGCTCCGGAGAGCGGCGAATCGGGGGTGACCGGCAAGGGGCCGTCGAGTCCGTCGGGGAGCACGCCGCGAACGACAAGCAGGATCGGCGTGGTGCGGGCGACTCGTTCCAGGCAGAGCCAGTCGTCGAGCTTCCATGCCGCATCGGCATCGACGATCCAGCCGTCGTCGGTCCGGCGACGTTCGAGTCGCTTGCGGGGGCGATTCGCCCAGATCAGCTCCCCCAGCTCACTGCCGATCGTCTGACGCACCCGGTCGTGAAAGGACCAGTCAGGAGAAAGGACGGCGATCGCCATGGCCGGAAGTCCGCTGGATGAGGGCGTGCGCATCGCGAACCGACGCGGTGGCGCCGGAGGCGAGCCGCGAAAGGTAGCTCGTGCGAATCGGACGCCGCGTTCCTCGGCGTCGACCCGCGGCATGCGAGCGAAGGGAGCTCCGGCCGAGACGAGCGAAACGGGGCGCGTCAGCCGGAACCGGCGAGGGGGCTCGACAAGGCATTTCGAGGGAGTGATTCCCCCGGAAGAGACGGGTTTCGTCGGGGGGGCGATGGTCGGGGAGTGAGGGAGCGGACCCGAGACGGCGCGGTTTGGGAGGTCTGGTGGGCCATCGGGACGATCGGGGGGCCGACGGTCCGGGACGATCTCAACTCTTGGCGCGGAAGGAGGTTATGCGGTGCCGACCGGAAGGCCGATGTTGACGGTCAAGAGGACCGTAGCGATCACGTGGAGGTCGTCCGATGTTCCAGATTGGATCGAAAATTCCTCACGAGCCCAATCGTGCCCGGACGATGGATTGTACGACCTGTGAGACGAGACAGGTTCGTTTCGCGCTTGGCCCGTGCCGAGCAAGGCGGATTCGAAGGTCGGATACCGGGGAATCAGCAGCACCGCGGGAGAGTTCGATGAGAACGTTTCTGACACTTCTGGGCCTGGGGATCGCCTTCCTGGGTCTCACGTCTTCCGCGGCCCGCGGCCAGATGGCGGGAGATCCGTTCCAGGGGTATGCCCAAGGAGGGCAACCTCAGGCGATGTCCGCCTTCCAGACTCGTCTTCCGTCGATCTGGCCCGGCAATCTCTGGTTCGAGACGAACCTGGCCGACAACGGTCTCGGCTACAGCGGTTCGTATGCGACCTTGGGAAGCAAGGCGCGTCTGTTCGAGGACTTCCTCGACGGCCGCTGGATGCTCGAAACCCAGGGGCACGTCTCGCTGGAGCGCGGGAAGTTCTTCAGCAACATCGGTCTCGAGCGGGCGTTCACGCTCGACGCGGCCGGCTCGGACCTGTACTTCTCGGCCTGGTACGACTACGACGACGACCAGGTCGGTCCGTTCGGTCACACCTTCCACCAGCTCGGTCTGAGCGGCGGTGTCCGGTCGCGCAAGTACGACCTGTACGGCAACGCCTATCTGCCGTCGGGAACGACCGAGTACACGCAAGGCGATCCGACCGGTCAGACGGTCTTCTTCAACCGCAACATCGTGACTCAGGCCGGCATCGACGCGGCGCTGCAGGGCTTCGATGCGCACATCGTCGCTCGTCCCGAGGCGCTCGGCTTCGTCAACGGCTACGTCGACATCGGTACCTACGCCTATCAGTCCGACCTGATCGACACCTTCGCGGGTATCAGCGCGAAGTTCGGGATGCAGACCCTCGGCGGTCTCGTCACCTCGATCCAGCTGAATCATGACGAGCGGTTCCAGACGACCGGCGTGCTGCAGGTCGGCTGGATGTTCGGCGCCCGCGGGGCTCGGACCGAGTACTCGGCGGTCGGACGCGATCTCGATCCGACGCCGCGTAACGACCATATCGTTCGCTACCAGCAGGATCTGCGTCTGGCGATCGATCCCGACACCAACAACCCCTACGTCGTCCTGCATGTCGACAACACCGCGGCGGCGGGTGGAGACGGTACCTTCCAGCGTCCGTTCCGCACGCTGGCCGAGGCTCAGGCCGCTTCCGGCACCGATGCGATCATCTACGTGCATCGCGGCGACGGCACGACGACCGGCATGGCGAACGGGATCGTGCTGAAGGACAACCAGTTCCTGCTCGGTGACGGTCTGGTTCACACCATCCCGATCGTCGGCGGCAACTTCGACATCTTCAATCGCCGCGACGGCCTGCGTCCGACCATCACCAACACCGCCGGCAACGCGGTCACCCTGGCGAACAACAATACGGTTCGCGGCGTGATCATCGACGGCACCGCCGGTGGTCTGGCGAACGGTATCAGCGGCGACGGCGGGCTCGGGTCGCTCTCCAACGGCATCATCGAGGATGTCACCATCCTCGGTAACCCGATTCTCAACGGTATCAACCTGGTCGCCATCGACGGCAACTGGTCGTTCGCTCGGAACAACATCACCACCGCCGGTCAGGACGGTATCCACATCGACAACCTGACCGGATCGACGTCGCGGTTGACCTTCACCAACAACGTCGTCTCGAACAACCTTCGCGACGGTATCCACGTCGAGGACTTCGACGGAGCCCGGTTCGTCTTCTCGAACAACACGACCAACGGCAACGTCCGCGACGGTATCCGGATGCAGAACTTCACCGGCACCAACGGCGTCTTCACCTTCGCCAATCAGACCGCCTCGAACAACGTCGGCTTCGGCGTCAACCTGTTCGACGTCGACGGCACCGTCCGCTTCACCTCGCCGACGATGGACAACAACGCCGGCGGCGGTATCGGTCTGAACGACGTCACGGGAACGACGCTGATCACCGGAGCGACGTTGACCAACAACGGCACCGGTATCTTCAACGACCTGTCGGCCGGGACTCAGGAACTGACGATCACCAACAGCACCATCAACACCAACAACCTCGGTATCTTCACTCAGTCGAGCGGCGTCGGAGCCTTCCTGACGACCGAGATCGTCGACAACCTGTCGATCAACAACAACCAGACCGACGCGGTCCGAGCGATCTCGCGACTCGGCGGTACCCAGGACTTCCTGCTCGAGAACACGAACGGCCCCCTGGTCATGACGGGCAACGCCTCGCTGACCGGAGTCGGCGTCACGCTGTTCGCCGAAGACGGCGGTGCGACCACCAGCGTTCTCCGCTCGGTGATCCGCAACGTCCAGATGGTCAACACGGGGAACGGAGCCGGAACGTCGGGCATCCTGGTCTCGGGGAACGGCAACAGCCAGTCGCGGTTCGTCCTCGAAAACTCGTCGCTCACCGGAGCGGTCGGGGGTGACGCGATCGGCATCCAGTTCGATACCAACAACGTCCTGCTGAACTCGGTCCGGATCAACAACGTCGACCTGGCCGGCATCGGCGACGATGCGATCAGTGCGACGATCAACGGCTCGGGCCTGCTCGACCTGTTCATCAACGATGTCCAGGCGACCGGCAACCAGACGACCGGCGGTACCGGCTTGCAGTTCGTCGCCGGCGACACGTCGATCACTCGACTGCAGGTCTTCAACTCGGAGTTCAGCTCCTTCAACTTCGACGGTATCCAGGTCGCGGCGACCGATGCTTCGCGAGTCCTCGCGAACCTGACCGGCAACACCGCGGACGACAACGGTCGATCGGAGCCGGATCCGGACACCCTGCCGTTCGAGCACGGTTTCAACATCTCGTCGAGCGGCACCTCGAACCTGACCATCAGCCTGCTGAACAACAACGCTCACGGCAACTTCGAGCGTGGTCTGTCGATGACGACGGCCGGTACGGGCCACATCACGGCTGACCTGCAGTTCAACTCGCTGACCAACAACGATCTCGGCGAAGACGCCGCGAACGATCCGATCATCGACAGCTTCCTGCAGGATGTGGCGATCACCAACGCGGTCGCCGCCTCGATGGACGTCTCGCTCAGCAACAACTTCTTCGCCCTCGCGGCGGTCCTGGGGAATGCCGGAGCGGCGGCCAACATGCAGGTCGAACTCGACGGCAACACCAACCAGATCCCGCCGACGCTGGTCAACGTCACTCAGGTCGGTTACGGCACCGTGGTCGCTCCGGCGATCACCGCCGAAGAAGCCTTCTTCGACGGCCTCGGCTTCCCGTGATCGAGAAGCTCGACGCCACCGGGCAAACGGTCGAGGCTCGTCGCACCTGCGACGGGCCTCGTCCCGTTTCTTGACCGAGTCCTGGTCGTCGTGACGAGCGTCAGGTCGCGTGAAGTCGAGCGGCGGCGATGAACCGAGCCCGCGTGACGACCTCGCATGACGACCTCGCATGACGACCTTGCGAGGCGACCGTCAACAAGGGCTCAGCGAGTCGCGTCCGCCTGCCACGGATGCTCGGCGCCGAAGAGGGTCAGNNGGGGTCAGACCGGCTCCCAGTCGCTCGTCGAAGAGCTCGCGATGCCGCCCGACCAGTTCGTCGATCGTCGCCGCCTGATCGGCCACCGCGTCGTTCCCCTGCAGACAATGCAGCGTCCAGCCGTCCGCCGGCGAACCGGCGAGCGCGATCAGGAATCCGACCGGCGCTTCGCGAATCGCCACATAGGTCCTGCCTGAGGCGACATCGCAGCCGAAACGCAACTGCCGCTGCGCCTCGGCCAACTCCTCGAACGAGAAGTGATAGATCTCGGGGAGCGGAGCGTTCATCGGCAACATCCCGCCGTTCATCAGCTCCGGCGGACTGGTACGCAGTCCGACCGCCAGGCCGTTGATCGAGAACTGCGGGTCCGCGTTGACTCCGTACGACGTCGAATGGTGCATGTGCATGCCGGGAGCGGGCGCGAGCGACGAGGCGATCGTCTCGAGTCGCATCACCCGGATCACCGGATAGGCGCGCGGGCCGAGCGATTCGAGTTGGGATCCTTGCCACAGCGACGCCGGGAGACCGTACGCCTCGACCTGTTCCCGAATCTCGGTATTCACCTCGGCGACCGACTTCCCCTGCAGCGAAACGCTCCAGCGCTCGCGATCGAGCACCAACGCCCCCGATTCGACTCGGAACCCTGCGATCGTCCGCATCTCGTCGCTCAGACGATTCAATCGTCCGTCGGCGACAAACGGAGGCGCCTGACTCGCATCGGCTGCGATCGCTTCTTCACCCTCCGACTCGGTCGACTCGTCGACTCCGAGCGCCGATTTCCAGGCGGCGACATCATCCGGCAGCGAACGCTCGGTCAGCTCCCTCAGCCGCTCGAAGACGGCCGCCTGCACCTCGGGAGTCCCCGATTCGGCGACCAGCAGCAGGAACGACGGCTCGTCGAGCAGGCGGAGATCGACCAGCAGTTCCCAGGTTGCCCCGGCTCGCTCCCCTGCCCCTTCGCGGTAGACCCGTCTCAGACGCGAGCTCGCTTCCAGCGAATGACTCGGATCGTCGAGCGACTGTTCGATCGACGTCCGCCATTGTCCGAACTCGGCGAGCAGCCGTTTCGTCGCCAGCTCCCGAGCCTCGAAATCGTCGGCATCCAGGCCGGCGACCCGTTCGCGGAAAGCGTCCGACTCGGCCGGATCGATCGTCGCCGTCAGCCGCTGACTCGCGGCCAGAATCACTTCCGGATCGTAGGGGGTCGGAGGGAACGGGATCCCCATTCCTGACGCGGTCGCGAGCAGCCGTTGTCGCGCTTCGGCCGGCAGACTCTTCATCAGCTGCGAAACGGTCGGCGCGGTGCGACGGATCGCCGTCCGATCGAACAGCAGCGTCGCCCGCAACGGTTCGCCGGCCGGCTGCACCAACTGAACATACGAGGGGGTGGCGGGGGACCAGACGGTCAGTTCGAACGTGCCGTCGGTCCGCACCAGGTAGTGAAGCTGCTGTTGCAGTCCGTCGCTCTCGGCGAACGAGACCTCGAGCAGTTCGTCTCCTTGCTGCGACAGCTTGGCCCAGCCGTGCAGACGGGTCCAGTGAAAGGCCATCGTCCAGAGCTGGCCGTTGCCCGACGCGCTCGATCCGCCGCCACCGAACAGATGAGCGTTCGAATAGAACGTCTGCTGAAACTGCTGCATATTCGAGATGCGACTGACGGCGATCCGGTCCCCCGCCAGACCGACGTCGGCGACCTGTTCGAGCACGCCCGAGAGCTGCGAAAGAGCGCCGTTACCGAGCCACTCGGGCTTTTCGGGATCGGCCTCGGCGGCGGCGACTCCCTCCTGACCGACCGGCGGCGCAAGGCGAGCGATCGGGGCAAGACGGAGTGCCGGGGCCAGGCGAATCGCCGCTCGACGCAAACCGGCCGCAGGGAGCACGACTTGTTCCGCTCCTTCCTGCTCCGCCTCTGCCGGCATCTCTTCCGCTTCGGCGTGCTCGTCGTCGGGGGGCTGAGCGGCAGCGGCGGGGAGTGTCGGCAACGGGGCGGTCGCGAGCAGCAGTCCGAACGCCAATCGGCGCGCGGCTCGAACGACCGGGGCATCGAGATCGGAACGCAGGTGGGAGGGGGGAGCGAAACGAGGGAGGCAAGCGGGCATGAACGGTGATCCTCGCGCAAGGCGAATCGCCACCGGACGTCGCCGCAACGCGGGAGGCCAGCGGCACAGGCCGTCGGAACGGCTTCGATTGTAGACGGCTCGCGCGGTCCCTCGCGACCGTCCGAGCGGGGCGGTCGATCGGCCCGTGCAGCGGCTCCGTTCGGATCGCCGGATACCGCGGCGGCGGGTTTTCGATCGCGGCGCGTCCGAGTCGGCCGAAGCGTTGGGATAGCGATTCGCGGCAGAATCGATACAGACGGCCAAACGGGCGAGCCGAAACAGACGTTGGGACCGCTCCCTGGTTTTGGGGCGAGGGGTCTTCCGATTCGAGTTCCTCGAGCACGGCGGCGAGAGAAATGAAGATCGATCTGATGCGAAGGCTGGCGATCGCCCTGGGATGCTTCGCGACCGTCGGTGCCGGAACCTTCCTGATCGTGTCGGCCGACGACGCCGTGCCGGTCGTCTCGGGCGAACAGAGCAGCTTCAATCCGTTCGCGCATCGCCTTGCGCCGCGACCGGCCGAAGCGGCTCCGCTTCCGATCGAGACGCCGATCGCCATCGAGTCGGTCGAGCAGATTCCGATCGAGTCAGGGGGATCGATTCCGCTCCCGGCCGCGCTTCGCCGCGCTGCCGGCGCGGTCCCGGTCGTTCCCGGCTCCATGATGCCGAACTCGCCTCCCTCGGCGTCGACTCAGGTCCGTCCGGTCGAGCCGACGGTGATGCCGCTGCCGCGTCCCGTTGCGAACGAGCCGGCACTGCGACCGACTCCGCCGCCGCAGATCGCGCGACTTCCGGTAACGACCCCGCGTTCGACGGCACCGGTCGCTCCGCCGGTCGCTTCCGCTCCTCCGGTCGTCGTCGCTCCCCCGACCATCCCTCAGATGCCGGCCATCTCGCCCTCCCAGCTCGCTCCTCCTCCCGTCGTCTCGGCCGCGCCGGTCGTCGCTCGGCCGGAAGTCGGTTCGGAGCGACGAGGCGCCGCGAACCAGCCGTCGCTGGCAGCGACCGAGACGTCCGGAGCCAACTCGTCGACGACGTTGAGGACCTCTCCTGCCGCCCCGCAGCGAACGATGCCCGAAGGGGTCGCGACCGCCGCACCCGCTCCGGTCCGCATCGCTCCGGTTCCGCCGGTCGAGATCCGTGCCGAGTTGCCGGTGGCCAGTCCGGTCGCCGCGGCTCCGTTCGTCCCGCGCGTCGAAACGCTCCCGCCGGTTCCGCAGCCGGAGCGCTCGGTGTCGTCCGAGCGAACGTCGACCGCGCCGCTCGTCCGTCGCGCGGACGAGTCGGTCGCGAGCTTCCGTGATGCCTCGGTCACCGTCGCACCCTACACCGGCGACCTGTCGGGGCCGAATGAGATCGGCTCCGCTGTGGTGCTCCCTCAGTCACCACTTGCCGCGATGCGGGAGCAGTCGGTGGTCGTGCCGGCCGGCAACTACTTCACCTCGACGCCCGGCCCGCAGGAGTCGATGGGAGAGATGATCTTCGACGAGCCGCTTCCCGAGGGAGCGATCATCGAAGGGGGTGACGGGTCGGTCGTGCTCGACGCCGGCTTTCCGTCCGATTGCTGCCGCGGCTGCCCCTCGCGCACCTACGCGATCGCCGAGGCGATTCTGTTCCGACGCGAGTCGCAGGGGACTTTGCTCAACGCCAGCGTCGGCAGCGCCCAGTACGACTACGAACTCGGCGGACGAGCGACGATCGGTCGTCGCGGCGACTGCGTCAACGGTTGGGAAGCGTCGTTCATGACGACCGCCGATCCGTGGGCCGCTCGCGAGACCCGAGTCGGTGCGGGGCTCAACACCTACATGACGCCGGTCGACGGCCTGACTCACGCGAACATCTCGGCCTTCAACGGCGCGTCGTTCCAGGAGCTCGCGCTGAGTTCGCGACTGTACAGCCTCGAGATCAATCGGCTGGAGTGGGGCTGGGACGTCCTGTCGACCAGCTTCGGTCTCCGCTACATCCAGCTCGAAGATCAGCTCCGCTACACGTCGGTCCGCGGCGGCGAGACCGGAACGCTGCAGATCGCGACCAACAATCACCTGATCGGTCCGCAGATCGGCAGCGAGCTCTTCTACGACAGCGGCGGACGGGTCTTCCTGTCGGGCAAGGGGAAGCTCGGTGCGTTCCTCAACGCCAACGATCAGAACTCGTTCCTGGTCAACACCGGCCCGGTCGCGACGACTCTTCAGGGGTCGGACAGCCAGGCGGAGTTCGCCGCGCTGGGCGAGCTGCAGATGAACCTCTTCTACAAGCTCACCCGCAACAGTCGGCTGCGAGCCGGCTACGAGATGTGGTACCTGTACGGCGTCGCCACCTCGAACGAGCAGTACAACGGCACGATCTCGCCGCTGCTCGGTCGTCGGACCGACGACAACGACGACATCTTCATGCACGGGGCGAGCGTCGGCTTCGAATGGGTCCGCTGAGTCGAGATGCCTCGGTGATGTCTCAGCCGCAGGCGATTTCGCTCGAGCGGGTGACGACGAAGCCGAGGTCCTCGATCATCCGATAGTCCTCCTCGGCCGGCTGCCCCTTGGTCGTCAGGTAGTCGCCGACGAAGACCGAGTTGGCGGGATACAGGCCGAGCGGCTGGAGCGAGCGGAGGTGCACTTCGCGTCCTCCCGCGATCCGCAGCTCGCGCGACGGATTGACGAAGCGGAACATCGCCAGCGCTCTCAGGCAGGAGCGCGGCGTCAGTCCCTGCGACTCGCCCAGCGGGGTTCCCTCGATCGGAATCAGGAAGTTCAGCGGGATCGACTCGACCTGCAGGTCCCGCAGTGCGAACGCCATCTCGCACAGGTCGACATCCTGCTCGCCCATCCCGACGATCCCGCCGCTGCAGAGTTCCATGCCGGCGGCGCGGACGTTCTTCAGGGTGTCGAGACGATCGCCGTAGGTGTGCGTCGAGCAGATCGACTCGTAGTGCGTCTCGCTCGTGTTCAGGTTGTGGTTGACCCGATCGACGCCGGCCGCCTTGAGTCGCGCCGCCTGTTCGTCGGTCAGCAATCCCAGACAGGCGCAGATCTTCAGGCCGTAGCGCTCCTTGATCTCCGGCACGATCGTCTCGACCGCCTTCATCTCGCGCTCGTTCGGGCCGCGCGCCGAGATGACGATGCAGTAGGTCTTCGCCTGACGCTCCGCCGCGATCCGCGCGCCGTCGAGCAGCTTCTCGCGGTTCAGGATGTTGTACTTCGGGATCTCGGCTTCCGAGACCTTCGACTGGGAACAGTAGCCGCAGTCCTCGGGGCAGAGGCCGCTCTTGGCGTTCATCAGGAAGTAGAGCTGAACGGTGTTGCCGAAGTAGCGACGGCGGATCCGATAGGCGGCCGCGAGCAGGTCGAGCAACTGATCGTCGGACGAACGGAGGATCGCCAACGCCTCGTCCCGCGTCGTCTCGTGTCCGGCCAACACCCGATCGGCCAAGGCGGACCAGTCGAGCGAGGTGCCGGTCGAGTCCTGAGCGAGCTGAGGTTCGGCAGTGGCGGCCGTCGGGTTCATCGATGTCCTTCCGTTCGTCGGCGTCGTCGAGAGCGACCGTCGCACACCGGGCCGGTCAGGCCCCGCGATCGTTCGATGGCGGTCGGTCGGCGACGCGAAGCGTCCCAGGGGAGCCTCCCGAGCGAACGGCTTCGCCCCGGGACGCTGACCCGTATCGGCGACGATGATACCATGAGGCCCGAAACGGCGGGAGCATGCCGTGTTCGCGCCCGGACGGACGCGACGCACCACGCCCCCTTCGAGGCTTCTTTTCTTCGCTCCTCTCGGCGGCACGACGACGTGAACAGCGAACACCCGAGTCGGAACGAAACGGCCGACGCGAACGACCTCGGCGCGAATTCCATCGCTGCGGCCGGTCCGGCCGATTCCGAACAGGGAACGCGGCTCGACCAGGCGACGGGGGAGCACGACCGCCGCTCGCCCGACTACTTCGTGCAGCTCGGGCTCTTCGGCCACGTCGGTCGCCTGGCGGCGGCTGCCGGTCGATTCGGACGCGGGGAGCGAGTCGTCTGTCGGACCGAACGGGGGCTCGAACTGGGACGGATCCTGTCGATCGACGATCGACCGGACGAGTCGGAGGGCGCGGCGATCGACGGCACGATCCTGCGTCGCATGGCCGAGACCGATCACTTGCTCCAGGCGCGGATCGAAACGCGGCGCGATGCGGCGCTCGCCGCCTGCGAGCGGGAGATCGAGCGCCGCGGACTCGACGTCCGTCTGATCGATGTCGAACATCTGTTCGACGGCGCGTCGCTCTACTTCTACTTCCTCGGCACTCCCGACGAACGCCTCGAAGCGCTGACGCGCGAGCTGGCCGAGACGTACGAGACGAAGGTCCGGTTCCGACAGTTCGCCGAACGGCTGGCGACCGGATGCGGCCCGGGATGCGGGACCGAAGCGAAGGGGGGCGCGTGCGGCACGGGAGGTTGCTCGACCTGCGGGAGCGGCGGCTGCTCGGTCCGTTCGCTCAAGTCGGCGGCCGCAACGAGCTGAGGGGATCGACCTCGCGAGGTAACCGCGGCAAGGCGCCCCGGCGAACCGCCGCTCAGCCCGACTTTCGCCCCGCGATCAGCATCCGCTCCACCGCCTCGCGCCCGGTCATTCCGATCGTGATCCCTGCCTCGGCGGCCTTGGGAGTCAGATCGACGATCCTCGCCTCGAACAGATCTTCGGGTTCGCAGAGCGGTCGGCTCGGCGTTCCTCGCGCGATGGCGATCGCCTGACCGAACTCGGTCGGCGTTTCGATGTCGTAGATGCCGCAGCCGACGATCCCATAGGCGGTCAGGATGCTGCAGTACTGCCCGCCTTGCCAACGATGCGCCAGGCCGATCGCCGAGCCGTTGTCGAAGGTGAGGTCGCGATGGGTGGTCGTCGGGAGCGGGGCGTTCATGCGGCTACCTTGCATTGCGGTCGCGTTCGGAGTCGACGGATCGGAACGAGTCGTCTCGGGAAACCCCATTCTCGTCGCCGAGCGCAGGGCGTCGAGAGAGGCGAGCGTCGAGCATGACCGGAGCCGGCGTCGCGAGGGTCGGAGGTCCGCCGCCGAATCGCCGAGGCAGGTACCGTGCGATCGCTCCGAGCGCCGACGCACCGACGACGATCGGAGCCAACAGCCATGCGGCGCCGGACGAACTCGTTCGGACTTCGTTTTGGGTCGTGATCGCCAGGACGATCATGACCGCCGTGCCCCCTCGCCACAGCAAGCGTTGCCAGCGAGGGATCGAACGAGGACCGAACCACCTCGCCAAGCCGAGCAGCGCGAGCCCACCCAGACTCGTCGCGGCGAGGGCGTTGCCGATCGTCGCAAGACTCTCGGCGCGAAGCAGCGCAAACGCCGCGGCGGTCACCGTGATCATCGTGAGCAACGGAATCATGCCGAAGCGGAATCGATGCCGCGGCGATTCGACCGACCATCGCTCCGACCGTAACCGCCCACGGTCGGTCATGTCGGCGGATTCGCTTCATCGGTCGGAAACCTGGCGAAGACGATCGGATTCCCGGCGGGATCGCAGACACCGATCTCTTCCGATCCGTAGAACGTCGTCCGCCGATCGAACAATCGAGGGACGCCGTTCAAGCGAGACTGGAACGCCTCGAGATCGTCGACCTTCAGAAAGAGCAGCGTCCGAAAGATGCCGTCGGCCAGCGAAGGCATATCGTCCGCGATGCTCGCTCGGCTCTGGAGCATCAGGGTGATGCCGTCGCGAGCCAGGATCACGAAGCCGAGCCCGTGGTCGCCGGGGACCTGATCGACCAAGGCAAACTCCAAGCGGTCGATCCAGAACGGCAACAACGGCTCGATCGTCTCGACGATCAGCACGGGGGTCGCACTCAGCAGGCGGGACATCGAAGCTCTCGGCATCGAGGGGGCGAGGCGAACGGCGCGCCGCAATCCGCGTCGATCATCGTGCGGCCGAGCCCGCCGGTTCGCACGAGCCACGGAGGACGACCGAACGCCTGAAGGTCCGATCGTAGCCGTTCGAGGCACCACGCTCCATGCAGCGTGCGGCGCGAGTCCCGTTTTCGGAATCCGCACGGGGCGTGCGTTGTCGCTCGATCTTGCTCTCCGCCACGACTCGGTTCTTGCGACCGCTCCGGCGAACTGCTAGCTTCTGAGCGTTCGTAACTCCGGCCGTGTGCGCCTGCGCACTGCGGGAGTGCGGTGGCGATCGAGAGGGCGTTCCGCAGCGACCTCTCGGCTGCCCGCAGACGGCTCGTCGGTCGAACGCCGCGACGCGAGTCCTGCGAACAGCCGCGGTCGACTGGCCACGGAGGCGAGTCGGCTGTCCGCATGCGGTGCATGAGCGAAGAGGTCCCGGCGCGGGTGCCCGGACGGCGGAGTCAAGCCATGTTGGTGCTCAGTCGCAAGGTCGGCGAACGGATCCTGATCGGCCAGGACATCGCGATCACGGTGGTTCGCGTCAGCGGCGGCGGTGTCCGCTTGGGAATCGAGGCGCCGAACGATCTGCCGGTCGTGCGCGAGGAGTTGGCCAAGGCGATGCGAGGCGAACTCCCGGCACCGTCGTCTCCGAGCGAACGGGACGGTGACGCGCCGCGAGGCTGAGGCAGCGTCGCTGGAGTCGGCTCGTACGTCGATCGGCGCGGCGTCCGGCTCCCTCATTCTTCGGTCCGTTCACGGGACGCGCCGCACTACCTCGCCCGTTCGGACATCGAAGTCGAAATCGTCCAAGCGGAACGTCGTCCCCTCCGGCAGCCAATCGGGCTGGCGCGAAGCCGCGAGCATCGCCTCGATCTTGGCCGCCGCCGGTGCCTCGCCGGCGCTCTCTTCACCCGGGGCATGCCCCCACAGGACTCGGCGGCAGAGGATCTTGTCCCGGTTCAGCAGATGCAGCTCGAAGACCGGCCGCTCGTTGCGCGTCGGGGCATCGAGCGGCGGGGGGACGAGCTGGATGCGGTAGACACCGCAATCGGCCCATCGGTCTTCCCACGCGGCGGCGATTCGCGCGGCCGATTCGATGCGCGGATCGGGCCAGACCCGACCGTCGATCAGGCCATGCATCGCCGGCTGGAGCACGGCGATCTTCAGATAGTTCCACGTCTCGAGCTTCGAGAACTCGTTTCCGGGGAGCAGCACGGCCGTTCCGTCGATCGGTTGGAACTTCGATTCCCCCTGAAACTCGATCTCGACCATCGCGACCGGGCGGCGATAGTCGAGCGTGGTGAAGACGCCGGCCGGCGTCTTGCGCACTTCGACGACGTCGGCGACCCAAGCCTGAACGGCAAAGGCATCGCGCACCTGCGAGACGAGATCACCGTCGAGCAGCGAGCGCCCTTCGAGGGCTCCGATCCGGAGTGCCGAGTCGACGACGTTCGACTTGATCCACGGCGGCTGGGGCGAGGCGAGCAGGTTGTCGGCGCCGAGGGTCAGACGACGATGCGCCGTCAGTTCATCCGAGTAGCGACTCCACGCCGCTCGACCACCGAAGAGAAGACCGAACGCCAGAGCGGTCGCCCAGAAGGCGCGTCGCCGCACGAGCGAAACGATCCCTCCACCGGCCAACCCTCGCCAATCGGCAAGGTCCGCGATTCCCGAANNCGCTTTGCCATGATCGGCCCGATCTCCCGCGACAGCGACCGCACCGGATCGGCTCCCGATCCCGCTCTCGCCTATCGTCGCTCCGCCGAGCCGCGCGCCTTTGGCCGACTCGTCCGGGACCGAGGAACCGCCAGGGTCGGCAGGAGTCGGTCGACCGGCAGCGCTTGCCGAATCGGCGATGCCGAATCGATNNAATGCCGAATCGATGCCCCGACGATCGCAGCGCGGCGGACGACGGCCGGGCGACAGCGCCCTTCCGTGGGCGCCGTCGTCTCGGCCGGTGGGCGCTTCGGCGCCGCGCGACTAGACTCCCGACCTTCCCTTCGGCGGCGTGCGACGCCGAAATCGCGCGACGCCGTTCGGACGCTGAGGCAGGAACGAGCTCGCGGAAGCGAACGCAGGAAGGCTGAGGAGTCGAGACGTTGAGCGACGAGCGACGAGCGGACTGGCAGCTTCCGCCGGGAGTCGATCCCGGGACGTGGGAGTACGTCCACAACCGCTCGATCGCCTATGACTATGACCGTTACTTCGACGGTCACGCGCTCTTCGCGTGGGACCGTGAGCTGCTGGCGCGCTGTTTCCCCGAAGTGCCGGCCGGCTCGCGAACGATCGCCGATCTCGGTTGCGGCACGGGGCGGGCGCTCGAGTTTCTGGTCGAGCGAGGTTACGACGGCTTGGCGATCGATCTGTCGCCGCTGATGCTCGAGGTGGTCCGCGACAAGACGCGAGCCGGGGCGTTGCCGATCCGGCGATTGTGCGCCAATCTCGTCGAACTCGACGGCGTTCGGGGCGGTAGCGTCGACCACGCCGTCTGTCTGTTCAGCACGCTCGGGATGATTCGCGGGCGGACCGCGCG
>DMPQ01000303.1 GCA_003455945.1 Planctomycetaceae bacterium
CAGCAAGGGGTCCCCGTGTCTCCCAGCCCGTAGCGCCCAGCGCAGGGGTCCTTCGTGCCTTCGCGCTCCTCAGTGCCTCCGTGAGGAAAACTCCGGCCGTGACTCCGGAGTTCCCTTGGCGTCCCACTCAGCGCCCCCGTGCCTCCCAGCCCGCGGCGTCAGCAAGGGTTCCTGCGTGGCCTCCGTTCGGAACACGCTGCGACCGGGGTCGGTCGCACTACGATATCCTGCGTGCGTTCTCACTCCTCCTCGCACCGATCTCCGGAGTCCTCATGCGTCGTCGTCGAATCGGCCGCTCCGCCCTGGTCGTCTCGGAAATCGCCCTCGGAACGATGACCTTCGGATCGAGCTGCGACGAAGCGGAAGCGATGCGCATCATGGATCGAGCGGTCGATGCGGGGATCGATCTGTTCGATACGGCCGAGATCTATCCCGTCCCTCCCGAAGCGCACTGGGTCCATCGGACCGAAGAGATCGTCGGCAAGTGGCTCGCGGGGCGTCGCCGCGACGAGGTGATGATCGCGACGAAGGTCTGCGGTTCGGCCTCCGGTTGGTTCGTCCCTCCGGTCCGCGACGGACGGACCGCTCTCGACCGCCATCAGATCCGCCGGGCGATCGACGGAAGTCTCAGACGCTTGCGGACCGACTATGTCGATCTCTATCAGACGCACTGGCCCGATCACGACTTTCCGTTCGACGAGACGCTCGAAGCGCTCGACGAACTGGTCCGCTCGGGCAAGGTCCGCGTCATCGGATCGAGCAACGAGACGGCGTGGGGAGCGATGAAGGCTCAGGCGGTCGCCGAGTCGCTCGGCACGGTCCGCTACGAATCGATCCAGAACAACTTCAGCCTGATCAACCGCCGCTTCGAGGACTCGCTCGCCGAGGTCTGTCGCCGCGAACAGATCAGTCTGCTCCCCTACTCGCCGATCGGCGGCGGGGTACTGACCGGGAAGTACCAGGACGGATCCTGGCCCGACGGCGCCCGCTTCTCGAACTACCTGAAGCACGGCGGCGAGCGGCAGAAGGCGATGGCGACTCGCTTCGTGAACGAGCGGAGTCTCGCGACGACCGCCGAGCTGCTGGAGTTGGCTCGCGAACTCGGCCTCTCTCCGGCCGCGATGGCGGTCGCCTGGAGTCGCCAGCATGACTTCGTCGCGTCGACCATTCTCGGCGCGAACGATCTGGTGCAACTCGAAGAGAGTCTGCTGGCGATCGATGTCGATCTGCCGGCCGACGCGATGAAGCGGATCGACGAGATCACTCGCCGGCATCCGTACCCGCTGGGCTGACGTCGCGGCGAATACGGTTCGGCCGCGCGTCGGGCTGGGAGGCACTGAGGCGCTGAGTGGGACGCCAAGGGAAGTCCGGAGTCACGGCCGGAGTTGTTCTCACGGAGGCACTGAGGAGCGCGAAGGCACGGGGCCCCCTTGCTGACGCGGCGGGCTGGGGGCGCGGTGAGGTCGGCGACTCGGGTTCAGCGCTTGGCGCTCAGTTCGTGGACCGCGTCGACGACAGCGATCGCGTGATCGACCGGCGTCTGTTGCACGACGCCGTGGCCGAGGTTGAAGATGTNNCGGATCGAGGTTCCCCTGCACTCCCTTGTTCGGCCCGATGCGCGACCAGGCTCGATCCAGGCGGATGCGCCAGTCGACGCCGATGACCGTTCCTCCCGCTTCGGCCAACAGCGGCAGCAGCTCCGGGTTACCGGTCGCGAAATTGATGACCGGGATGCCCGGAGTGATGCCGAGCAGGATCTGNNGCGGCGATCTGCGCATTCAGATAACGGACGATCGCTCGCGCGAATCGCTCCATCAGCGTGCGCCACGCTCCCGGGTCGGAGTACATCAGTCGCTTCGTGTCGGTGTAGCTCCGACTCGATCCCCCTTCGATCG
Source organism: Planctomycetaceae bacterium (assembly GCA_003455945.1). Taxonomy (GTDB): domain Bacteria; phylum Planctomycetota; class Planctomycetia; order Pirellulales; family Pirellulaceae; genus UBA11682. The sequence continues at coordinate 1,896 of DMPQ01000303.1, forward strand.
CGTAGCTGGCGAGCGTGAACGGTGAGCCCGAGAAGCCGATCAGCGGAATGTGAGCCGGCAGATCGGCTCGCGTTCGGCGCACCGTCTCGACGACGAAGTCGAGCTCGTCCATCGATTCGAGTTCGCGCAGGCGATCGATCTGACTCGCGTCGCGGATCGGGTTGTGGATGACCGGNNCCTTCTCCCTTGGCGAACTCGAGGTCCATCCCCATCGGGATCAGGATCGGCAGCAGGTCCGAGAAGATGATCGCCGCATCGACTCCCAAGCGCGCGACGGCGGTGCACATCACTTCGCTGCAGAGCTGCGCGTCGCGGCAGAGATCGAGGAACGAGACCTTGGCTCGGACCTCCCGATACTCCTGCATGTAACGTCCCGCCTGGCGCATCAGCCAGACNNGTCGGCCCCGACTCCCGCACTTCGATCCGCTTCGCACCCAGACGCTCCCAATGCCGAGCCGTTTCGGCGACCAGGTGCCCCATCTTCGGATGACTCGGCTCGAAGTCGACTCGGATCCCCAGGTCATGCAGCGTTTCGCTCGTCGTCGGGCCGATCGAGGCGACGATGGTGCGAGCCAGGCCGGCGAGCACCGCATCTTCGAGGTTCTGCTGCCGAGCCGCTTCGAGGACGTTGATCGCCTGATGAGCCGAGGTGAACATCGCGACGTCCAGTTCCCCCTGGATCAGTCGCTGAAGATTCGCGTGCAGCGGCGCGGTGTCTTCGGGAAGCTCCCAGCGATAGACCGGCACCCCGACGACTCGGGCGCCGCGCGCTTCGAGCCCCGCGACCAGACTCGCGTTCGGCTTGCCGTAGTACTGCACGGCGACGGTCTGGTTCGAGACGCTATGGGCGCCGTCGATCGTCGTCAGCACCTCGCGCCACGTGTTCGGTTCCGGGACGCGGATCGTCGGCTGCAGGCCGACTTCGCGCATGGCCGCCACAGGCTTCGGACCGCGGGCGATCGTCACGACATCGGACAGGGAATCGAGAAAGCGCTGTCGATCGATGTGTCGCGAGACGGTCTCGAGCAGATACCGGAATCCGACTCCGGTCAGCAACAGGACGACATCGATCTCGCCGGTGATCAGCCGATGCGCGAAATCGACCGCCTCGCGAGAATCCTCGAGCGGGACTTCGCGCAGCGACGGGCTGACGAAGGGGCGGCCGCCGAACTTCGCGATCAGTCGCTCGAAGTCCTCCGCGCGCCGACTCTCGAATGCGCCGACCGCCGCGCCGCCGAACGATCCCCCCTCGAGCTCCTGTTCCGCCATCCGATCCGCCGTCCTTCCCCTCGCGGGCTCTTCCCGTTGCACGCCCGAAAGAGAGTCCGCCGCACGGCGATCGCTCCGACCAGGCAGGCCGCGACGGGCGGTTAGTCCCGCCGACGCGACCGGTTACGATAAAGAATCGTCGGCGATCCGACTTCGATCAACCCGACTAGGATCAACCTGCCAGGGGAACCCCCGCTCGATGAACCTTCCGACCGACCCCTTCGATTCGCTCGCTCGACAACTCGCCTCGGATGGGCCCGATGCCGTTCTCCGCTCGCTGGACGAGGCGTTCCGGTCCGAGGGGAAGCATCACGAGCGGTTCGAGGTGCTGAAGATGCGCGCCCGCCGCGACCTCGGCCTCCCCCTGCTCGCTACCGATCGACTGGAGGATCTCGACGAGGGGCTCCGCAACGCGCTCGAGGAGCGATTGCTGGAGGCATGCCGGAGCGTCGGGACCGACCTGATGGAAGCGGGGAAGCTGCGCGAGGGGTGGATGTACCTGAGGCCGGTCGGCGACCGAAAGTCCGCCTCGGCCTTTCTGCGCCGCGCGAAGCTCGACGAGTCGAACCTGGACGAGGTGATCGAGATCGCGTTGGGCGAAGGGGTCGATCCGGAGTTCGGCTACGGACTGGTCCTCGAGGAGTTCGGCACCTGCAACTCGATCACCGCGTTCGAGACGCAGGTGCGGCCGCTCCCCAAGAACGACCAGCAGGCGTGCGCGGCGCTGCTGGTGTCGCATCTTCATGCCGAGCTGCTGCGCAACGTGCGCGACGATATCGAACGACGGACCGGAGCGGCGGCGGTCGGCGAGCGGCTGATCGATCTCGTCGCCGACCGCGACTGGCTGTTCGGCGAGATGTCGTACCACGTCGATACGACGCATCTGGCATCGACCGTCCGATTCGCTCGGGTGCTGGAAACGGACGAGCCGATTCGCCTGGCGCTCGACCTGACCGAGTACGGGCGTCGTCTGAACGAACGATTCCAGTACCAGGGGGACGCGCCGTTCGAACAGCTGCATACGGCGAGTCGTCTGTTCTTTCGGACGCTGCTGGGCGAGGGGATCGATGAAGGGCTCGCGTACTTCCGCGAGAAGGCGATCGCCTGCGACGTCTATCACCAAGGGTCGGCCGCCGTCGAGGTGTATGTCGATCTGCTGGCGCGAACCGGTCGCCTCGACGACGCGATCGCGATGACGCTCGAGAAGCTCCCGCCCGGGACTCGGACTCAAGGGATCGCTCCTCCCCTGTTCGAACTCTGCCGCCGTCGCGGCGATTTCGAGCCGATGTTGCGTTTCTGCCGCGACAAGCAGGATCGACTGGGTTACGCCACGGCGCTGCTGTCGCGAGGCTGATCGCCGTCGTACTGCGCTGCGGGCTGGCGAGGCACGGAGACGCCGAGTGGGACGCCAAGGGAACTCCGGAGTCACGGCCGGAGTTTTTCTCACGGAGGCACTGAGGAGCGCGAAGGCACGAAGGAAGTACCCTGCGATGGGCGCTGCGGGCTGGAGGGGACCGAGACCCCTTGCTGACGCGGCGGGCTGGCGAGGGACGGGGTCGGCGGTCGGCCCCCCGCGTTGTCGTGCGTCGGCATCAGGACTATCTTGCCTGCTTCGGATCCAGGGCCGTTTCGGCCGGACGTTCTTGCGGAGAGTCTCGGGCCATGGGCATGTTCGAAGGGAAGAAGGGGCTGATCCTCGGAGTCGCGAACGATCGCTCGATCGCCTGGGCGATCGCCAAGGAGATCATCGCTCAAGGGGGTCGCTGCGCCTTCACTCATCTGCCCGATCGGGCCGACGACGACAAGCAGAAGAACCGTCGCCGCGTCGAGAAGTGCTTCGAGGAGATCGGCTACACGCCCGATCTGCTCGTCCCGCTCGACGTGCAGAACGACGAGCAGATCCGCCAGGTGATGGCTCAGGTCAAGGCGACCTACGGCTCGATCGACTTCCTGCTTCACTCGGTCGCGTTCGCCGATCGGACCGACCTGCAGAACGACACGATCCGAACGAGTCGAAGCGGGTTCCTGATGGCGATGGACATCAGCGCCTACAGCTTCATCGCCGTCGCCAATGCCGCTCAGGAGGTCCTGGCCGATAACGCGTCGGTTCTCGGCATGACCTACTACGGCGGCGAGAAGTGCGTCCCCGGCTACAACGTCATGGGGATCTGCAAGGCGGCGCTCGATGCCTCGATGCGCTACCTGGCGTTCGATCTCGGGCCGCGAGGGATCCGAGTCAACGTGCTGAGCGCCGGGCCGCTCAAGACGCTCGCCGGCAGTGCGGCGGGAGTCGGCAAGATGCTCGAGCTCTATGCCAAGATGGCTCCCCTGGGCCGCAACGTCTCGCATGACGAAGTCGGACGGACCGGGGCGTTCCTGCTGAGCGACTGGTCGAACGGCATCACGGGCGAGATTCTGCACGTCGACGCCGGCTACAACATCATGGGCTCCCCCGGTCGACTCGTCGAACCGATGGCGCACTGAGCCGGCCCCCGACTCGCGCGGCGCTCGGAGAATCCGGCGCTCTNNCGGCGCCGAACGATCGAACGATCAGGAGTGCGTCTGAGGTTCGATCGCGGCGAGCATCTTGCGTCGGGCTCGGGCGAGCGTGGGGCCGATCGAGTTCTCGCTCAGACCGGTCTCGCGAGCGATCTCGCGATAGCCCCGGCCGTGCAGGTAGTACGCCTGCACGACCCGCGATTCGACGTCGCCCAGCTCGCCGAGCAATCGGCCGACCTGCTCGACGTCGTCGAAGCGGGCTCGAATCTTCTCGTCGATCGGATCGAGATTCCGACTGACCGTCGGTCCGCGAAATCGAGGCGACAGGAGCGATCGCCCGGCGACTCGCCGCGCGATCACCGTCAGGTAGGTCGCCAGGCTGGCTCGTCGGCGGAAGCGGCGAAGCACCGCGAAGTCGTCACGGATCAGGGCGACGAGAATCTCGCCCGCCAGGTCTTCGCGAGTCGAGGCATCGAGCCGGACACCGCGCGACGTCGCAGCATGGTCGACCGAGCGGATCAGCAGCCCCGCGAAGCGATCGACGAACTCCTCCCACGCCTCCGCCTGGCGATCCAGGCAGCGGTCGAGCAGGTCGCGATCGTAGTCCGACAGAGCCACGGGGCATTCGCCTCGACGAGCCGAGGGGTGGAGATCGCAGGTGCTCGGCGAAAGACGATCCGGCGTCGAAGACCGGAACCCCATCTCCCGCAGCCCCTGGGGCGATTCTAGAAGTGGGCTCCGAAGCCCACAAGCCGAAAGCATCTTCGGCTGCCGAACGGCCGGCAGGTCGACCGAAAGCGCGTCGGGAAGCCGAGGTCTTTCGGGTCGGGAAATGGCCGAGTCGGCCTCACCGTCGGCCGAGAGCCCCTCGATTGCCTCGCCTCGTCGGCTTGACACGTTTTTGCGGGCTCTTTAGGATTCGGCGCGAATTCCGTGGAGCCGCTCCCGCCCTCGCTTCCGACAACCGTTTTGTTGTCGGAGGGTCGAGCCTCGACCGCCTGGAATCAGGCGATCGCCCCACGGGTTACCACCGCCGCCGAACTGCGGGTTCCCCGCACGTCGCGACTCGATCGTCCGCGTCGAGTCCGAGTTCCTCGGGAGAAGATCCATGACTCACGTCGTCACCAAGCCTTGCCACGGTTGCCGATACACCGACTGCGTCGTCGTCTGTCCGGTCGAATGCTTCCACGAAGGGGAGCAGATGCTGTACATCAACCCGGATGACTGCATCGACTGCGAGGCGTGCGTGCCGGAATGCCCGGTCGAGGCGATCTTCCACGAAGACGACGTGCCGGCCGAGTGGAAGCAGTACATCGAGCTGAATGCCGACGAGTCGGCGAAGATGCCGAACATCACCGAGAAGAAGAAGCCGCTCTGCGAATGAGCCGGGATCCTCGGTGATCCAGCCGCCCGAATCGATCAGGGGTCGCGCATCGGACGATGCGCGGCCCTTTTTTCGTGCGCCTCGGTCCGGGTCGCGGGGTTTCTCGACGGGGCTGATCCCGGCGCTGCGCTTCGGGCTGGTCGGGCGATGTCCGGAGCATTCCCGCATCTCGCCCCCGGTGCCTTCGCGCACCTCAGTGCCTCCGTGCCTCCCAGCCCGCAGCGTCAGCAAGGGGCCCTTCGTGCCTCGGCGTTTCCGTGCGAACGCTCCAGAGTCGCGTTGTCTGTCGACGGGGCTGATCCCGGCGCNNCGGGGGCGGTCGCACTACGACGGCGACGACTCGGTCGTCATCCGCCTTCGAGGCCGAAGTCGTGCAGCTTCTTGTGGAGCGTGTTGCGGTTGATGCCCAGTCGAGCCGCCGCCTTGATCTGCACGTCGTTGCACTCGGTCATCACCTGCGACAGCAGTTCCTTCTCGATCCGGCTGACGATCCGTTCGTGCAGGTTGTCGGCGTTCGGTCCCGCATCGGTCAGACCGGTCCGAACCACCGCCTGGACGAGCGAATCGATGTCGGCCGGCACTCCCGCGACCCGTGGCGGAGGGGCTCCGCCGACGACGCATTCGGGGAGCAGGTCGGGAGTCAGCTCGTCCCCTTCGGCCATCACCACCGCCCGCTCGGCATAGTTCTGCAGTTCGCGGACGTTCCC
>DMPQ01000464.1 GCA_003455945.1 Planctomycetaceae bacterium
GGACGACGCGGGCCCACGTAGGGTCGCTCAGCTACCGACTCGTTCCCACTGCTTGTCCAGTCGTTGCGGCGAGACCTTGACGCTGGTGCCGAGCTGCTGGGCCCAAAGCGAAACGCGATACTCCTCGAGGTACCAGCGAAAGGTCTCGAGTTCCGGATCGACTCGCCCCGCCGCGCGATCGGCTTCGCGGCGTTCGGACCAGCGCCGTCGATGCGGTTCGACGAGCAGCCGCAGTTCGCGATCGCGCGCCGCGCCGCTCGGCAGCTTCTCGATCCTCGCGATCATGCCCTGCAGGTAACGCGGGACCTGTTGGAGCCAGATCCAGGGGACGTCGGCCGGAAACTCGTCGGCGAGCAGGTCGTGGCGTTGCCGTTTCAGATCTTCGAGCGCCTGAGGATCGATCCCTTTCGGCAGCGACTCGAATGCCAGACGCGTCTCGTGCAGCAGTCGAAAGAGTTCGGGAAGGACGCGCGCCATCGACTGGGCCGCGACCGAGAACGCCTCGACCTTCTTCGCCAGTCGCGCTTCCCACTCGCTTCGGCTGCGCGGCAGCGGGCGCTGTTCGATCATCGCGACCGAGGCGATGAGCAGGCCGAGTCGTTCGTCCAGGCGAGTGACGTCGAGCGAGCCGCGGGCGAGAACGCCCCACTTCTCCTTGCCGGGGAGCCACTGGAGTTGCGAGCGGAGTTCCTTGCGGCACTGCAGCGTGGCCAGTCGAGCCAGTCCGCGACGCGTGCTCGCTTCGGCCGGCGCCGGCAGATCGAACAGTCTCAGGCCGATCGTCGTCCCTTCGTCGACGATGCCGGGATAGCCGACCAGTTCGAGATCGCCGTGACGAACCGCGACTCGCTCCGGCAGGTCTCCCCATTCCCAATCGGTCAGTCCGGTATGCGTCCAGTCGTCATGAGCGATGGTGGCCGGCGCCCCTTCGACGTCGCCGAGCTGCTCGCGCAGTCGTTCGAGATCGCGCCCCTGGGCGACGACCGCTCCGGTCTCGTCGACCAGTCGCAGGTTGACTCGCAGGTGATCGGGGAGGCGTTCTTCGCCGAACGAGTCGCGCGTGATCGGTTCGCCGGCCAGTCGCGTCAGCGCCTTGGCGACGGCGTCGACGAAATCCCCTTCGCCGACGCGGAGCTCGGCGGCGACCTTGCGCGCGACGTCGGGAGCAGGGACCAGGTTGCGTCGAAGGGGTTTCGGGAGCGACCGGATCATCGCGGTGATGCGCGGTTCGACGAGTCCCGGAACGAGCCATCCGAGTTGGCGAGCGCTCAGCTGATTGACGGCGGGAGCGGGAAGGGTCGCGGTGACGCCGTCCTCGTCGGTTCCCGGTTCGAAGCGATAGTCGAGCGGGATCTCGAGGCGTCCGATCCGGACGCGATCGGGAAACGCCTCCGGACTCGGCGGCGCGACGTCGGCCGGCAACAGGTCCTCGGCCGTCATCGTCAGAGCCCGTCGCGCTTCGGGAGATTCCTTCAGCAGTCGACGCAGCGAGGCGCCGTCGACGACGTCGTCGGGGATTCGGGATCGATAGAACTCGAGGATCGCGCGATCGTCGACGATGCGCCCCGTCTCGCGCACCTTGGCCGCATCGTCCTGCAGCCGAGCGATCGTCCGATGATTCTCTTCGAGGACCGCGATGCCGCCGGTGAAGCCGCCGTCGACCAGACCGTTCTCGATGAAGATGCGCCGCGCCAGTTCGGGATCGCGCGGCGCGACCGGTGTCGGTCGGCCGACGACGATCGGCAAGCCGAAGAGCGAGACCCGTTCGTCGGCCATCACCCGTTCCGGCTTCGCCATCCAGCGCGGATCGCCGTACGAGCGACTGACCAGATGATCGGCGAGCGGCTCGATCCAGCCGACGTCGATCGCCGCTGCGGTCCTTCCGAATCGCCGCGACGTCTCGACGATCTCGTTGACCATGATCCACTCGGGGCGGCGATCGGCCAGTCCGCTGCCGGGCCACAGATGGAACCGCAGTCCGCCCGCCCCCAGGTAGTCCCCCTTGTCGGTCTTCTTGGCGACACCCGACAGAAGGCCGGTCAGCAGGGCGCGGTGCAGCGCATCGCTCTCGGGGGCGCGAGCGGGAGCGGATCGTGCGGAAGGGCCAGAGCGTCGGTCCGAGGGTCGGTCGGAGCGATCGTCCGGAGGTTCGTCGGCGGGCGGCAGCGGATGTCGCGATCCGATCGTCAGCCCCGAGTCCTGCGCGATCGTCATCAGCTGGCGGTGCAGCTCGCGCCATTCGAGGATGCGCGGCACCGACAGGAAGCGATCGGCGAGCCCCTTGCGCCACTGCGACGACGAAACCTCTTCGCGCAGACGATGCTGGAAGTCCCACAGTCGGAGCAGCGACAGGAAATCGGAACGGCTGTCGCGGAAGATCCGCTGCTTCTCGTCGGCCGCCTGACGCCGCTCCGCCGGTCGCTCGCGAGGATCCTGGATCTCGAGTCCCGAGGCGACGATCAGCATGTCCGCCAGGCAGTGCTCCTGATCGGCGGCGAGCAGCATGCGCGCGGTTCGCGGATGGACGGGGAGTCGGGCCAGACGCCGTCCCAGTTCGGTGATCCGCCGCCCGCCGTCGACCGCTCCGAGTTCGAACAAGGTCCGGTAACCGTCCTTGATCGCGTCGGGACGCGGGGGATCGAGAAACGGGAACTCGTCGATACGACTCAGGCGGAGCGATTCGAGCCGCAGGATGACCGACGCGAGATCGGTCCGTCGGATCTCGGGAGTCGTGTAGCGGTCGCGCGTCTCGTAATCCGACTCGGCATACAGTCTCAGGCAGAGTCCGGGGCCGACGCGTCCGCAGCGTCCGGCGCGCTGATCGGCCGAGGCGCGCGAGATCGCTTCGATCGGCATNNCGCGAAATGCGCGCCGTGCCGGTATCGATGACCGAACGGATACCAGGGACGGTCAGAGACGATTCGGCGACGTTCGTCGCGAGGACCAGGCGACGTCCGCGCGCCGGGCGGAAGACGCGGTTCTGCTCCTCGGCGCTCAGCCGCGCGTAGAGCGGCAGGATCTCGAGTTCGCCGCTCCGCAGACGCGGATCGAAGGCGCCGCGCAGGCGTTTCGTCGCGGCGCGGATCTCCCCTTCGGTCGGCAGGAAGATCAGGACGTCGCCGGGCGAGTCGGACAGGACTTCGGTGACCGCCTGCTGCAGCAGTGCCATCGACGTCGACTCGTCGATCTCGTCGACTCGTTCGTTCTCGTCGTCGCCGTCCCCATCGGTCCGGTATCGGATCTCGACCGGATAGGTTCGTCCGGCGACGGTGAAGATCGGAGCCGGAGCGTCGGGGGTGCCGAAGTGCGATGCGAAACGATCGGCATCGAGCGTCGCCGAGGTGATGACGATCCGCAGATCGGGGCGTCGTGCACGCAGCCGATGGAGATAGCCGATCAGGAAGTCGATGTTCAGCGATCGCTCGTGCGCCTCGTCGACGATNNCGTCGCCGACCGTCGTACCGAGCTCCTCGGCCAATCGCGACGCGACGGCTCGGGCGGCGATTCGCCTCGGCTGCGTGTGGCCGATCAGTCCGGTCGCTCCGTAGCCGGCCTGGAGCAGGATCTTGGGGAGCTGAGTCGACTTGCCTGATCCGGTCTCGCCGCAGACGATCGTCACCTGATGCTCGCGGATCGTCCTCGCGATCGCCTCGGCATGCTCGGTGATCGGCAGCGACTCGGGGTAGGCGATCTTCGGCAGTGCGGCGCGCCGCCGCTCGGCCTCGGCGACCGATTGTTCGAGTCGTTCGCGCCAGCGCAGCAGCGCTTCGGTCGCTTCGCTCGCGGTCCCGTCGTCGCGCCGCGCGTCCCGACCGAGCCGCCGAAGTGCCTCGCGCAAGGCGCGGCGGTCGCGAACCATCGCCTGACCGATTCGTTGCTCGTCGCTCAAGGCGGGGTCTCGCGCGGTATCCCGGGTCGGTCGAGGTGTCGTACGAGCCTGTCGTCCGACGGTGGCGTTTCGGATCGACCGGCACAGCGCCGGTCGACATCCGTCGCGCGCTCGAAGGCCGTTATAGTGGAGCGGGGCGAAGGTTCGGAGCCCCCGGCGCATCTCGGTCGACGGTGATTGCCGGGCGAGGCGAACGGATCTCGCGCCGCACGACGGACGGTGACATGCGCCGAATGCCGAGACGGAGCGAACCGGCGCGGAAACGAGACACCCCGCTTCGCGGGGCCGAGAACGCCACTTACGATGGAGGCGGGAGAGGAGGTCCTGCNNGCCGAGAGCAGTTCCTAGCATCCACCGGCCTGCGCCGGGTCCGCTCACGACATTACCTCTCTCTGACCTCGATTGCTCGGCCGCCGCCCGACTCTACGACGGAGCGTTCGGAGTCCACGAAGCAGCGCCGCATCGACTCTCCCTGATCTTCGCAACGACGACCGCCTGCCGGCCGTTCGATATTCCTCTGCGGATCCCTGTCCCCATGACCCTCGCGATCTCTGCCGAAGCGGCTCTGGTCGGGCGCGATCTCGACCTCGATCCCGCTCGCGTCCAACGCACGATCGAGTTGCTGGACGACGGCAACACGATCCCGTTCATCACTCGTTATCGACGCGATCTCACCGGCGCGATGGACGAGGAACAGATCCGGGACGTGAAGGTCGCGCTCGAGCGCTGTCGTGCGCTGGCGGAGCGCAAGGCGACGATCCTGAAGAGCATCGAGAGTCAGGGGAAGCTGACCGACGAGATCCGCGGAGCGATCGAACAGGCGCGTTCGATCAAGCGACTCGAAGATCTCTACCTGCCGTTCAAGCCGAAGAAGCAGACGCTCGCGACCGTCGCTCGGCAACGCGGTCTCGAACCGCTCGCCATCGAACTGCTGGCCGGAATCCACTCCGACGATGCGCTCGCCAAGGCGGCGCTCGAGTTGGTGCGCGTCGACCGCGGACTGAACGACCTCGACGAGGTGTATCAGGGAATCGGCCATCTGGTCGCCGAGAAGTTCGGCGAAGAGGTCGAGCTCCGATCGATCCTGCGACGCTGGATCTGGCGGACCGGTCGAGTCACGACGACGCTCGTCGCTTCGGTCGAGTCGTCCGTCGCGGCGGCAACCGCGACCGCCGCCCTGCCGGCCGCAACCGCTTCCGCCGAAGCATCGACGTCGACGGCCGATGGGGTGACCGAGGGAGGATCGGCGACGAGAGAAGGGAACTCGGTAGTCGACGCGGCGATGGCCGAGTTCACGACCGAGGAGGACGGGGCGGACGAGCCGGGGGATGTCGGCGATCGAACGGAAGGAGAAGCGTTCGATTCGAGCGACGACGAGGAGGACTCGGAGGACGAATCGGACGACGATGAGGCCTCGGACGAGGAAGCGACGGGCGAAGCATCTTCGGACGGCAAGAGCGGCGACGAGTCTGACGCGACGGTCGTCGCCGACTCGAGCGCACCGGGGACTCCGGAAGACGGTTCGACCGCCCTCGTTGCCGGCTCCGCAACGCCGGCCGGAACGACGGCCGCTGCCGGAACCAAACGCAAGTCGAAACGCCGCTCCAAGAACAAGAAGAAGGGGGAGCATGACGCGTTCGCCGACTACTTCGCCTTCTCCGAAAGTCTCGACAAGCTTCCGCCGCATCGCGTGCTGGCGATCAATCGAGGGGAGCGGGCCCGAGCGATTCGGGTTCGGATCACGTTCGACGAGGCGTCGGCGCTCGCCGAGGGGATCCGAAAGCTGATTCCCGACGACCACCCGCAGCGCGGACTGCTGATCGGCTGGTTCGAGGATGCGACGCGGCGCCTGGTCGTTCCGAGCCTGGAACGCGAGATCCGTCGCGAGCTGACGGAGCGAGCCGAGACGCATGCGGTTTCGGTCTTCGCCCGCAACCTGCGCAACCTGCTGCTTCAGCCGCCGGTCCGCGAGCATCGCGTTGCGGCGATCGATCCGGGCTACAAGAGCGGTTGCAAGGTCGCGATTCTCGGCGACACCGGCAACCTGGTCGAGTCGCATGTCGTCTTCGTCGTCGGCAACGCCGAGCGACGCAAGGCCGGCCGCAACTGGCTGGTCGAGGCGATCCGTCGGAACGAGATCACGGCGATCGCCATCGGCAACGGAACGGCGAGCCGCGAAGCCGAAGCGCTCGTCGCCGACATCCTGGACAACGAGCTCAAGGACTCGGGCGTCGCCTACGTGATGGTCAACGAGGCGGGGGCCAGCGTCTATTCGACCAGCCAGGAAGGGCGCGAAGAGCTGCCGTCGATCGACGCGACGATCCGCAGCGCGATCTCGATCGGTCGCCGCCTGCTCGACCCGCTGTCGGAACTGGTGAAGATCTCGGCCGAGAACCTCGGCGTCGGCCTGTACCAGCACGACGTCAAGGCAAAGCACCTGCGCGAGTCGCTCGATGCGGTCGTCGAATCGTGCGTCAACTTCGTCGGTGTCGACGCGAACACGGCGAGTCCTGCGCTGCTGCGATACGTGTCGGGGCTGAACCAGTTGAGCGCCAAGCGGTTCGTCGAGTACCGCGGTGAGCATGGCCCGTTCCGCGATCGCTCGCAGTTCTCGGCGGTCCCGGGGTTCGGCGATGCGACCTTCGTTCAGGCAGCCGGCTTTCTGAAGATCGTCGGCGGTCCGAACCCTCTCGACTCGACCTGGATCCATCCCGAGAGCTACGCGATCGCCGAGCAGGTGGTCGCCAAGCTCGGCTACTCGCTGGAGGAGTTCGGACGGATCATCGATCATCGCCCGACGCGGAGCGAGCCGGTCGAGACGGCGGCTCCGGTGGCCATGGCCGACGACGCCCAAGTCGCCTCGCCGGATGACGCATCGTCAGCGGAAACCGGGGCGGATCAGGAAGCCGTGACCGAACAGGGAACCGCGTCGAGTCCGTTGGTCGAGCCGGCGGCAGCGGCCGAACCGGCCGGCACGTCGGCGACTCGCGCCGAACTCCAGCGGCGAATCGACGGAGTCGATGTCGATCGGTTGGCTCGTGACCTGGGGACCGGCACGCATCTGATCCGCGACATCCTGTCGAACCTGCTCCGTCCGGGGCGCGACCCGCGCGAATCGCTCCCGCCGCCGGTCTTCCGGACCGGGGCGACGCGGATCGATGATCTCGAACCGGGGATGTCGTTGTCGGGACGGATCCTGAACGTCGTCGACTTCGGCGTCTTCGTCGACATCGGTCTGGCGGAGAGCGGCCTGGTCCACATCAGTCATCTGGCTCGCGACTTCATCAAGGATCCGCATCAGCGGTTCGCCGTCGGCCAACCGATCCGCGTCTGGGTCCTGAGCGTCGACAAGCAGCGTCGTCGCGTCGGACTGACGGCGATCGATCCGGCCGAACCGGCGATGCCTCGTCGACGAAACGAACCGGGCGAAGCTCGTCCCCCTCGTCAGCGACGTCCCGAAGGGAACCGACCTCCGGGACGAGGGGACGGCGCCGGACAAGGGCGTCCAGTGGGCCAGGGGCGTCCTGCCGGCCAAGGGCGACCTGCAGGGCAGGGGAGACCGGCCGGGCACGACGGCGGACAGCGCGGCGGGGCTCGCCCTCCGCGATCCGGTGCCAAGTACGTCAAGCCGCGCTACGAGCAGGAGAAGCGGCCCCCCGCTCCTGCCGCTCCGCTGAGCCCCGAGGTCGCTGAGGGCAAGGCGCCGATGCGATCGTTCACCGAACTGCTGCAGTTCTATCACCAGAAGCGCGACGATCGCTGATCGGAACAGGACATGGACTTCCAAGAGCGGCTACAGAAGGCGATCCACCGCGGTTTGGCGAAGGGCGTCGAGCAGTCCGAGCAGGCCAAGGCGAAACGGCTCAGCAAGGAAGAGATCCGCAGTCTGTACACGAAGTATCGGCTGGATCTCTCCGAGCACATCGAAGCCTGCATGAAGCACCTTCCCGACCACTTCCCCGGCTTCGTGCTCGAACGCCTCTACGGCGAGCTCGGCTGGGGAGCTGCGGTGCGGCGGGACGATTCGCTCATCGGCTCCGACGGTCGTCGCTCGAACGTCTACTCGCGTCTGGAAGTCGCGGTGAAGTCGATCACCGAGCACGATGTCCTCGACCTGCAGGCGAAGGGGACGATCCGCAATCGCGAGCTCTTCCGCCGGCACCACTTTCAGGCGATCGCCGAAGTCGATCTGGCGAAGTTCCGCGAGATGGTCGACGTCTGGATCGTCGAGTTCGCCGAACTCTATGCGGCGGCGACCGACTGAGCGTCTTGCGAGGCGCGATGATCGGGCATCTCGGACGGTGACTCAGACGATGACGGTCATCAGCGACTGGAAGTCGGGATGCTCGCGGATCGGATCGAAGTCCGATTCGTTCGCCACCAGATCGCGCAGCTCGGCATCGATCTCGAACGCCTGAGCCAGATGGCGGATCGACACCGTGACATGCCCCGCCAAGGCCCAGTAGCAGGCGAGGTTGTAGTGGATGATCCCCGTCTTGTCCTCGAAGTCGGTCGCCTGTTCGAGGATCTCGATCGCGAGATCGAGGCGATTGAGGCGCTTGTAGCACCAGCCGAGCGAGACGTAGAGCGAGAGATCGCCCGGGGCGGCGGCGACCGCCTGTCGCAGGACGTCGACCGCCATGTCGAATCGCTCGGCGACTCGCAGCAGCTGGCCTCGCAGACGGAACAGGTGCGCCCGGATCGACGGCTTCGGTTCGAGTTCCTCGAGGCATTCGAGTCCGCGATCGACCAGACGATCGCGCACCGCCGTCGTCGCCCCTCCCCACTCGTCTCCGGCCAGACAGAGTTCGAGGTAGCCTTCGGCCTGGCGCATCAGCTGCTGTCGCCGAACTCGCTCGGGCTTGACCACGGAAATGACGCCTCTTCAGCTCGGACTCGGATCGACGGTTCGCCGTCGCTACTGGGATTCTAGTCCGCGGCAGCGAACCGCCCAAGGACCTCGGGCGGACCGAGAGAGCTCGGAGGGCCGAGGCGTGCCGTGCGGAACGCCTCGGGAGACTCGATCGTCGGTACCGGTCAGTCGATCAGGTACGAGACGAGCGGCCGGCTCGGGACCGTCAGCTTCAGCAGCGACGAGAACTGAGCCATGTCCTTGTCGAGGGCGACGAAGAACTCGTCCGGATTCCCGCGGGTCGGCGGCAGCTGCGAGAAGACTCGCAGGAACTCCCCCTTCTCGCGCCAGCCGTCGTGCACCGACGCCGGCAGGATCGCGGAGAGCGAAACGGCGAGCTGGCCGACCGTCGCTCGGCCATGTCCCCAACGCGGGTCGACCGTCGCGTGTCCCTCGATCAGTCGGACGAGCGATTCCGGCAGCTTCCAGCGCCGCGCGATGATCGCTCCGGCATCGGCATGCGTCCACCCGAAGCGCTCCTGTTCGAGTTCGGACAGACGATGACCTTCGTTCGGCAGTCGATCGATCAGTTCCGCATACGGCTCGCCGATCTCCTTCAGCAGGATCGGTACCGACAGGTCCTGGAGCAACGCGGCCGTGAAGAGGTCTTCCTCGTTGTCCGCTCCCAGACGCCGCCCCAACTGCCGCGCGAAGAGCGCCCGACGGAGCGAGTCCTGCCAGAGATGCTTGATCTTGAACGTGCCGTGCCGCATCGTCGGCAACAGTCCGAAGACGGCACTCCAGAGCGCGAAGTTGCGGATCGTACGAACGCCGACCAGGTTGATCGCCAGTCGGACGCTCGTCACTTCGGTGCGGAAGCCGAAGAACGAGCTGTTCACGAAACGGAGGATCTGTCCCGCGAGCCCCGGGTCCGCCTCGATCGGAACGGCATATTCCGCCGGACCGTTGTCGGGGTTGCGCGAGAGTTCGAGCAGGTGGATCGCGCTTTGCGGCAGGGCCGGGAGCTGGGCCTGCCGAAGCTGCTCCTCGAGCGGAATGCCGGAGGTGGACGCCATCGTCGTGGCCTTCTTCGGTGCGTTGGCTACGTGGGGAGAGCGGTGACGGAACGGAGCGATCGCAGCGCCTGCTCCGGACCATCGCAAGCCTAGGTCGGACCCCTCCTGACGCAAACGACAGCGTTCACGCCGCGGCATCGAGCCGAGGGCCCGCGGCGCGAATGAGCCGACTGGTGCGATGACGTCGGGGGGAAACGAAGGAGCGAGCCTCTCCGTCCGCCGCCGAGTCCGATCCGACGGTGGGGAACGCATCGCGGCTCGCGAACCGTTCGTGACGGCCGAACGGTTCGTACGGCCGAACGAACCGATCGGCCGACGGCAGGCCTCGGGCGAACGGGATCGAACCCGATCGAGCGACGGCAACAAGATCAGGGGGGCGAGCGAACGACCGTGCGTCCGATGATCGGTTCGAACGAGACGAAGCAACCGCCGTCGGCGAGTGGAACGAGGGAAGGGATCAGACGCCCGGCGCGGCGATCAGGATCTCTCCTCGTCCTCCTTCGAGCAGATCCCCCGAATGCAGATCGAACGAGGTGCGCGGGTCGAGCATCGACAGACAGCTCGTCACTCGCCGGAGCGAAGCGAGCAGCGGCGGAATCATCGGCGGCTGAAGTCGACATGCGAAGCGGAAGCTCGGCAGCAACGGTCGGCGCGGCGGCCGGGCAAGGATGATCGAGCCGCGAACCATGCCCGCTCCCGGGCTCCCCGCGGCCGAGCCGCCGATCAGGATCGTCCCGGCGCGCATCGCGAAACCGGCCCCTTCACCCGCATCGCCGCCGACCGCGATCAGGCCGCGACGCTGACCGCGCCCCAGTTCGTCTCCGACGTTCCCCTCGACCACCAACAGGCCACCGGTCATGCCGATCGGGTTGCCGAGTTCGGCCGCTCCGACCCCGTCCCCGGCGTTGCCGCCGACGCGGATCGTCCCTCCCGACATCGCGGCTCCGAGGCGATCTCCGGCGTCGCCGTCGACCTCGATCGTTCCGCCCCGCATCCCTCGGCCCAGATGCCGACCGACCGAGCCGCGGATCTCGAGATGCCCCCGACTCATGCCGGCTCCCAGATGATGAACCGCGCGCAGGTCCCCTTCCAGAAACCATCGATCGGGTTCGCCGTCGACCGGCCGAACGTCGAAGAGTTCGCCGACACTCGCCGGTCGATTGCCGACCATCAGTCGGTGCGCCAGAACCTGATCGAGCGTCGATTCGAAAAACGCCTCGGGGAGCCACCCCTCGGTTTCGATCGGCAGCGAGCCGGTTTCGCGGATGCGGAAGCTGAGCGACTTCATGGGAGCGGCACGGGGCTCGACGAGAGGCGAGTGGCGGAGCGGGCGGGGTTCGCTCGACCGCCGATGAACGATGGCGGTCGAGCGGCGCGAGGGAGTTGTCCGGTTCGGCGCCGTCGATGTAGGCTCCCCCGTGGCGCCTCGACCGGCAAGGGGGCAGAGATCGGCGGCCGATCGGGCGATCGGTAGTCTCGCGACGCGAAGCTCATCATGAACTCGGACGAACGCGAATCGAGCACGACGACCGATTTCGGGTCGAAAGAGACGCCCGGACCGGAAGGATTGTCGGGGCCGGGCGGAGCCATCGTGCTCGGTGGCGGAGCGGGGCGCCGGATGGGGCGCGACAAGGGAACGGTCGACTGGCAGGGACGCCCGCTGCTGACGCACGTGACGCGGCGGCTTGCGAGCGGTCTTTCGCCGATCATCGTCGCCGTCGGCCCCGAGACTCCTCTCCCGCCGCTCCCCGACGCGACTCGCATCGTGCGCGACGTGTCGAAGCATCAAGGGCCGCTGGCCGGCTGGCGCCACGCGGTGCGAACATGCGGCGACGCCTTGCCCGAGTGGTTCCTGCTGATCGGCACCGACCAACCGTTGGTGACGGTCGCGCTCGCCCGCACTCTGGCTCGGATCGCGTTCGAAGCCCAAGCGGAAGGAGCGGTCATCGAATCGGAGGGGCGACTGCAACCGCTCGGGGCGGTCTATCGCCGTTCGATCGCCGAGCGGCTAATTCGCGACGAGAGCGATGATCGATCGCTCCTGAGTTTTCTCTCGCGGTGCGCGATCCGTCGGGTGCCGGAGGCCGAACTCCGTTCGCTCGGGTTCGATCCGGCGCTGATCGCCGGCGCGAACACGCCTGAGGAACTGGAGCGGCTCAAGGGGCTCGTGCGCCGCAGTTGTCGTCTCGATCGCGAATCGTTCGCCGGCGACCCGGAACGAGCGGGCGACGGGGAGTGAGCCGGCGACGAGCGAGTCGCTCGGGCGGCACGAGTCGCCCCTGAATCGGATAGTGCCGCGCGCGATCGAATCAACGACTCCGGCCGACTCGATGGAGCACGAACCAGAGATCCTGATAGAACGCCTTGGCGTCGGTCGCGGCTGCGAGCCGGCGTTCGCAAAGACGACGATCGGCTTCGCTCGGATTGCGTCCGACCGCCAGCCGGAACAGGTGCTCGATCTTCTCGCGGTCGGTCAGCTTCGACGCGACGATCCGTTCGAGCAGAGCTTCGTTTCCGGCGTCGGTCGCCCACCCCGACGCGGTGCGCCAATCGATCGGCTCGACCTGCACGTCGGCCGCGATACCGGGATCGTTCGGCGTCGGCACCGTCGTCGGCGAACCGGCTCGCAGCGCGAGGATCGCTTCGGTCCCCGAGTCATAGGCTCGATCGAGAGCGGCGAGCGCCGATCCGGTCGAGTCGAACTTCGTCCGCTGCGGATACCAGCGCGCGAATCGGGCGGGCGTGCCGGCCCAAGGCATGTCGGCCGCCAGCGCCGGATCACGACTCTCGCTTCGCGCGAACGGTTCGGACAGGACGATCCAGCGAACGAGCGCATCGAGGCGGTAGCCGTCGGCAGCGAACGCAGCGGCGAGTTCGTCGCGCGGCGAGGGGGGGACCGCGTCGCCGATCGGATAGCCGAAGAGTTCGTTCCAGACGCGATCGACCCAGGCGATCGGGAAGCGAGGATCGGCAACGATCGCGCGAGCCAACGCCGGACGTCGATCGAAGTCGGCCAGTCGACCGCTCTCGGGAGCATCGACGCCGTCGACGAACCGAGGGAAGGCAGCCGCGAGCGACTTGGCGGGAGTTTCATAGAAGACGGCGGCTCGATCGATCTCCCGAGTCTCGCCGACGAAGTCGACGTCGGTCAGCCGAAGGCCGGTTTCCTGATTCCCTTCGAGCGACATCTGCTTGAGATGCGCGACCGTTCCCCAGAACTCGTGCTGCGTCAGTGCGCCGGGGCCGGTGTAGTCATGACAGACGGCGCAGCGGCCGCGGACGCCGAGGAACTTCTCGAGCAGATTGGCGGTCGCCGTCACCCCTCGGCCATCATCGAGCGCGACCAGGTAACCGACGGCCGGACGAAAGTCGTCGCGCGTCGGAGTCAGGCCCCCTTCGGCGGTCAGCAGTTCGACGACGACCGCATCGAGCCCGACGCCGTCCGTGAGTCGTTCGGCCAGCAGGCGACGAAAGGCATCGGGAGCGATCAGCTTCGGATCGGTTGCCGAGCGATCGAGCAGGTCGCGAACCAGGAAGCCGCTCCAGCGATTCGCGAACCCCTCGCGATACTTCGGATCGCTCGTCAGGCGTTCGGCCCAGGCGGCTCGATCGAGCGGCTTTTCGGCCGCCAGTCGTTCGATCTCGTACGCATCCGGAGCGCGACCGAGGATCGCCCGAAACGCCCGCTCGGACCAGACGCGATCGTCGACCTCCGGAGTCGGCTCGATCGATGCCGCAACCCAGACGCTCGCCCAAGCGGCGTCGAGCTCCGCAACCACTTGGTCACTGTCCAAGCGAGTCGTTGCGGGGGAGGGGGGAGCGTCGTTCGCCAGTCGTTCGGCCGGCGCTACCGACTCCTCGGAGAGCGAGCCGTCGGCCGGAGCGGCGTCGTCGGGAACGGAGGGCATCGGCGGAGTCGTCGCCCCTGAAGCGTCCGCCGCCAAACGAGGCGTCTCGTCTGGGGCCGACGGCGCGGCATCGTTGCGATCGTTCGAGCCGTTCGGAAGTACGGGGGACGGGACGTCGGCCGGTACGCGAGCGACGTCGAGAGGGCGAGTCGCCTGGATGACGGCGACGACCGCCGCGATGCCGACGAGCACGGTGACGGCGGCGGCGATCGAGCCCCAGAGAAAGAGCTCGGCTCGGCGCGGCGATCGCTTCGACGATCGCGACTCGCGAGGCCGATCGGCGGGCGTCGCGGACGGTTCGGGCGAGGCGAATCGGGAGGGCTTGGCGCGGAGGCCGGTGCGGCGGGAATCGTCCGCGGCCATCCTTTCGGCGGCAGCGATCGCTTCGGCCGCGCGACGGTCCGCTTCGTCGTCGCGACGACCGGCGTGCAGCGATTCCAGAATCCGATCGGCGAGATCGGGGGCTCCCCGCTCTCCGACGACCTCTTCGAGGCCGATCCGCAATATCCGATCGGGAAGGTGCCTAGTCATGACGCTTTCGCTCGAGGCATTCGCGCAGCCTCTGCTTGGCTCGCTGCAACAGGTTCTTGGCGCCGTCGGGAGACATCTCGAGTGCGGCGGCGATCTTCTCGCGCGAGAGCTGATCTCGGTAACGGAGTTCGATGCCGTAGCGGGCTCGCGGGGTCAGCGAACCGACGCAGTCGCGGAGCGCCATGATCATCTCTTCGTCCGGACCTTCGTCGCCGAACCATTCGCTCCAGGCGAGATCCCGCTCTTCGATCAGTTCGACCTGATCGGCCCTGCCTCGTCGGCGATGTTCGTCGACGAACAGGTTGTAGGCGACTCGTTTCAGGAACGACCAGGTCTTGGGCCACGCCTCGTGAACGAAGCGACTCCGGAAGACCGCCAGGAAGGCCGATTGGGTCAGGTCGTCGGCCAGGTCGGGGGACGCGCCGAGGGTCCGGAGATAACGCCAGAGCCCCGCCTGATACTTGCGCACCAGGAGCTCCGGTTCGACTCCGAGGTTCTCGACCGAGACCGTCCTGTCCATCGAGCGTCCGATCCGCAGCAGACCTCCGAACAGCTAACGCACCCGACGATTCATCGTACCCGCGCCTGACCTCGGAAACGAACGAAGGCCGCGGGAAAACGCGGCCTTCGTCGGTTCGTCGACCGGTGGCGACGGGAGTCGCCGAACGATCGGATCAGGCGAACAGATCCTTGATCAGGCGACCGCTGTTGGCGATCTTCATCGGCCGACCGTCGCGGCTGGTGAAGGTCGTTTCCAGCGAGATGCCCAGGGCGTGGCAGACGCTCGCCATCAGGTCTTCCGACGAATACGGTTCGGTCTCGACCGTCGTCCCGTCGGCGCTGGTCTTGCCGACCGCGATTCCGCCGTTGATGCCGCCACCGCCGACGACCGTGCTCCAGCTGCGGGCCCAGTGATCGCGACCGGCGCCGCCGTTGATGTTCGGCGTGCGGCTGAACTCGCCCATCCAGATGATGACGGTGTCCTGCAGCAGGCCGCGCTCGTCGAGATCCTCGACCAGTGCGCCCATCGCCTGGTCCATCTCGGGAAGCTTGTCGCGCAGGGTCGGGAAGATTCCCTGGTGATTGTCCCAGCCGCCGAGGCTCACCTCGACGAACGGCACCCCCGTCTCGACCAGACGGCGCGCCATCAGGCAGCCGTTGCCGAAACCGTTGTCACCGTACTTCTCGCGCACCGCCGTCGGCTCGTCCGCGATCTTGAACGCGCTCATCTGCGGGCTGGTCATCAGCTTGAACGTCTTGTCGATGACGTCCAGATGCTCCTTGACGGCGATGCCGCGGTTCTCGTTCTGCAGGTACTGGTTCTCGAGCTGCATCAGCGCCATCTTTCGCGCCGTCAGCCGATTGACGTCCATGTTCAGATCGAGATTGCGGACCTGGCCGTTGCTGCTGACCGAGAACGGCGCCCAGGCCATGCCGAGAAAGCCGGGGCCGACACTGTCGCCGCCGACGGCGACGAACGGCGGAATCTCGAGCTCGGGGCGCTGTCCGGCCAGCTCATGCGCGATGACCGAGCCGTAGCTCGGGTACTCGATGTTCGGATTCGGCACGTAGCCGGTATGCAGGTAGTACCGGCCGCGATCGTGATCCGCCTCCCGCGTGCTCATCGAGCGGACGATCGCCATCTTGTCCATGTGGCGAGCCATCTTCGGCATCAGCTCGCAGATCTGCACGTCGCCCGAGGTCGAGATCGGACGGAACTCGCCGCCGTTGCGATGCCCCGGCTTGAGATCCCAGATGTCCATCGTCGACGGACCGCCGCCCATCCACAGCAGAATGGCCGACTTGCGGTTGCGAGTCAGTTCGTCGGCGTGCGTCCGAAGGGTATGCCCCATCGCGAGAGCCGAGCCGGTCAGCGCCGAGGCTCCGGCCATATGACGCATGAAATGCCGACGCGTCATGCCCGAGGGAACGGAATAGCTCAACATGAACGGCTCCTTGATGACCGGAGAACCGAAAGGTCGGTCCGCCGCGTGCGGCGATTTCGGTCGCCGGACGATTGGGTTGCTGATCGAACGGGAATCGTCGTGACGGGGAAGCGGAAGTCGGGGGCTCGTCGCCGAGATCGCGACCGGAGGTCCGAGCCGACGAGCGGCGGGACGACCGGCAATTCGGGACGGTTCAGTGATTGAAGATGAACTCGCTGCTGTTGAGGACCAACCACCAGACGTCCGATAGGGCCGCCTTGGGGTTCTGGGCGTGCATCTCGAGGAACGCCTGAGCGATCGCTCGCTCGTCCTTGGTCGGCGTCCGCGAGAGAGCGGCCAGGTACAGGTAATCGATCTTCTTCGGTCCCGGGAGCGGCCCGGAAGCGATCCGATCGAGGAAGCTGCCGGGACGGTCGCTGGTCGCCTGACGGATCAGGTCTCCGTTGAACATCATCAGGATCTGCGGGATCGTGCCGTCGAAGCTCGTCGACTCGGCTCCATCGTCCGTGCCGAAGGCCGAGACGAACTGCTGCAGCCACATGTTCTTCTGACGCTCCTGCTCCTCGTACGAACCGCGTTCTTCCGAGGCGCGCGTCGCGACGACCAACGATTCGTACAGCTGCTCCGCCTGCATCTGCCGCAGGTAGAAGTGCGAGAACTTCGGCGACACGCCGAGCGACGGATCGTCTTCGGCGTTGTCCGACGTGATCTTGCTCGAGAGGGCATACGGGCGGCTGAGGACGATCCAGGTCATCAGCTGCTTCATGCCGAAGCTCGACTTGCGGAACTCACTCGCCAGGTAGTCGAGCAGTTCGGGATGCGACGGGACGTTGTGAGGCCCGAGATCATCGACCGGCTTGGTGAAGCCGTAGCCGAGGAAGTGAGCCCAGAGACGATTGACGGCGGCCTTCTCGAGATAGTTCGAGCCGACGATCAGATCGGCCAGCGCCTCACGGCGATTCACCTGAGCCACACGACCGTCGCGAGGGATCGGGGTGCCGTCGACGAAGACCGGGAAGGCGGTCCGGCTGTAGCCGTTTCGCTCCTCGTAGAAAAGCACCGCCTCGGCGATATCTCCTCCCGCTCCCTCACCCGCGAAGTCGCGATCGAACAACCGCGAACCGGCACCCGCCTGACGATCCCCTTCGCGCTCCGCTCGCACCTGGCGGAAGAACGCGTTCATCTCCCAATACTTCTGCTGGCGCCAGTCGTTGAACGGATGGTTGTGGCACTGCGTGCACTGCACCTGAAGGCCGAGGAAGATCTTCGAGACGGCGGCGGTCGCCTGAGACGCGTTGTCCTCGTTGACCTTGTCGACCAGGAAGTTGACCGCGCCGTTGAAGCTCTCCGAGCCAGGCTGAGTCGAACCGCTTGCGGCGACGAGCTCCCTGACGAAGCGGTCATACGGAATGTCGCGCGCGAAGGCATCCCGCAGATACTTCTGCATCCCCTCGCGGCTGATCATGCTGTTGTTGTCGTTCCCGCCGGCCCGCCCGATCAGCAGGTTGGTCCAGATCGTCGTCCAGTTGCGGGCATACTCTTCCGTGTACTTCTCGTCGTACAGCAGCGAGTTGACCAGGTCCTCGCGCTTCGAACGGCTCTTCGAACTGAGGAACGCCTCGAGTTCCTCGACCGTCGGGATCCGACCGATCAGATCCAGGTGAACGCGGCGACACCACTCGCCGTCGGTCGCCGGCTCGGACGGGCGAAGGTCGTATTCCTTCCAGACCTCGGCGATCTGACGATCGATTTCGGCGACCTGCTGATAGCGCTGCGTCGCGGGGGCACGGCGCTGAGCCGCGAGGTCGTCGACGACCCCGAAGACCAACACCAGTGACGCGAGAACGGCGGTCGAAATCTGTCGCTCCATGGCTTCCGCTCCTGCTCGGATCGAGACTGCGGGCTCGGCCCCGTGACTCGTCATTGCCTGACGCTCGACCCGTTCCCGATAACGAGGCAGTTTCGGGAAGGTACTCGAGCTTCGGCTCGCCGAAACCAAGTCTACTCGGGGGAGAGCCGAAACGCACCGGCGAACCGTTCCGGCCTCCGCCGCATCCGGGGACGCCGTCGACGCGAAACGATCGACGCTTCGGCATGCATCTCTATCCCAGCCGAGCCGACGGCAAGGCTCGATCGTTCTCCCTCCCCCCGACTCCGATCGAGCCGGCGAGCAGGGAACCGGCCGCTGGCGGAGCGAATCGCGGATCTACTTCAGCGCGTCCGATGTCNNCCTCGGTGCTTCTCCGCCATCGGCCCCTCGGTTCGCGCATCTTGCGACCGATTCGAAGAACCTCGCCTCCGTGAGGCATGAAGCGAAATGATGCACTGTATCGTTCTGATGCAGGCGAAATGAAACAGGCGGGCTGTCGATCAGGATTCCGGGTCCTGCCGACAGCCCGCCTGATGGATCCGAGAC